>NZ_JBJGZO010000001.1:0-341826 GCF_054050575.1 Blastococcus sp. SYSU D00868
TTTTTTGGGGCGCCTGTTGGGGTGGTGGGTTTTGGGGGGGCTGTGGGGGGTGGGGTTGTTTTAGGGGGGGGGGGGGGGGGCCCCCCCCCCCCCCCCCCGCGGCGCAGCCGCGCCGACCGGCTGCTGGGCGGGGCGGCCGAGCCCGGCGCGCCGCGGCCGCGGGCCGACCGGCCGGAGGCGCCCGCCGCCGTCCGCCGCGCCGCGCTGGTCGTGGCGCTGGAGGCCGCGCTGCTGCTCGGCGGCGCGCTCGTCCTGCTCTACCTGACGCTGACCAGCACGCCGACGAGCACCAGCAACGCGGTCGCCGAGGTCGTCTACGTGGCGATCTTCGGCGCCGCGATGGCCGCCGCCGCGGTCGGCCTGTGGCGGGTGTCGGCGTGGGCGCGCGGGCCCGTGGTGGTGCTGCAGCTCATCCTGGCCGCGCTGGGCTACACGACGGCGTTCACCGCCGAGCGGCCGGAGATCGGGCTGCCGGTGCTCGTGCTCGTGGCCGTGGAGCTCTACCTGCTGGCCACCCCCGAGGCCCGGCTCGCCTTCTTCCAGCGCTCGGAGGAGTAGCTCAGACCAGGTCGACGACGTCCGCGATCGAGTCGAGCACGCGGCCGGGGCGGAACGGGAAGCGGGACACGTCGCCGGCCCGGGTCGAGCCGGTCAGCACCAGGATCGTGTCCAGCCCGGCCTCGATGCCGGCCACCACGTCGGTGTCCATCCGGTCGCCGACCATCACGGTGCTCTCCGAGTGCGCCTCGATCCGGTTCATGGCGCTGCGGAACATCATCGGGTTCGGCTTGCCGACGAAGTACGGCTCCGCGCCGGTCGCCTTGGTGATCATCGCGGCCACCGCGCCGGTCGCCGGCAGCGGCCCCTCGGCGGACGGCCCGGTCACGTCGGGGTTCGTGGCGATGAACCGGGCTCCGGCCTCCACCAGGCGGACGGCGCGGGTGATCGCCTCGAACGAGTAGGTGCGGGTCTCGCCGAGGACGACGTAGTCCGGGTCGGTGTCGGTGAGCGTGTACCCGGCCTCGTACAGCGCCGTCGTCAGGCCCGCCTCGCCGATGACGTAGGCCGACCCGCCGGGCAGCTGGGTGGACAGGAAGTCCGCCGTCGCCAGCGCCGAGGTCCAGATGGCCTCCTCGGGCACCTGCAGCCCCGACCGGGCCAGCCGCGCCGCGAGGTCGCGCGGCGTGAAGATCGAGTTGTTCGTCAGCACGAGGAACCGCCGCCGCCGCTCGACCAGCCGGGCGAGGAACTCGGCGGCGCCGGGCAGCGCGTGGCCCTCGTGCACCAGGACGCCGTCCATGTCGGTGAGCCAGCACTCCGCCGGCTGGCGCCCGGTGCTCATGCTCCCCGCCGGTCGGCGGCGAAGCCGGCGAGGGCCTCGTCGGTCAGCCGGAAGACGGTCCACTCGTCCATCGGCACCGCCCCGGCGGCCCGGTAGAAGTCGATGGACGGCGTGTTCCAGTCCAGCACCGACCACTCCAGCCGGTCGTAGCCGCGCTCCACACAGGTGGCCGCGAGGGTCCGCAGCAGCTCCCGGCCGAGGCCGCTGCCGCGGTGCTCCGGCTGCACGTAGAGGTCCTCGAGGTAGATGCCGTGGGTGCCGCGCCAGGTGGAGAAGTTGAGGAACCACAGCGCCGTCCCGACCACGCGGCCGTCCTGCTCCGCGACGTGGCCGAACAGGGCGGGGGAGTCGCCGAACAGCGCGGCGGTCAGCCGCTCCTCGGTGAGCCGGACCTCGTGCAGCGCCTTCTCGTAGTCGGCCAGCTCGCGGACCAGGCCCACCACGGCGGGGACGTCGGCGGGCCGGATCTCCCGGACGCTCATGTGAGCAGCTCCTTGACGCGGTCGGGCACCAGCCGGGCCAGCGGTGACAGGGCGGGGACGAGGACGGGGGCGAACAGGTAGCCGTAGGCCAGCACGCAGCCGGTGACGACGGGGACGGTGGCGAAGCCGACGACGATCACGACCGCGGCGGCGATCAGGCCGTACGGGCGGCCGCTCTTGGGGCTGACCAGCGAGCGGAACGACCGGAAGCGGACGGTGCTGACCATCAGCAGCGCCGGCACCGCGACGATGAGCAGCACCCACAGCCGGTCGCGGCCCTGCATCTGGTCGCCGAAGGCGAACACCGAGGCCAGGACGACGCCGGCGGCGCCGGGGCTGGGCATGCCGGTGAAGTACCGCTTGTCCGCCGTCGGGTCGATCGTCGTGTTGAACCGGGCCAGCCGGATCGCCGCACAGGCCACCCACAGCCCGCAGACCACCCAGCCCAGCGGGTCCCAGCCGTCGCGGCCCTCGGAGAACAGCGTGAAGGCCAGCAGGGCCGGCGCCATGCCGAAGGAGACCAGGTCGGCGAGGGAGTCGAACTGCAGCCCGAACGGCGTCACGGCGCCGACCAGCCGGGCGACCGCGCCGTCGGTGATGTCGAAGACGACCGACAGCCCGACCAGGACCGCGGCCAGCGTGTGGTCCCCGCGGATCGACACCAGGATGGCGACGAAGCCGCACATCATGTTGGCCAGCGTGAAGAGGCTGGGCAGGGTGGCCAGCGCCCGCCGCCGGGTGCCGCGCACCGAGCCGCGGACGAACTCCACGGTCGCCGTCCGGCGGGTCTGCGGGACCCCGGCGCCCGACGCGGAACTGGGCATGCCGCCGCTCCTCAGCCGGCCGCGGGCCAGCGCGCGATGACGGTCTCGCCGCCGCGCACCCGCTGCCCCGTGCGGACCGTGATCTCGCACTCCGGCGGCACGAAGACGTCCATCCGCGACCCGAACTTCATCAGGCCCATCCGCTCGCCGGTGGCCAGGCGCTGCCCGACCCCGGTGCGGGTGACGATCCGGCGGGCCAGCACGCCGACGATCTGCCGGAAGACCACCGTCCGCTCGCCGTCGCGCAGCCACAGCTCGCTGCGCTCGTTGCGGTGCGCGGACTCCTTGCGGTACGCGGCCAGGAAGCTGCCCCGGCGGTAGGAGCTCTCCACCACCTCGCCGGCGTACGGCGAGCGGTTGACGTGCACGTCGACGACGGAGAGGAAGACGCTGACCTGCTGCCAGTCCCCGGGCGGGGCGACGTCCTCCTGCGGCTGCCCGGCGACCATGACGACGCCGTCGGCGGGGGAGAGGACGTCGTCGGGGGCCGGGGCCTCGCGGTCACAGCGGCGGTCCGGGTCCCGGAAGAACAGCGTCATGTAGGCCGACAGCCCGACCAGCGGCCAGGCCACCCGCCGGGGCCAGCGGCGGCCGGAGACCGACGCGGCGGTCGACAGGAGGGCGGCAGGGGCCAGCGGGCCGGCGATGAAGGGCCAGCCGGCGGGGTCGATGCGCATGGTGGCCCCCACGCTACCGGGGGCCGCGGAGCGGGGCCGGGGCGTTCCCGGGCCGGCGGGGCCCGGGAACGCCCGCGGGGCTCAGGAGGCGGGAGAGGTGGCGTTGACCAGCCAGCGGATGCCGTATCGGTCGGTGACCTGCCCGAACGTGTCGCCCCACATCTGCTTCTCGAACGGCACGTCGACGGTGCCGCCCTCGGCCAGCCCCTCGAAGTAGCGGGTGAGGGTCTCCGGGTCGTCGCCGGAGATCGAGCAGGAGACCTTGTCGGGGCCGCCGGCGTCGGGGTCGTGCCCGTCGGAGGCCATGAGCTCCAGGCCGGCGTCGGTGCGCAGGAAGGCGTGCATGACGCCGTCGGCGGGGTACTCGCCGCCCCCGCCGCCCGCGTCGCCGAACGTCATCACGTCCAGCTGCCCGCCGAGGACGGAGCGGTAGAACTCCATCGCCGCGCGGGCGTCGCCGGCGAAGTGCAGGTACGGGTTGAGGCGGATGGCCATGGTCGCTCCTCGGGAGTGGGGTCGTCGGAGGGCAGACGGGGCCCGCGCCGCGGACTCATCGGCCGCCGGGGACGCCACCGGCCGGCGACCCCGGGGGGTCACCGGCCGGTGAGGGGGAGGGTCAGGCCGCGGCCTTGGTCTCCCAGAAGATCTTGTCGATCTCGGCGATGTAGTCGAGCAGCTTCTGGCCCTCGGCCGGGTCCATGCTGCCCTTGCCGCCGGCGGCGCCGGCCTGCTTGGTCGCCTTGTTGAACAGCTCGTGCAGCTGCGGGTACTTCTCGAAGTGCGGCGGCTTGAAGTAGTCGGTCCACAGCACCCACAGGTGGTGCTTGACCAGGTCCGAGCGCTGCTCCTTGATCAGCACGGCGCGCTGCCGGAACACCGGGTCCTCGTTGGCCTGGTACTTCTCCTGGATGGCCTTGACGGACTCCGCCTCGATGCGGGCCTGGGCCGGGTCGTACACGCCGCAGGGGAGGTCGCAGTGCGCGGTGGCCTCCACGGCGGAGAACATGCGGAACAGACGCATGGACGTAGCCTCCGGTTCTCGTGGGGTGGGTCGTCTGCGACCCTACTCGCGGTGACCGGCGCGGACAGAGGGGGACAGGGGGCTCCCGCCCTGCTCACGCCGTGGGTCGTGGCCCGGGTGAGCGGCCCCTCGATGAGCCCGACGGTGCGTTCCGGTGACCGGCTGCTCGTGCGGCGGGTCGCGCCCGGCGGGCGGGTCCGCTCCGGCGACGTCGTCCTCGCCCGGTTCCCGGCCCGGCCGGACCTGCTCGTGGTCAAGCGGGTCGTGCACCCGCTGCCGGGCGGGCACTGGGTGCAGGGCGACAACGCGCTCGTCACCGACGACAGCCGGGCGTTCGGGCCGGCCGTCGTCGTCGGGCGGGTGGTGGCGCGGCTGTGGCCGCGCCCGGGGCGCCTGGGCGGGCCCCCGCCGGACGCGCCCGACCCGGGGCGGTAGGCCCCGCGGCGTCAGGCCCCGCGGCGCTCCGCGTAGCGCGCGGCGCACTCGGCCATGGTGGGCAGCAGCCCCTGCTCGCGCGCCTCGGTGAGGGTCGGGGCGGCGCGGTCCTTGGCCGACAGCTCGAAGTCGACGTCGGCGGGCCAGGGGAGGTCCAGTTCCGGGTCGAGCGGGTGGACGCCGAACTCGCGGGTCGGGTCGTAGCCGCTGGAGACCAGGTAGGTCACCGAGCTGCCGTCGGCCAGGGCGACGAACGCGTGGCCCAGCCCCTCGGCGAGGTAGACCGCCCGCGGCTCGTCGCTGTCCAGCAGCACCGCGTCGGAGACGCCGAAGGTGGGGGAGCCGACCCGGACGTCGACCACCACGTCGAGCACGCGGCCCGCCGGGCAGTAGACGTACTTGGCCTGCCCGGGCGGCACGAGGGCGAAGTGCACGCCCCGCAGCGCGCCGCGCGCCGAGACGCTGTGGTTGGCCTGGACCAGCGGCAGCGCGGAGCCGGCCGCCTCGGCGATCAGGTCGGCGCGGTACCACTCGGTGAACCGGCCGCGGGCGTCGCCGTGGGACACCAGGTCGATGGCGTAGGCGTCGGGCACGGCGAGCTCGCGGATCTCCACGGTCGCACCGTAGCGAGGGGCCTTCGGCCGGAGGATTACGCTGCCGTGTCCATGGACGGGAACTCCGACTCGCAGCAGCCCGACCGCTTCGCCGACGACCCGGCGTTCGCGGTGCACGAGGGCGGCAAGCTGGTCGTACGGTCCACCCGGGCCATCGGCTCGATCGCGGACCTGGCGCTGACCTACACCCCCGGCGTGGCCCGGGTGAGCAGCGCGATCGCCGCCGAGCCCGAGCTCGCCCGCCGGTACACCTGGGCGCCGCGCACGGTCGCGGTGGTCTCCGACGGCACCGCCGTGCTCGGCCTGGGCGACATCGGCCCGACCGCGGCGCTGCCGGTCATGGAGGGCAAGGCCTGCCTGTTCAGCGAGTTCGCGGGCCTCTCGGCCGTGCCGGTCGTGCTCGACACCACCGACGTCGACGCCATCGTCGAGACCGTCGCGGCGATCGCGCCGTCCTTCGGGGGCATCAACCTCGAGGACATCAGCGCCCCGCGCTGCTTCGAGGTGGAGGAGCGGCTGCGCGAGCGGCTGGACATCCCGGTGATGCACGACGACCAGCACGGGACGGCGATCGTCGTCCTCGCCGCGCTGCGCAACGCGGCGAAGGTGGTCGGCCGCGAGCTGGCCGGTCTGCGCGTCGTCGTGTCCGGTGCCGGCGCGGCGGGTGTGGCATGCACCAAGATCCTGCTCGAGGCCGGGGTGGGGGACATCGCCGTCGCGGACTCCCGCGGCGTGCTGCACACCGGCCGGGAGGACCTCACGCCGATCAAGCGCTGGGTCGCCGAGAACACCAACCGGGCGGGCTACGCCGGGACCATGGTGGGTGCCCTCGAGGGCGCCGACGTCTACCTGGGCCTGTCCGGCGGCTCGGTGCCGGAGTCGGCCATCGCGTCCATGGCGCCGGACTGCATCGTGTTCTCGCTGGCCAACCCGATCCCCGAGGTGGACCCGGAGATGGCGGCGCGGTACGCGGCCGTCGTCGCCACCGGCCGCAGCGGCGAGCCGAACCAGATCAACAACGTGCTGGCCTTCCCCGGGGTGTTCCGCGGCGCCATCGACGCCGGCGCCAAGCACATCACCGAGGAGATGAAGCTCGCCGCGGCCACGGCGATCGCCGACGTCGTCGGCGCGGACGTGCGGCCCGACTACATCGTGCCCAGCCCGCTGGACCGCCGGGTGGCCGAGGCCGTCGCCGCCGCGGTCGCCGCCTGCGCCCGCGACCAGCACGTCACGGTCTGACCCCCGCGCGGCGGGGATCCGCCGGCGTCACGCCGGCGGATCCCCTCCGGTGGGGCGGGAGACCGGGTCGAGGACGCCGGCCGGCATCCGCGAGGGCCACGGTGGCCGCGCGGGCGTCCCGGGCCGGCCGCACGTATCCGTCGCGGCCGGGGAGGCGGTGCACCGCCCGGGCCGCCGCCGTCGGCCCGGAGGGGCGGGTGCCGGCCGGCGTCGGGTGACCCCCGCTCAGACCCGCGCGAGCAGGTCGGAGATCAGCGGGTCGACGGTGTCGCGGACCGCGGTGTTGGCGTAGAGGAACCACAGCGCCGCGACCACGAAGCCCGGCGCCAGCACCGCCTTCTCGAGGAAGGCGCCGGTGTGCATCGGGGTCAGCTTGAGCCGGCAGCGGCGCACCAGCCAGATCAGCGGCATCGGCACGCCCTGCCGGGTGATCGCGTCGCCGGCGATGTGCACCAGGCAGCCGAGGCCGACCGCCCACGGCAGCCACATCGGTTGCGGGGTGTGGTCGAGCAGGAACCAGGCGCCGGCCCAGGACAGCGCCAGGTTGCCGATCACGGTGTTCTCGGCCCGGCCCGGGATGATGAAGTGCAGCGCGTGCAGCGCCAGGCCGATGGCCAGCGCCATGAACAGCAGGCTCGACCAATAGTTGCGGGCGGCGAGGACGGCCAGGCCGGCGAAGGCCAGCGGGCCGAGGACGGCGTCGTGGGTGCCCCATCGGTGCCCCTGGGCGAGGCGGCCGATGGCGCCGGACGGCACGTCGGTGATCGGCCCCCACATGTCGGACACGGTGGAGCCGTGGGCGTCGAGGTCGGGCAGCATCGAGAACCCGCCGACGGCGGCGACCCACGCGACCTGGGCGACCGTCCCGTCGACCGGGGCCCACGGCAGCGTCGCGGCGCCGACGGCCAGGCCCGAGAGGGCGTGGGAGTGACCGAGCACGGCCGCAGGGTGCCGCGCCGGGCGCCGCGGGCGGGGGAGGCGCGCGGAGGTCGAGGCCGGGGCCCGGGTGGGGGCAGGACCGGGGGCAGGACGGGGGTCAGGCCTCGGGCGCCGCCGCCGGCTCGCTGACCGGGGCATCGGTGGGATCCGGCTGACGGGCGAGGAACGCCGTGGCGAGCCCGCCGAGCAGCGCGAACCCGAGCATCACACCGGCCATCGGCAGCAGCGTGCCCGCGGCACCCAGGCCGGCCAGCGGCGCGCCGACGCCGGCGATGGCGAACTGCCCGACCCCGACCAGCGCGGACGCCGTGCCGGCCGCGCGGGCGGCGTCGGCCATGGCCAGCGCGGTCGCGTTGGGCAGCACGAGCCCGGTCGCGGCGACGACGGCGAACAGCGCCGGCAGGACCACCGGCAGGCCGGCACCGGCGACCGCGCCCGCCACGAGGACGGCCGAGCCGGCGGCCTGCAGGCCCAGGCCCACCCGCACCAGCAGGCGCGAGCCGGTCCGGGCGACCAGCACCCGGGACGCCTGGCCGGCCAGCACGATCCCCGTCCCGTTGGCGGCGAAGACGAGGCTGAACTGCTGAGCCGAGAGCCCGTAGCCGTCCTGCAGGACGAACGACGAGCCGGAGATGTAGGTGAACAGCGCGCCGAAGGCCAGACCCTGGGAGAGGACGGCCGCGACGAAGGTGCGCCGGCGCAGCAGGGCGCGGCCGTTGCGGACCGTGCTGCGGACGCCGCCGGCCACCCGCCGGTCGGGCGGCAGCGTCTCCGGCAGCCGCCACGCCGCCGCGAGCAGCAGCACGAGGCCGATCGCGGCCAACACCACGAACAGCCCGCGCCAGTCGGTGACCCGCAGCAGCTGCCCGCCCAGCACGGGCGCCAGGACGGGCGCCGCACCGCCGATCGAGGCGAGGACGGCGAACACCCGCGCCGACTCGGTGCCCTCGTACCGGTCCCGGACGATCGCCCGGGCCAGCACGATCCCGGCCGCGCCGCCCAGCCCCTGCAGCAGCCGGATGGCCACCAGGACCCACACGGTGGGGGAGAGGGCGCACAGCAGCGACGCCAGCGCCCAGGCGCCCACGCCGAGCAGCAGCGGGCCCCGGCGGCCGAAGCGGTCCGACAGCGGCCCGGCGACGAGCTGCCCCGCCGCCAGACCCAGGGCCACCGCCGACAGGGTCAGCTGGACCGGGGACTGGCCGGCCCGCAGGTCGTCCTCCACCGCCGGCAGCGCCGGCAGGTAGAGGTCCATCGACAGCGGGCCGAACGCCGACAGGGCGCCCAGCAGCACGAGGAGGCCCCGCGGGGAGCCGGGACGGCCGTCGCGCAGGATCCGGCCCCGGGCGTGCGAGGGGATGGGGGCGAGGGGGTCCCTCACTCCTCGTCGTCGTCGGTGCCGCCGCGGGCCAGCCACGTGGCCAGCCGCTCGACGGGCACCTCGAACTCGGGGTTCTGGTCGACGAAGGCCTGGAGCTGGTCGGCCAGCCAGGCGAGGGTCACCTGCTCCTCGCCCCGCCGGTCGACCAGCTCCTCCAGGCCACGGTCGGTGAAGTACACGCTCGGCCGGCTGCTCAGTCGGCGAAGGCCTGCGCGACCAGCTGGCGCTGCTCGACCTCGTGCACCTTGGCCGAGCCGACGGCCGGGCTGGCCGAGGCGCGGCGGCTGACCCGGCGCAGCTGCCGGCCGGCCGGCAGGTGCTCGGGCAGGTTCACGGCCATGAACTGCCAGGCGCCCATGTTCGCCGGCTCCTCCTGCACCCAGACGACGTCCGAGGCGTTCGGGTAGCGCTCCAGCTGGGCCACGATCTGCTCCGCCGGCAGCGGGTAGAGCTGCTCGACCCGCACGATCGCGGTGTCGCGGGCGCCGGCGGACTCCCGCTGGGCCATCAGGTCGTAGGCGACCTTGCCGCTGCACAGCAGCACCCGGCGCACCGCGGCCGCGTCGAGCTGCTCGCCGCCGACGCCGGTGTCGGGCAGGACCGGCCGGAAGCCCTCGTCGGTGAACTCGGCGACCGCGCTGACCGCCGCCTTGGAGCGCAGCAGCGACTTCGGGGTGAACACGACCAGCGGCCGGTGCACGTCCGACAGCGCCTGCCGGCGGAGCAGGTGGAAGTAGTTGCCCGGGGTCGTGCAGTTGGCGACCGTCATGTTGTTCTCGGCCGACAGCTGCAGGAACCGCTCGATCCGGCCGCTGGAGTGGTCCGGACCCTGGCCCTCCAGCCCGTGCGGGAGGAGCAGGACGACGCCGGAGCGCTGCCCCCACTTCGCCTCGCCGGAGCTGATGAACTCGTCGATGACCATCTGCGCGCCGTCGACGAAGTCGCCGAACTGCGCCTCCCAGAGCACGAGCGCCTTCGGGTTGGCCACCGAGTAGCCGTACTCGAAGCCGAGGGCGGCGTACTCCGACAGCAGCGAGTCGTAGACGAAGAACTTCGCCTGGCCCTCGGCCAGGTGCAGCAGCGGGGTGTACTCCGCCGCGCTCTCCCGGTCGATGAGCACCGCGTGCCGCTGCACGAAGGTGCCGCGCCGGGAGTCCTGGCCGGCCAGCCGGACCGGGATGCCCTGCATGAGCAGCGAGCCGAAGGCGAGCAGCTCGCCCATCGCCCAGTCGATGCCGCCCTCGCTGACCATGGCCGCGCGCCGCTCGAGCATCTTCTGCAGCTTCGGGTGCGGCGTGAAGTCCGGCGGGAAGGAGACGTGCGCGTCGCCGATGGCCTTGAGCACCTCGGTGGGGATGGCCGTGGCGACGTCGGACTCCTGCGCCGTCCGCGGGTCCATGACCGGCTCGGGCTTGGAGGTGTCCCGGGCGTCGTGGGTCTCAGCGAAGGCCCGCTCGAGCTGGCCGCGGTAGTCCTTCAGGGCCTCCTCGGCCTCGGCCAGCGTGATGTCGCCGCGGCCGATCAGCGCCTCGGTGTACAGCTTCCGGACCGAGCGCTTGCGGTCGATGATGTCGTACATCAGCGGCTGGGTCATCGACGGGTCGTCGCCCTCGTTGTGCCCGCGCCGGCGGTAGCAGACCAGGTCGATGACGACGTCCTTGCGGAACGCCTGCCGGTAGTCCACGGCCAGCCGCGCCACCCGGACGCAGGCCTCGGGGTCGTCGCCGTTCACGTGGAAGACGGGGGCGCCGATCATCCGCGCGACGTCGGTCGAGTAGAGGCTCGAGCGAGCCGCTGCCGGGCTGGTGGTGAACCCGACCTGGTTGTTGATGACGACGTGCACGGTGCCGCCGGTGCGGTAGCCGCGCAGCTGGGAGAGGTTCAGCGTCTCCTGGACGACGCCCTGCCCGGCGAACGCGGAGTCGCCGTGCAGCAGGACCGGCAGCACGGTGAAGCCGCTCTCGCCCTTGTCGATCATGTCCTGCTTGGCGCGGGCGATGCCCTCGAGGACCGGGTTGACCGTCTCCAGGTGCGAGGGGTTGCTCGCCAGCGAGACGGCGATCTCCTTGCCGTCCTCGAGCGGGTTGCGGAACGTGCCCTCGGCGCCGAGGTGGTACTTCACGTCGCCGGAGCCCTGGACGGTGCCGGGGTCGATGTTGCCCTCGAACTCGCCGAAGATCTTGGCGTAGCTCTTGCCGAGGACGTTGGCGAGCACGTTCAGCCGGCCGCGGTGGGCCATGCCGATCGCGACCTCGTCGAGCTGGTGGTCGGTGGAGGCGATGAGCACCTCGTCCAGCAGCGGGATGACCGACTCGCCGCCCTCGAGGCTGAACCGCTTCTGCCCGACGTACTTGGTCTGCAGGAAGGTCTCGAACGCCTCAGCGGCGTTGAGCCGGCCCAGGACGTGCTTCTGCTTCTCCCGGTCGGGCTGCTCGGCCTTGAGCTCGACCCGCTTCTGGATCCACTCGCGCTCCTCGGGGTCGGTGATGTGCATGTACTCCACGCCGACCGTGCGGCAGTAGGAGTTGCGCAGCACGCCGAGGATGTCGCGCAGGGCCATCATCCGCTCGCCGGCGAAGCCGCCGACGGGGAACTTCCGGTCCAGGTCCCACAGGGTCAGCCCGTGCTGGAGGATGTCCAGGTCGGGGTGGGTGCGGACCTTGAACTCGAGCGGGTCGGTGTCGGCCATGAGGTGGCCGTTGCGCCGGTAGGCCTCGATGACCTCGATGACCCGGGCTTCCTTGTCGATCTGCCCCTCGCGGCTGACCCGCACGTCGGGCATCCAGCGCACCGGCTCGTAGGGGATGCGCAGCGAGCGGAAGACGTCGTCGTAGAAGCCGTCCTCGCCCAGCAGCAGCGCGTGCAGCCGGCGCAGGAAGTCGCCGGACTCGGCGCCCTGGATGATCCGGTGGTCGTAGGTCGAGGTCAGCGTGATGATCTTGGAGATGCCGAGCTCGGTGAGCGCCTCGGGGCTCATCCCCTGGAACTCGGCCGGGTACTCCATGGCCCCGACGCCGATGATCGCGCCCTGCCCGGCGGTCAGCCGCGGCACGGAGTGGTTGGTGCCGATCGTGCCCGGGTTGGTCAGGCTGATGGTGGTGCCCGAGAAGTCCTCGAGGGTCAGCTTGTTCTGCCGGGCGCGGCGGATGACGTCCTCGTAGGCCGCCCAGAACTGGGCGAAGTCCATGGTCTCGGCGGCCTTGATGGAGGCCACGACCAGGGACCGCGAGCCGTCGGGCTTGGGCAGGTCGATCGCCAGGCCGAAGTTGACGTGCTCGGGCTGCACCAGCACCGGCTTGCCGTCGACCTCGGCGAACGCGTTGTTCATGTTCGGGAAGTCGTCCAGCGCCCGGACCAGCGCGTAGCCGATCAGGTGGGTGAAGGAGACCTTCCCGCCGCGGGCGCGGGCCAGGTGGTTGTTGACGACGATGCGGTTGTCGGCCAGCAGCTTGGCCGGCACGGCGCGCACGCTCGTGGCCGTCGGGACGGTCAGCGAGGCGTTCATGTTCTTGACGACGCTGGCGGCGGCGCCGCGCAGCGGCGACTGCTTGGGGCCCTCGCCGGCGGCGGGCGCCTTGGCGGCGGCGGCCGCCGCGGGGGACGGCTTCGGCGCGGGGGCGGCCGGGCGCTGCTGGTCGGTGCGGTCGGCGGCGCGGCCGACCACGGTGGCCTCGGTCTTGGGCTCGATGCCGACGGCGGGCGGCGCGGCGGCGGCCCGGCCGTTGCCGGCCTGCGCGGCGGGCTCCTGCGCCGCCGCGGGCTCCGCGGCGCGCTGCTCGGCGGCGGCCGGGGCGGCGGCCTGCGGCGCCGGCGCCTCCTGCGCCGCGGCCTGCGGGGCCGGCGCGGGGGCCTGCTCGCGGTCGTCGCTGGACGCGACCGGGCTGCCGGGCCGGTAGTCGGCGAAGAACTCGTGCCAGGCCTGGTCCACGCTGGACGGGTCGGCGAGGTACTGCTGGTACATCTCCTCGACCAGCCACTCGTTGGTGCCGAAGCCGGCCACCGCGGAGGACGGGGAGGAGGAGGTGGACGGCCGGGAGGGGCTCACGCGTGACACGGGGTCGAGTGCCTTCTTCGTCGTCGATCGAGCGGGATTTGACCGGTGTCCGATGCTACGCCCGCCGGTTGCTGCGGACCGGTCGGTGTCGGGCGCGCCCGAGGCGTCACACCACGTCGCGGCGGGCGGCCAGCCAGGTGCCGACGAGCGCGGCGACGACGCCGTAGGCCAGCAGCAGCACCGCACCCTGCCACGGCTCGAGCAGGTCCGGCGCCTCGAAGTCGGAGGTGATGGCCTGGACGGCGCCGCCGGGCAGCCACTTGTAGGCGCCCTGGATCGCGCCGATCGAGGCGACGATCGGCTCGATGACGTTGAGGTAGACCAGCGCCCCGACGATCGCGCCGACCTGGTTGCGGACCAGCGCGCCCACGCCCACGCCGATCACCGTGAACACCACGAGGACCAGGCCCGAGGCGGCCAGCGTGCGCAGGTTGTCCCCGCCCAGCCCGGGCGCGTCGCCCCGCGCGCCGGCGTACAGCAGGACGACGAGGACGTTGACCGCGAGGACCGCGAGCGCGAACGGCACGGCGACCACCGCGTAGGCGGCCACCTTGGCGGCGATGACCCGGCCCCGGCGGGGGGTGGTGAGGAACGTCGGCGTCGCCGTCCGGTGCCGGTACTCCTGGGTCATCCCGATGATCCCCAGGATCAGCAGGAAGACGCTGGCGTTGGCCGCGACCGAGAAGACCAGCTCCTCGTACTCGGCCGTGCCGATGGCCGGGAGGCCGGGCCCGCCGTCGCCGTCCTGCCCGGCCAGGCCGGTGAACAGGGCGGCGAAGCCGCCGGCGAGCAGGCAGCCGCCGAGCAGCATGCCCAGCCACGTGCGGGTCGTGAACAGCTTGGTCCACTCGGCGCGCACCAGCGCGGTCATCGGGGGTCCCCCTGGGGAACGGTGCCCGCGGGGACGGCCGCGTACTGCTCGGTCCCGCTGGTCAGCTGGAAGTAGATCTGCTCGAGGCCGCTGCTGCGGGCCGCCAGCTCGTGCAGCTCCACCCCGGCGGCGAACGCGGTGGCGCCGACCTGGTCGGTCGTGGCGCCGGTGACGGTGAGCCGGGTCGGGTCCTCCACCGCGACGGAGCGGCCGGGGCCCTCCAGCAGCGCGGCGAGCCGGGCCGCCTCGGGGCTGCGGACCAGAACGCTGCCCGCGCCCTCCGCACCCGCCCGCAGCTCGGCGATCGAGCCCTCGCGGACCAGCCGGCCGGCGCCGACGATGACCACCCGGTCGACGGTCTGCTCGACCTCGGCCAGCAGGTGGCTGGAGACCAGGACCGTCCGGCCCTCGACGTGGGCGAGGTGGCGCAGGAAGCCGCGCAGCCACTGGATGCCCTCGGGGTCCAGGCCGTTGGCCGGCTCGTCCAGCACCAGCACGGCCGGGTCGCCGAGCAGCGCGGTGGCCAGTGCGAGCCGCTGCCGCATGCCGAGGGAGTAGCCGCCGGCGCGCCGGCCGCCCGCGTCGGCCAGGCCGACCTGGTGCAGCACCTCGTCGGCGCGGGCGAGCGGGAGGCCCGCCGCGCGGCAGTACACGCGCAGGTGGTTGCGGCCGGAGCGGGCCGGGTGGAACGCCGTCTCCAGCACCGCGCCGACCAGCCGGGTGGGCTCGGGCAGGTCGCGGTACCGGACGCCGTTGAAGGTCGTCCGGCCGCGGTCGGCGACGAGCAGGCCGAGGGCCATCCGCAGCGTCGTCGTCTTGCCGGCACCGTTGGGCCCGAGGAAGCCGGTCACCGAGCCGGGCTCGACGGTGAAGCTCAGGTCGTCGACGGCCCGGACGGCGCCGAAGGTCTTGGTCAGGCCCGTGACCTCGACCCGGACGGGGTCGCGGCGGGCCGGTCCGCCGGTGGGGGTGGTTCCGGTGGCGGTGCTGCCGGTGGCGATGACGCCCTCCTCGTGCGGCTCGGGGCCTGACCCGGCCATCCAACCGCACCCGGTCGGCGTTCCTGCGAACCGTTCGCGAGATGTTCACCGTGTCCTGCCGCCCGCGGCGTCGTTGCACCGCGGGAGCGGACAGGTCGCCGGTCACCTACAGTCCCGGCGACGACGGAGTCGAGGCAGGGAGCGCAGCACGTGGGTGCCTATCGCACGGTGGTCGTCGGCACGGACGGTTCGGATTCCTCGCTGCGCGCGGTCGCGCGGGCCGGCGCGCTGGCCGGTGCCTGCGACGCCCAGCTGGTGATCGCCTGCGCCTACCTGCCGACCGAGGCCGACGACCGCGAGCTCTCCCGCGCCCAGGACGTGCTCGGCGACGAGGCCTACCAGGTGGTCGGCTCCTCACCGGCCGAGGAGACGGTGCGCACGGCCGCCGAGCGGGCGGCCTCGGCCGGCGCCGGCCAGGTGCGGTCGGTGGCGGTGGCCGGCTCCCCGGTCGAGGTGCTGATCGACGTCGTCCGGCGCGAGCAGGCCGACCTGCTGGTCGTCGGCAACCGCGGGCTCAACGGCATCAAGGGCCGGCTGCTGGGTTCGGTGCCGGCCGACGCGACCCGGCGGTCGGCCTGCGACGTCCTCGTCGTGCACACCACCGGCTGAGCCGCGGGGCGGTCGCGCGGATGGGAGAGCCGGGCACGGGAGGCGACGCCGAGGCGCTCGACGCGCTCGAGCGTCTGCTGCTCGGCGGTCCGCGCCGCTGGACCCGGCACGAGGTCGCCGCGAAGGCCGGGATGCCTCCGGCGCGCACCCAGCGGCTGTGGCGGGCGCTGGGGTTCCCCGACGTCGCCGACGACGCGGTGGTCTTCACCGACGCCGACGTGCACGCGCTGGGGCTGCTGTCGACGCTCATCGACGCCGGCTTCGTCGACGAGAACACCGAGGCCTCGATCGCCCGGGCGCTGGCGCAGGCGCTGTCCCGGCTGGCCGACTGGCAGTCCGACCTGCTCGCCGAGACGCTCGTGCGGAGCGCCGGCGGCGTGGGGGAGGCCGATGTCGGGCAGGTGATGGAGGCCGCCCAGCGGCTGCTGCCGGTGCTGCGCGCGGTGCAGGACTACGTGTGGCGCCGGCACCTGGCCGCCAACGCCGAGCGCCTGCAGGCCTCCGGCGGGGTGGCCGGGGACCGCCGGGAGCTCGCCGTCGGCTTCGCCGACCTGGTCGGCTACACCTCGCGCAGCCGCGGGATGGACGCGCGGGAGCTCGGCGCGATGATCGAGGACTTCGAGGCGATCGCGGCGGAGGTCGTCGCCCGGCGGGCCGGCCGGGTGGTCAAGACCGTGGGGGACGGCGTCCTGTTCACCGCCGGGACGGCGGCCGCCTCGGCCGAGATCGCCCTGGAGCTGCCGGAGACCTGGGCCGCCGAGGACCGCCCTGCGCTGCGGGTCGGGGTCGCCTACGGGCCGGTGCTCACCCACCTCGGGGACGTCTACTCGCCGGTGGTGAACCTGGCCAGCCGGCTGACCTCCGTGGCCCGGCCGGGCACGGCGCTGGTCGATCGCGAGCTGGCCCGCCGGCTGCGGGGCCTGCCCGGCTACCGGGTGCGGCCGCTGCGCCGGGTGTCGGTGCGCGGCTACGAGCACCTGCAGCCGTGGCTGCTGCGCCGCCGTCCGCCCGGCGAGGAGGACCTGGCGCTGGAGGAGATGCTCGACGAGATCGCCGACGACGTCCTCGAGCAGGACGACGACGACCCCGACCGGACGGCCGGCGAATCCGGTTGAACCGCCCTGGCAGGCTGGCTTCCCGTGAGTGCCACCCTCGTCGCCCGGGAGCTGGCCGCCGGTCACGGCGCCCGCGTGCTGTTCGCCGGCCTGGACCTGGTGGTCGCGCCCGGTGACGTCGTCGGGCTGGTCGGCGTCAACGGCGCCGGCAAGTCCACCCTGCTGCGGATCCTCGCCGGCGAGCAGCCCGCCGAGGGCGGCAGCATCGCGCTGAGCCCGCCGCATGCGACCGTCGGCCACCTGCCGCAGGAGTCCGAGCGGCGGCCGGGGGAGACCGTGGCCGGCCTGCTGGCCCGCCGGACCGGCGTCGCCGCGGCGCAGGCGGCGATGGAGGCGGCGACAGAGCGGCTGACGGCCGGGGCGCCGGGCGCGGACGACGACTACGCCGAGGCGCTGGAGCGGTGGCTGGCCCTGGGCGGCGCCGACCTGGAGGAGCGGGCGGAGCAGGTCGTCGCGGAGGTGGCGCCCGGCGTCGCGCTGGACGCGCCGACCGCCGGGCTCTCGGGGGGTCAGGCCGCCCGGGTGGGCCTGGCCGCGCTGCTGCTGTCCCGCTACGACGTGCTGCTGCTCGACGAGCCGACCAACGACCTCGACCTGGCCGGCCTGGACCAGCTCGAGCGCTTCGTCACCGGCGCGCGCAGCGGCGTGGTGGTGGTCAGCCACGACCGCGAGTTCCTGTCCCGCACGGTGACCCGCGTGGTCGAGCTGGACCTGGCCCAGCAGCTGGTGCGGGTGCACGACGGCGGCTACGACAGCTACCTCGTCGAGCGGGAGGTGGCCCGCCGGCACGCCCGCGAGGAGTACGAGGAGTACGCCGAGACGAGGGCCGACCTCGAGGCGCGGGCCCGGATGCAGCGCAACTGGCTGGCCAAGGGCGTCCGCGACGCGGTGAAGAAGCAGAAGGACCCCGACAAGCACATCAAGGCGCACAACCGCTCGACGGCGGAGAAGCAGGGCGCCAAGGCCAAGCAGACCGAGCGACGGATCGAGCGGCTCGAGGTCGTCGAGGAGCCCCGCAAGGAGTGGGAGCTGCGGATGGAGATCGCCGCCGCCCCACGCGCCGGGGCGGTGGTGGCCACGCTGCGCGGCGCCGTCGTCCGGCGGGGCGGGTTCACGCTCGGCCCGGTGGACCTGCAGGTGGACTGGGGCGACCGCGTGGCCATCACCGGGCCGAACGGCTCGGGGAAGACCACGCTGCTGGCCGCCCTGCTCGGCCGGGTCGCGCTGGACGAGGGCAGCGGCTCGCTGGGCCCGGCGGTGCGGATCGGCGAGATCGACCAGGCCCGCGGTCGCTTCGTCGGCCCGGAGCCGCTGCTCGACGTCTTCTCCGCCGAGGTGCCCGACTGGCCGACGGCGGAGGTCCGCACCCTGCTGGCGAAGTTCGGCCTGGTCGCCGATCACGTGCTGCGGCCGGCCGAGACCCTCTCCCCGGGCGAGCGGACCCGCGCCGGGCTGGCGCTGCTGCAGGCGCGGGGGGTCAACGTGCTGGTGCTCGACGAGCCGACCAACCACCTGGACCTGCCCGCGATCGAGCAGCTGGAGCAGGCCCTGGCCGGCTATCGGGGCACGCTGCTGCTGGTGACGCACGACCGCCGGATGCTGGAGGCGGTCGAGACCACCCGCCGGCTCGACGTCCGCGAGGGTCGGGTCACCGAGTAGAAGGACCTCGCTGCCCTCTGACCCTCGCGGGCTCGGGCCGGGCCCCTGCAGCGAGGCCACCGGGAACCGCGGCGAGTGCCCGACGGGCCCGGGCGGCGAGCGCGGCGGCGTCGCCGCTCGCGCCCGCGACCTCCGGCAGCAGGTGCAGGGCGACGTGCACGCCGGCCCCGGCGGCCGGCCGCATCCGGACGGCGACCGGGCACACCGGCGCGCCCACCGCCGCGGCCGCCGCGAAGCCGGCGGGGGAGTGGGTGCCGCCGACGCCGGGGCGCAAGGTCACGGTCCGGCCGGTGCGCAGGGCGGCGGCGATCGCCTCGGTGGTGGCCGGCACGGTGGGCAGGCGCAGGGTGCGGGCGTGCCGGCCGGGCCGGCCGTCGACCGCGACCGCGCCCGGCACGGCCGTCGCCAGGGCGAGGTGGGCCAGGTCGGAGGCGGAGTCGGCGACCACGAGGACGCCCGGGCCGCCCGGGCGGACCCGTGGCCACGCGACCAGCGGCGCGTGCACGCGGACCCGCACGCCCAGCGCCGTCAGCAGGCGGGCGGCGCCGCAGACTGCGGCGCGACGGGAGGTGGTCGGCCGGAGTCCCGCGCCGGCCAGGACGGCGGCGGTGCGCAGCCGGCGCAGCGGGTGGACGGCGGGCTCGGCGGCGGGCGCGATCAGGGTCGGGCTCACAGCGCGAGCGTGGCCGCCGGAGGTGTCGGGGCGGTGACGCCCCGGGGACGGCGGCGATGCGACTGCGCGACGGATGCGGACCCTCAGTACCGCGCCGCGGTGCCCACCCAGTCCTGGAGGCGCGCCGCCTGGTCCTCCAGGCGCCGGCGCGCGCCGGGCAGCGGCGGCGTCTCCGTCGCGACCAGCGGGAGCGTCGAGCCGTCGGTGAGCAGCAGTTCGACGCGCCGGTTCGATCCGAACCCACCCACCGAGTCGAGCAGCACCCGGTCGATCTCGGACCGGTCGACCCGGCGGGTGGTGAAGCGGTTGCGGACCTCGAGCGTGCCGTCCGTGCGTGCGCGGGCCCGGCTCAGCGCGGCGGCGGTGTTCACCGCGGTGATGCCGACCGCCACCGCGAGGAAGGCGACGGCGAACCACGGCGGGGCATCGGTGCCGAGGAAGACGACCACGACGACGACCCCCACCACCAGGGACGCCGCGTAGAGGAACGACGCCAGCGCGGGGGGCCTGAGCTCCAGGACGACGTCCGGCGAGGCCACGGCGGTGATCATGAGCGGCGGACGCGGCGCCCGCACCTCGGGCCGCCGGGACCCGGCCGCCCACCGAGCGGCGGTCTGCGGCCGACCGCCCGGGCACGCCACGTGCCCCGGCGCACGCCGTCTGCCCCCGCGGACGGTGTCCGTGGGGGTGTGGCGGTGGGGGGTGTGGCGGTGTGTCGGGGCCGTGTGCCGGGGTCGGCCGGTGGGGTCAGACGGGGACGAACGCGTCGTCCGGGTCGTGGGCGGCGTCGCGGTCGGGGAGCTCCTGCTGGATGGCGAGGGCCGCCTGGCTGAGGAGGTCGTCGCGGTCGATCAGGATCTCGGTGCCGTCGGGCCGGTAGGTGTGCCATCGCCCGTCGGCGTCGCGTTCGATGCGGTAGCCGTGATGGACCTTGCCGTGGTGGCGCTCGCAGAGCAGGCCCAGGTTGTCCGGATCGGTCTGGCCGCCGAAGGCCCAGTGGATGCGGTGGTGGGCCTCGCACCACCAGTGCGGGGCGTCGCAGCCGGCGAACACGCAGCCCCGGTCCCGCAGATCGAGCAGCTGGCGTAGCGCGGCGGGGACGATGCGGACCTCGCGGCCGCGGTGGATCGGTTCCCCGTTCGGGCCCATCACGATCCGGGCCACCACCGAGTCGCAGGCCAGCCAGCGGGCGCGGGCGGCGGAGATGGTGGCGCCGAAGCCCAGCTCCGCGGCGGTCTTGCCGATCGCGGGGTCGACCAGGTCGTCCAGGTCCAGCACGGCGGCGATGCCCGGGCGGCGGGTGCGCTGGATCGGCACCTGGCCGGCGGCGAGGGTGTTGTCGGCCCACTGCACCAGCACGTCGCCGCGGAGCTGGGCCGGGCTGCGGTCGTCGCCGGCGCAGCGGGAGGTCGCGGCCATCGGTTCGATCACGGCCTTGACCTTCTCCCCACCGACGGCGTCGAGTTCGGCGATCACGGTGACGGTGCTGTCGGGGTGGGTGATGATCCGCAGCGACCGCTGGGTGATCGGCTCCGGTTCCGGCCCGTCGGGGTCCAGCCGGGTCAGGTACTGCTGAACAGCCTCGGCGAGGGTCTGGAAGCTCTGCCCGGCGGCGATCGTGGCCAGCGCCTGGTCGACCTCTGTCAGGTCGATGCCCTGCTCGGCGGCCATCGCCAGGTGCTTCCCCGTGGTGATGGCGGCGATGGCGGTGACGTGCTCGACGCCGATCGCGCCCGAGCTGAACGCGGCGGCGGTGGCCGGCAGCAGCGCCAGCGCCCGGCCGCGGTGCACCAGCGCCGCGGCGGCCTCCTTCTTCAGCCCGGCGTGGGTGCGCAGCCAGGCCTGCATCGTCTTCAACCCGTCGTGCTCGCACGCCAGCCGCCCGTCGGCCGCCCGCACCGCGGCGGTCAACCGCGCCGCGATCCGGTTCTGCTCGGCGACCAGGCCGGCCACCTCGGTGAGCAGCTCGCCGTCGGGCAGCGCATGCAGCCGGGCGGCGTCGGCCCCCGGATCACTGGTCGAACACATGTGCGGATTCTATCGGCGGACCCTCTCTCCGAGCCGGTGAATCCGCAGCTCAGGCGCCTGTCCACAGATCCGTAGAAGGCCTTGCGGAGTTCACCGAGCAGGCGTCCGGCGTACGTCCGGCGGGCCGGTCGAGCGACCGTTACGGTCGTCGCGGTACCGGTGGCGACGACGGGAGTGAGCGCGCGTGGCGGACAAGGGCGTCCTGGACATGTTCCGGCTCGACGGCAGGGTGGCGATCGTGACCGGGGCGTCGTCCGGGCTCGGCGTCGTCTTCGCGCGGGCCCTGGCGCAGGCCGGCGCGGACGTCGCCCTCGGCGCCCGGCGGGAGGACCGCCTGACCGCCACCCGGGAGGCGGTCGAGGCGGCCGGCCGGCGGGCGATCACGGTGCGCACCGACGTCTCCAGCCCCGAGGACTGCCAGGCGCTGGTCGACGCCACGGTCGCGGAGTTCGGCCGGGTCGACGTCCTGGTGAACAACGCCGGCATCGGCACCGCCGTGCCCGCCACCCGCGAGACGCCGGAGCAGTTCCGGCAGGTCATCGACGTCAACCTCAACGGCTGCTACTGGATGGCGCAGGCCTGCGGCCGGGTCATGCAGCCGGGCAGCTCGATCGTCAACATCTCGAGCATCCTCGGGCTCACCACGGCCGGCCTGCCGCAGGCGGCCTACGCCGCGAGCAAGGCCGGGCTCATCGGGCTGACCCGCGACCTGGCCCAGCAGTGGACCGGCCGCAAGGGCATCCGGGTCAACGCCCTGGCGCCGGGCTTCTTCGACTCGGAGATGACCGACCAGTACCCCGAGGGCTACATCGACCAGCAGCTGGGCCGGGTGCTGGTCGGCCGGCCGGGCGACCCGATGGAGCTGGCCGCGGCCCTGGTCTTCCTGGTCAGCGACGCCGGCGGGTACGTCACCGGCACGACCATCCCCGTCGAGGGCGGCTTGCTGACCAGTTGAGCGCTGTCGGAGGCGGCCCCTACCGTGCCGCCGTGCCCGACACCCTCGACGAACGGTTCCCCGGCGGGGCCCTCGACCTCGACGTGTGGTTCCCGTACTACCTGCCGCACTGGAGCTCCCGGCCGGCCTCGGCGGCCACGTACGAGGTCCGGGACGGCGAGCTGCGCCTGACCGTCCCCGTCGACCAGCCGCTGTGGTGCGCCGACCTGCACGAGCCGCCGCTGCGGGTCTCCTGCCTGCAGACCGGCAGCCTGGCCGGCCCGGTGGGCAGCACCCGCGGCCAGCAGCCCTTCGCCGAGGGGCTGGTGGTCCGCGAGGAGCAGCCGGAGTTCCGCGGCTGCACCCCCACGTACGGCCGGCTCGAGGTCACCATGCGCGCCACGGTCACCCAGCGGTCGATGTTCGCCTTCTGGCTCTCGGGCATCGAGGACGTGCCCGAGCACTCCGGCGAGATCTGCGTCGCCGAGGTCTTCGGCGACACGGTCACCGGCGGGACGGCGGCGGTCGGCATGGGCCTGCACCGCTTCCGCGACCCCGGCCTGACCGAGGACTTCGCGGCGGTGCGCCTGCCCCTCGACGTGACCGCCGACCACACCTACGCCGTCGACTGGCGCCCCGGCTCGCTGGTCTTCAGCGTGGACGGCGACGTCGTCCGCCGGGTCGGTCAGGCCCCCGACTACCCGGTGCAGCTCATGCTCGGCGTCTTCGACTTCCCGGACCGGGCCCCGGCCGGGGAGACCGCCGTGCCCGTGCCCGAGCTCGTCGTCTCCTCGGTCGTGGTGCGCCCGCAGGGGTGAGTCAGCGGGCGGCCTCGCCGCGTGCCACCAGCCCGCTGATCCGGTCGACCAGCTCCGGCCACAGCGCGCGCGGCAGGTCGTGGCCCATGCCCTCGACCACCCACAGCTCCGCGCCGGGGATCGCGGCCGCCGTCGCCCGGCCGCCGCTCACGTCGACGAGCGTGTCCTGCGCGCCGTGGACCACCAGCGTCGGGACGGCGATCTCGCCCAGGTGCGACGTCCGGTCGTCGGTGGTCAGGATCGCGGCGAGCTGGCGGGCCACCCCGGCCGGGTCGTGCGCGCGGTCGAAGGAGAGTCCGGCGCGCTCGCGCAGCGCGTCCTCGTCGAAGTCGAAGCCCGGGGAGCCGATCACCCGGTAGGTGTCGACCGCGCGCTGCAGGGCCTCGTCGCGGGTGCGGGCCGCCGGCGCCAGCAGCACGCCGAGGGCGACCTCCGCCGGGCTGCCGACGCCGCTCTCGCCCGTCGTGGACATGATCGAGGTGAGGCTGCGCACCCGCCGCGGGTGCCGGATCGCCAGCGACTGGGCGATCATCCCGCCCATCGAGGCGCCGACCACGTGCGCGCTGTCCAGGCCCAGGGCGTCGAGCAGCCCGGCGGTGTCGTCGGCCATGTCCGCCAGCGAGTACGGCGCCGTCCCGGACCCCGACAGCAGCGCCATCACCTCGGGCGCGCCCGCGTCGTGCAGGTGCGTGGACAGCCCGATGTCGCGGTTGTCGAACCGCACGACGTACAGGCCGCGGTCGGCCAGCGACCGGCAGAACTCGTCCGGCCAGCCGAGCATCTGCGTGGCCAGCCCCATGACCAGCACCAGGGGGGTGTCCCCGGGCGACCCGAAGGTCTCGTAGGCGATCTCGACGTCCCCGACGCTGGTGCGCTGCACCCCGGTGTGCTCCATGCCCCGGACGTTAACCGGGTGCCCATCCCGCCGGCCCGCGAGGTGTAGCAGGACGGCGGCGGTGGTGTGGCGGCGGCGGGGGCGGGCACCCCGGCAGCCGTGACCGCCGCCGCGCCCCGCCGGGTCGCCCGCCGCCGCTCCCTGCTGACCGGCACCATGCTGGGCGTCGGCGTCATGGCCGCGGTGGACGTCGTCGGGTTCCACCTGGTCCTGGGCTGGCACCACTTCTACGACCGCTCCACCACCGCGGTCGGGCTGCTGTCCGACGGGCTGCTGCAGACCGGCTACCTCGTGCTGCTCGTCGCCGGCGCCTTCCGCCTGGCCGACGCGCGCCGCGCCGGCACGCTGGCCCGCCGCTCCGCCGTCGCCGGGTTCGTCACCGGCCTCGGCGGCTTCCAGCTCTTCGACGGCGTCGTCGACCACAAGGTGTTCCGGCTGCACCAGGTGCGCTACGGCGTCGACCTGCTGCCCTACGACGTGGCCTGGATCGGCGCCTCGGTGCTCCTGCTGCTGGCCGGGCTGGGCCTGGTGCTGGCCACCCGCGGCGAGGGGCGGTGACCGGCGCCCAGGCGGCCGGCTGGGTCCTGGCCGCGGGCGCCGCCCTGCTGCCCGCCGCGCTCTACCTGGCCGGGGTCGGCGTGCGCCGGGACGGCGGCCGGAGCTGGCCGGCCGGGCGCACCGCGTCGTGGCTGCTCGGCTGCGCGCTGGTCGGGACGGCGCTCGCCCCGCCGCTGGAGACGCCGGCCGCCGGCAGCCACATGGCCCAGCACCTGCTGCTGGGCGCGGCCGCGCCGCTCGCGCTCGTGCTGGGCGCGCCGGTCACGCTGCTGCTCGGGGCGCTGAGCCCGCCGGCGCGGCGGCCGGTGGCCGCCGTCCTGCACACCCGCGGGATGCGGGTCCTCGCGCACCCGGCGACCGGCGCCCTCCTCACCGCCGGCGGGCTGTGGCTGCTGTACCTGACCCCGCTGTACGCGCTCGGCACCCGCTCGGCGCCGGTGCACGCCCTCGTGCACGTCCACCTGCTGGCGGCCGGCTGCCTGTTCGCCTGGGCGGTGGCCGGCCCGGACCCGGCGCCCCGCCGGCCGGGCCTCGGCGTCCGGGTGGCCGCCGTCGTCGCGGCCGGCGGCGCGCACGCCGTGCTGGCCCAGCAGCTGTACGCGCGGGCGGGGGAGCTGCCGCCGGGGGCCGGGCTCGGCGCGCGCGAGGTGGAGGCGGCCGCGCAGCTGATGTACCACGGCGGCCACCTGGCGGACCTGGCGCTGCTGGTGGCGCTGTTCGCCGCCCGGTACCGCCGCGGCGCGCGTGGTCGGGGAATGCGCGGGTCCGCCGGCGCGGCCGCCGCTACGCTGCGCGGCCACGTGCCGGACGGCGGGAACGGGGTGGGCTCGTGGCGGGGGAGTCGGAGGCGGGGCAGCCGGCGGAGGTCGCGGACTTCGCGGCCGGCCTGAGGGCGCTGCTGGAGTGGCTGCACGTCCCCGGCCGGGGGGTGCGCAACGAGGTCGTCGAGCTCGTGCAGGACGCGCTGGGCCCGGCGGGCCTGGAGGAGTCCGTCGTCGCCCGGGAGCTGCCGGCCTTCGAGCACGTCAACCTGCAGACGGCGCTCGACGCCTGGGCCGCCGCCGGCGGGCGGCACGTCGAGGTCCGCGGCGTGGTGCTCCCGCCGCACTTCGGCGGGCTCGCCCTGCAGCAGCTGATGACCGGAGAGGCGCTGCCCCCGGTCCGGCTCAGCGCCCCCGCGGTGGTGGACCTGCCGAACGGGCCGGGCACCACGCTCGCCTGCCTGCGCCTGGCGCTGCTGCTGGTCACCGACGACGCCGGCTCCTACGTCCTGCTGGTGCAGGGGCCGGACGAGCACCGGCCGACCCTGGGCGTGGAGGTCGCCGGCCTGCCGGTGCGGCAGGCCCAGGCCGTCCTCGCCGAGCTCGACCGGCTGCGCCGCGCGCTGAACGTGTACCGCGGGCACCTCGTGGAGGTCACGCCCACGCCGATGGGCTCGGTCGAGCTGACCTTCCTCGACCCGCCGGACGTGCACCGCGACGACGTCGTCCTCCCTGAGCTCGTCCTCGGCCGCATCGAGCGGCACGCCCTCGGGGTGGCCGAGCACCGGGCCGGGCTGCGGGCCGCCGGCCAGCACCTCAAGCGCGGGCTGCTGCTCTACGGCCCGCCGGGCACCGGCAAGACGCACACGGTGCGGTACCTGCTCGGCCGCATGGACGACTACACCCGCCTGCTGCTCACCGGCCGCTCCCTCGGCGCGATCGGCTCGGTCGCCGAGCTCGCCCGCGACCTGCAACCGGCCGTGCTGGTGCTGGAGGACGTCGACCTCGTCGCCGCCGACCGCTCCTTCGGGCCCGGCGGCGGCCCCGTGCTGTTCGAGCTGCTCGACGCCATGGACGGCGCCGCACCCGACGCCGACCTGCTCTTCGTCCTCACCACCAACCGGGCCGACCTGCTGGAGCCGGCGCTCGCCGCGCGGCCCGGCCGCGTCGACGTCGCCGTCGAGGTCGACCTCCCCGACGCCGCGGCCCGCCGCAGCCTGCTGGAGCTGTACGGCCGCGACGTGCCGCTGCGGCTGGCGGAGGACGAGGTGGCCGAGGTGGTCGCGCGCAGCGAGGGCGTCACCGCGTCGTTCCTCAAGGAGCTGCTGCGCCGCGCCGTCCTGGAGGCCCTGCACGACGCCGACCCGCTGACGGAGGTCACCGCCGCGCACGTCGGCCGGGCCCTGGACGACCTGCTCGACAGCACCCAGCAGGTCACCCGCACGCTGCTGGGCGTGGGCGCCGACGAGGTGGTGCAGCGCGGCGACCGGCCGGACCCCGGCGTCGGTGGCGCGTACACCAGCGAGGTCACCTGGTCCTACGGCGAGGGCTGAGCCCGGAGACCGTCAGCGTCGTCCCCGCCGGGCCCGGGCCGGTGGCCGCCCCGGCGAGGACGGTCCCCAGCGCGGCGCGGGACACCCGCCAGCCGTGCACCTCGCCGTCGGTCGAGCAGGTGGCCTCCTCCGCACCGTCGGTGAGGTAGACCGGCTGGACGACCGTCCAGTCCAGGCCGCTGGCCCGCACGAGCTCCTCCTGCCGCTCGTGGTCGACGATCTGCGGCCGCAGCAGCGCCGCGAACACCAGCCGGCTCGACAGCGGCAGCCGGTCGCGGCTCGGCCCCACCCCGTAGGAGGACTGCACCACCAGCCGCCCGACGCCGCGCTCCCGCATCGCCCGCACCACCTCCGCGGTGCCCCGCGAGCGCACGTCGCCCGGGGTCCCCGAGCTGCCGCGCAGGCGCACCCGCACGGCGCTCTCGCTGATCCCGAGCGTGACCACGACGGCGTCCTGCCCCCGCACCGCCCGGTCGACGTCCGCCGGCGCCGTCGCGTCGCCGTCCACCGCGCGCACGCCGGGCAGGGCCGCCGAGACCCGCCGCGCGAACGCCGTCACCTCGTGCCCGCCGGCCGCCAGGGCCCGCACCGCTGCCCGTCCCGACCCACCCGTCGCGCCGACCACCAGGACCCGCATGTCCGCCTCCTCGTCCGCTGGGCCGGCCCCTCGGCCGGCGCTCCCAGCCTGCGGACGACGGGTGCGCGGCGACACGCCCGTGCGTCCGGAGGACCTGCCCATTCGTCCAGCCGGCCTGGACGGACGGTGCGCCCCGCGGCCAGGCTGGTCGGCGTGAGCGACCCCACCGCCGTGCGCGATGCCCCCTGGACGCCGGTCGACCCGCTCGGCGCCGCGCTGGCGGACCTACGCGTGCGCGGGACCTTCTACTGCCGGGCCGAGGGCACCGCCCCCTGGGGCGTCGAGATGCCCGCGCTGGAGGGGTGCCTCAGCTTCCACGTGGTCACCGAGGGCACCTGCGTGCTCGAGGTGGACGGCGTCGTCCACCCGCTGCAGGCCGGGGACCTGGCGCTCGTGCCGCACGGCCGCGGCCACCTGCTGCGCAGCGACCCGGGGGCGCGCGTCACCGGCCGCGCCGACCTGCTGCCCCAGACGTACCTCGGCGAGCACTACTCGCTGCTGCGGATCGACGGCGGCGGCACCCCCGCGCGGCTGGTCTGCGGGGTGCTCGAGACCGACCGGCCGGGCGCGGTCCACCTGCTGGACCTGCTGCCCCCCGTCGTGCTCGTGGCGGGCCGGGACGCGGCGCGCAACGGCTGGCTGCCGGTGCTGCTCGGCCTGCTCGCCGAGGAGGTCCGGCACGACCGGCCGGGCGCGGAGGCGATCGTCACCCGCCTGGCCGACGTCGTGGTGGTGCAGGCCGTGCGGATCTGGCTCGAGACCGGCGACACCGGGCCGGGCTGGCTGCGGGCGCTGCACGACCCGCAGGTCGGCCGGGTGCTGGCGCTCGTGCACCGGGAGCCCGGCGCGCCCTGGACGCTGACCCGGCTGGCCCGGGAGGCCCGCATGTCGCGGTCGGCGTTCGCGGCCCGGTTCACCGAGCTCGCGGGCGAGCCGGCGATGCAGTACGTCACCCGCTGGCGGATGCACGTGGCGGGCGTCGCGCTCGCGCGGGGAGCCCGCGTGTCGGAGCTGGCCCGCGGGCTCGGCTACGAGTCCGAGGCGGCGTTCGCGCGGGCGTTCCGCCGGGTGACCGGCGCCCCGCCCGGTTCGGTCCGCGGCCGGGCGGCGCCGCCGGGGCCGGGCCGGCGGGGGAGTGCTGTCGAGGTGCCCCCGGCAGGATTCGAACCTGCGCACCCGCCTCCGGAGGGCGGTGCTCTATCCCCTGAGCTACGGGGGCTCGGGCAGGGATGAAGTTACCAGCCCCGCCCGGGCCGGCCGACGGCGGTGTCGGCCCGGCCGGTCACGGGGGCGGCAGCGGGGTGCCGCCGCGGGCGGTGATCATCGAGACCATCGTCGTCGTCTCCGCCGCCTGGGTGTCGGCGACGGAGCGGGCCAGCGAGCGGACCGCGGCCTGGTCGGCGTGCTCGGCGGCGTAGCGGGCCATCTCCGCGCCGCCCTGGTGGTGGCGGGTCATCAGCCGGAGGAACTCGACGTCGAACCCGGTGCCGGACAGGCCCCGCAGGTCCGTCAGCTCCTCGTCGGTCGCCATGCCCGGCATGAGGGCGCCGCCGTCGCCCATCGCGCTCATGTCGTGCCCGCCGGCGCCCATCCAGGCCATGTGCTCCTCGCCGGTCAGCGGCAGCCCCCACAGCGTCAGCCAGCCCTGCATCCGGCCGACCTGGTTGGTCTGGGTGGCCGAGATGTCGAAGGCCAGCTGCCGGACCTCGGGGTCGGTGCTGCGCTCGAGCGCCAGGTTGGCCATCTCCACGCCCTGCAGGTGGTGGATAGCCATGTCCCGGGAGAAGCCGGCGTCCACGGAGTCGGCCGTCGGGGTGGCCGGCGCCGCGTCGTCGCCGATGCCCAGCGCCACGGCCAGCCCGCCGCCGAGCACCAGCAGCGCCGCCGCGATCACCGCCAGCAGCGCCGTCCGCAGCGGCTGGCGGGCCGGGGGAGCGGGCGCCTGCGCGGCGGGGCGCTCGGCCACCGCCGTCACTGCGCGGCCGAGCCGGTGGCGGCCGGGTCGGTCGAGCCCTCGGTGGTCCCGCCCTCGGTCGTCGCCGGCGTGCTCGGGGTGCTGCCGTCGGTCGGGGTGGACGGCGCGTCCGTCGGCATGCCCTCGGTGCCGTCGCTGACCTCGCCGGCGGTCAGCGGGGCGGCCAGGAAGGCGTCGTTCTGGCAGCTGGCGCCGTCCTCGGGGGTGTTGTCGGCGTTCTGCGTCAGGAAGTCGGCGAACTCGGCCAGCCGCGGGTCGTCGGCGGAGTCGACCTTCAGCTGCTGGTTCCAGGCCTGGATGCTGATCGGGGAGTCCAGCCCGGCGTAGGGCGACATGAGCCGATAGGGGTTGCCGTCGACGAGGTCGCTGAGCGTGTCGATGTCGTCCGCGGACACCTCGTCGGGGTCGTAGGTCACCCACACGGCGCCGTGCTCGAGGCTGTGGACGGCGTTCTCGTGCCGGACGTCGACGTCGTAGACCGTGCCGGTGCAGTCGGCCCAGCTGCCGTCGTGCGGCCCGCCGACCGGCGGGGACTCGGAGTAGTCGACGCTCGTCGTCACGTGGTCCTGGCCGGCGGCGTAGTCGAAGGTCTGCACGCCGTCGATCTCGTCGACCGAGTCGATCGCGTTGGCCTCGGACTCGCGGACCTGGAGCACCGCGTAGGTGAGCACCGCACCGGCGAACACGACGACGGCGATCGCGGCCGCGATGAGGCCCCACGGCTTCTGGGCCGTGACGACGTTGGCCGGCGGGCGGGTCCGGCCGCCCTTCCCGGCGCCGCCCCTGCCGGCCGCACCCCCGCGGGCCCCGGCCGGCCGCGCGCCGCTGCCGCCCCGGCCGGACGCCGCCGAGCCGCCCCGGCCGGACGCTCCCCGCGCGCTCCGGGCGTCGTCGGGCTTACCGTCCTTGGGCACAGCGTCTCCTCGTGCTCGTCCTCGTGGGGCCCGCCGGGTGCGGGCCGGGGGAGCGCACCCCGTCGACCCGGCGGCGGCTCCCGACCGGGCAGTCTAGGTCGCCGACCTGAGGGTTCCCTGGACGTCGAGCGGGGGCAGCGGGGGCGCACCGGTCGGCCCCGTACGATCGCGCGGTGACACCCGAGCAGTTGCGCGACCTCGTCCGGACCGCGGTCGGGGCGGCAGTCGAGCGCGGCACGCTCGCCGTCGCCGTCCCCGACGACCTGGTCGTCGAGCGCCCGAAGAACCCCGAGCACGGCGACTACGCGACCAACGTCGCCCTCCGCCTGGCCAAGCCCGCCGGCCGTCCGCCCCGCGAGGTGGCCGAGGCCCTCGCCGCCGAGCTGCGGGCCCTCTCCGGCATCGACCGGGTCGACGTCGCCGGCCCCGGGTTCCTCAACATCACGCTCGCCCAGGGCGCCCTCGGCCGGATCGCCGTCGACGCCGTCACCGCCGGCGCCGCGTACGGCCGCACCGACGCGCTGGCCGGGGTCCGGCTCGACCTGGAGTTCGTCTCCGCCAACCCCACCGGCCCGGTGCACATCGGCGGCAGCCGGTGGGCGGCGGTCGGCGACGCGATCGGCCGGCTGCTCGAGGCCAGCGGCGCCGACGTGACCCGCGAGTACTACATCAACGACGCCGGCGCGCAGATCGACCGCTTCGCCCGCAGCCTGCAGGCCGCGGCCACGGGGCAGCCGGTGCCCGAGGACGGCTACGGCGGCACCTACATCGCCGACATCGCCGCCCAGGTGGTCGCGGTCGAGCCGGACGTGACCGCGCGCGACGAGGCCGAGCAGGTCCGGGTCTTCCGCGACCGCGGCGTGGCGCTGATGGTCGACGAGATCCGCCGCTCGATGGAGGACTTCGGCGTCGCCTTCGACGTCTGGTTCAGCGAGAAGTCGCTGTACGACAGCGGCGCGGTGGAGAAGGCGATCGGCCGGCTGCGCGACCAGGGCCACGTCTACGAGTCCGAGGGCGCGGTGTGGCTGCGGACCACCACGTTCGGCGACGACAAGGACCGGGTGCTGGTCAAGGCCGACGGCGAGACCACCTACTTCGCCTCCGACTGCGCCTACTACCTGGACAAGCGCGCCCGCGGCTTCGACCGGGTCGTGATCATGCTGGGCGCCGACCACTCCGGCTACGTCGGCCGGTACAAGGCGCTGGTCGCCGCCACCGGCGACGACCCCGACGAGCACCTCGAGATCCTCATCGGCCAGCTGGTCAACCTGCTGCGCGGCGGCGAGCCGGTCCGGATGAGCAAGCGCGCCGGCACGATCGTGCTGCTGTCGGACCTGGTGGACGCCATCGGGGTGGACGCCGCCCGGTACGCGCTGGCCCGGGCGTCGGTGGACCAGATGATCGACATCGACGTCGACCTGTGGAGCCGGCAGACCAACGACAACCCGGTCTTCTACGTGCAGTACGCGCACGCCCGGATCTCCTCGGTGCTGCGCAACGCCGCCGACCTGGGGCTGGCGCTCGGGGAGGCGGCCGACGTCGACGCCGCGCTGCTCACCCACGAGCGGGAGAACGACCTGCTCCGGGCGCTGGGGGAGTTCCCGCGGATCGTGGCCTCGGCCGCCGAGCTGCGCGCGCCGCACCGGGTGGCCCGCTACCTCGAGGAGCTGGCCGGCACCTACCACCGGTTCTACGACTCCTGCCGGGTGCTGCCCCGCGGCGACGAGGAGGCCACCCCGCTGACCACCGCCCGGCTGTGGCTGTGCGCCGCGACCGCGGTGGTGCTGCGCAACGGCCTCGGCGTGCTCGGCGTCTCCGCCCCGGAGCGGATGTGAGGGCGCACCCGGCGGGGCCGCTGCACGGCGCCTTCGAGGTCGCCGCGGCCGTCGGCGCGCCGCCGGCCGACCTCGGCGCGCTGGACCCGCAGGTGTGGCCGCGCTCGGCCACCCGGGTGGACGGCGAGCTGCACCTGGCCGGGCGCCCGGTCACCGAGCTCGCCCGCGAGCACGGCACCCCGCTGTTCGTCCTCGACGAGGGCGACTTCCGCGGCCGCGCCGCCGACTTCGCCGCCGCGTTCGCCGACGCCGACGTCCACTACGCGTCCAAGGCGTTCCTCTGCGGCCAGGTGGCCCGCTGGATCGCCGAGGACGGCCTGCACCTGGACGCCTGCAGCGGCAACGAGCTCGCCGTCGCGCTGGCCGCCGGGTTCCCGCCGGAGCGGATCGCGCTGCACGGCAACAACAAGTCCCTCGTCGAGCTGCGGCTGGCCGTGGACGCCGGGATCGGGCACGTCGTCGTCGACTCCTTCGACGAGATCGAGCGGCTGGTGCCGCTGGCCGCCGCCCGGGTGGCCGCCGGCGGGACACCGGTGCCGCTGCTGATCCGCACCACGGTCGGCATCGAGGCGCACACGCACGAGTTCATCGCCACCGCGCACGAGGACCAGAAGTTCGGCTTCTCGCTGGCCACCGGCGACGCGCTGACCGCCGCCGTCCGGGTGATCCGCGAGCCGGCCCTGCACCTGGCCGGCCTGCACAGCCACATCGGCTCGCAGATCTTCGACACCGCCGGCTTCGAGGCCGCCGCGCACCGCGTGGTCGGGCTGCTCGGCCAGATCGCCCAGGCGACCGGGGAGGTGCTCGGCGAGCTCAACCTCGGCGGCGGCTTCGGCATCGCCTACCTGCCCGAGGACGACCCGGTCGCCCCCGCGGACGTCGCCCGGCGGCTGCGCACCGTCGTCGCCGCCGAGTGCGCGGCGCTGGACCTGCCGGTGCCGCGGCTGGCCGTGGAGCCCGGCCGCGCCATCGCCGGCCCGGGCACGGTGACGCTCTACGAGATCGGCACCATCAAGCCGGTCCGGCTGGGCTCCGGCGGCGGCCCCGGCACGCCGCCGGTGCGCAACTACGTCTCGGTCGACGGCGGGATGAGCGACAACATCCGCACCGCCCTCTACGACGCGGCCTACACCTGCGTGCTGGCCAACCGGACCTCCACCGCGCCGCCCGCGCTGTGCCGGGTCGTCGGCAAGCACTGCGAGAGCGGCGACGTGCTCGTCCGCGACCTGTGGCTGCCCTCGGACGTCGTCCCCGGCGACCTGCTGGCGGTGGCCGCCACCGGCGCCTACTGCTGGTCCATGGCGAGCAACTACAACTACCTGCTCAAGCCGCCGGTGGTCGCCGTGCGGGACGGCGTCGCCACCGAGATCGTGCGGCGTCAGACACTGTCCGACGTGTTCGCCCTCGACGCCGTCCTCGCCGACGTCCCCGCGCCCTCGCCGGCGATCGACCAGCCGGCTCCCGAGCACGCCGCCGGGGTGACCTCGTGACGACGCCGCCGCTGCGGGTCGCGCTGCTCGGCTGCGGCACCGTCGGCGGCGCCGTGCTCCGGCTGATCGACGAGCAGGGCCAGGACCTCGCCGCGCGGATCGGCCGGCCGGTGCAGGTGGCCGGGGTCGCCGTCCGCCGTCCCGACCGGCACCCCGAGGTGCCCGCGCACCTGCTCACCACGGACGCCGAGGCGCTGGTCACCCGCGACGACGTCGACCTCGTCGTCGAGGTCATCGGCGGCATCGAGCCGGCCCGCACGCTGCTGCTGGCCGCGTTCGCCGCCGGCAAGTCGGTGGTCAGCGCGAACAAGGCGCTGCTGGCCGACGACGGCGTCGAGCTGCACGCGGCCGCGGCCAAGGCCGGCGTGGACCTCTACTACGAGGCCGCGGTGGCCGGGGCGATCCCGATGCTGCGCCCGCTGCGCGAGTCGCTGGCCGGCGACCAGCTGCGCCGGGTGGTCGGCATCGTCAACGGCACCACCAACTACATCCTGTCGCGCATGGCCGAGACCGGCGCCGGCTTCACCGAGGCGCTGGCCGAGGCCACCGACCTGGGCTACGCCGAGGCCGACCCGACCGCCGACGTCGACGGGTTCGACGCCGCCGCGAAGGCCGCGATCCTCGCGTCGCTGGCGTTCCACACCCCGGTCACCGCCGCCGACGTCTACCGCGAGGGCATCTCCGCGGTCACCGCCGCCGACGTCGCCCGCGCCGCCGAGATCGGCTGCACCGTCAAGCTGCTGGCGATCTGCGAGCGGGTGACCTCACCGGAGGGCGACGCCGAGGCCGACTCGGTCGCCGTCCGGGTGCACCCGGCGATGATCCCGACGACGCACCCGCTGGCCGCCGTCGGCGGGTCGTTCAACGCCGTCTTCGTCGAGGCCGAGGCCGCCGGCGAGCTGATGTTCTACGGCCGCGGCGCCGGCGGCGAGCCGACCGCCAGCGCCGTCCTCGGCGACCTGGTCGCGGTGGCCCGCAACCGGGTCGCCGGCGTCGCCGGCCCCGGCGTCACCACCTACGCCGGCCTGCCGGCCCGGCCGATCGCCGAGACGCCGACCCGGTACCACGTCAGCCTCGACGTCGCCGACAAGCCCGGCGTGCTGGCCACCGTGGCCCAGGAGTTCGCCCACCAGGGCGTCAGCATCGCGACCGTGCGCCAGGACGGGCACGGCGACGCCGCGTCGCTGGTCATCGTCACGCACAGCGCGCCCGACGCCGCGCTGTCGGCGACGGTCACAGCGCTGCGCGAGATGCCCGCGGTCCGCGGGGTCACCAGCGTGCTTCGAGTGGAGGGGCTGTCATGACGGGGACGCTGCGCGGAACGGTCTCGCCGGCCTGGCCGGGGCTCATCGAGGCCTACCGCTCCCGGCTGCCGGTCAGCGAGTCGACGCCGGTGGTGACCCTGCAGGAGGGCGCCACGCCGCTGGTGCCCGCGGTCGAGCTCTCCCGGCGCACCGGCTGCGACGTGTACCTGAAGGTCGAGGGCGCCAACCCGACCGGCTCCTTCAAGGACCGCGGGATGACGATGGCCATCACCAAGGCCGTCGAGGAGGGCTCGCAGGCCGTCATCTGCGCCTCCACCGGCAACACCAGCGCCAGCGCCGCCGCCTACGCCGCGCGCGCCGGGCTGGTCTGCGCGGTGCTCGTCCCGCAGGGCAAGATCGCGCTGGGCAAGCTCGCCCAGGCGCTGGTGCACGGCGCCAAGCTGCTGCAGGTCGACGGCAACTTCGACGACTGCCTGGCGCTGGCCAGCAAGCTGGCGATCGACTACCCGGTCAGCCTGGTCAACAGCGTCAACCAGTACCGGATCGAGGGGCAGAAGACGGCGTCGTTCGAGATCGTCGACGTCCTCGGCGACGCCCCCGACGTGCACTGCCTGCCGGTCGGCAACGCCGGCAACATCACCGCCTACTGGCAGGGCTACCGCGAGTACGCCGCCGACGGGGTCTCGACGAAGCGGCCGCGGATGTGGGGCTTCCAGGCGGCCGGCGCCGCCCCGATCGTCGACGGCGCCGTCGTGGAGCAGCCGCAGACCATCGCCACCGCCATCCGGATCGGCAACCCGGCCTCGTGGACCAAGGCGCTGGCCGCGCGCGACGAGTCCGGCGGCCGCATCGACGCCGTCACCGACCGCGAGATCCTGGCCGCCTACCGGCTGCTCGCCCGCAGCGAGGCCGTCTTCGTCGAGCCCGCGTCGGCCGCCTCGGTGGCCGGGCTGCTCAAGGTGGCGGCCGCCGGCGAGCTCGAGCCCGGGCAGCGGGTCGTCTGCACGGTGACCGGCAACGGCCTCAAGGACCCGGAGTGGGCCATCTCCGGCGCGCCCGCGCCCGTCACCGTCCCCGTCGACGCGGCGGCCGCGGCCGCGCAGCTGGGCCTGTGAGCGGGGCGTGACCCCGGCCCGCTCCGCCGTCCGCGTCCGCGTCCCCGCCACCAGCGCCAACCTCGGGCCCGCGTTCGACTGCGCCGGCCTGGCGCTGAGCTGCGCCGACGAGCTGGAGTTCACCGTCACCGACGGCGGCCTGACGGTGGCGATGACCGGCGAGGGGGCCGGCACGCTGCCCGCCGACGAGTCGCACCTGGTCGTTCGCGCCTTCCGGGCCGCCTGCGCGCAGCTGGGCTGGACGCCGCCGGGCCTGCGGCTGGCCACCGTGAACGCGATCCCGCAGGGGCGGGGGATGGGCTCGTCGGCCGCGGCCGTCGTCGGCGGGCTGGTCGCCGCCTGGGCGCTGTGCCCGGACGCCGGCGACGTCGACCCCGACGCGGTGCTGCGCCTGGCGACGGAGTTCGAGGGGCACGCCGACAACGTCGCCGCCTGCCTGCACGGCGGCCTCGTCCTCGCCGTCGACGGCGACCGCGGGCCGGTCGCCGAGCGGCTCGACGTCCACCCGGAGATCCAGCCGCTGCTGCTCGTGCCGGGCGGCACCCTGTCGACCGAGGCCGCGCGCGGGCTGCTGCCCGACGTCGTGCCGCACCGCGACGCGGCCTTCAACGCAGGCCGCGCCGCGCTGCTCGTCGCCGCCCTGACCGCGGACCCCGGCCTGCTCCTGCCGGCGACCGAGGACCGGCTGCACCAGCGGCAGCGCGCCGCGGCCATGCCGGAGTCGCTCGCGCTGGTCGACCGGCTGCGGGCCGAGGGGCTGGCCGCCGTCGTCTCCGGGGCGGGGCCCAGCGTGCTGGTGCTGACCCGCCGCGACCCCGCCGACGACCCGGCGGACCCCGCCGAGGGGGTGGCCGTGCGGCGGGTGGCGGACCTCACCCCGGCGGGCTGGCGGCTGCTGCCGCTGACGGTCGACGGGGCGGGTGCGCGAGTGCTCGCCGCCACTCAGGTAACATCCTGATGACGAGGAACACACCGGGAACAACCAGTGTTGTCCTGCCCGTGAGCTGCATCTAGGCTCACGGCGTAGCCGCCCCTCGAGGGGCTGGCCTCGCGCGGGGCGTTGCCGACGAATTCCAACGCCGCAGATCCCGCCCCGCACCCACACGATCCCTTCGTCCTGCCGACCCCGGAAAACACCCGGCGGCAGGGGACCGGGTCACCCCCTGCGCTGGTAGGCGCAGGGCACCGCAGGGAAGGACCTGTACGTGAGCGAAACCACCGACCTCGTCGCCGCGCCCGAGGGTGCCGGCTCCGACGAGGCGACTGCCGTTTCTGGGCCGGCGGGCCGATCCCGCCGCCGCGGCAGCGGTCTGTCGGGGATGCTGCTGCCCGAGCTGCAGCGCCTCGCGGCCGAACTGGGCATCACCGGCACCGGCCGGATGCGCAAGGGCGACCTCGTCGCCGCGATCTCCGCCCGCCAGGTCGGCGGCGACGACGGCGGCTCCTCCGCCGGCGCCCGGGACGGCGTGCCGACCCCGCGCGGCGCGGCCGCCACCGCGGCCCCCCTCGAGGCCCCGATCTCCGGCGGCGCCAACGGCGGCCCGCTGACCACCGCCGACGCCGACACCGCGCCGGTCGAGGCCCCCGTCGAGCAGCCGCGCCGCCGTCGCGCGGCCAGCCGCCCCGCCGGCGCTCCCGCCGCCGAGGCGACCGCGCCCGCCGGCCCGACCGCGGAGACCCCCGCGGCCGCGCCCGAGGCGCCGGCCGGCCCGCGCACCGAGGACGAGCGCACCGACGAGCGCACCGACGAGCGCACCGAGGGCGACCGCCCGGCCCGCACCCGCGGGCGCACCCGGGACCGCGACGGCGGCGAGCGCGCCCCCCGCGAGGGCGGCGAGCGTGCCCCGCGCGACCGCGAGGACCGTGCTCCCCGCGACGGTGGCGAGCGCGCCGCCCGCGAGGACCGCGCGCCGCGCGACCGGGACGACCGCGCCCCGCGCGACCGGGACCGGGACCGCGACGACCGCGCCCCGCGCGACCGGGACGGCGGCGAGCGCGCCGCCCGCGACGGCCGGGACGGCGGCGAGCGCGCCGCCCGCGACGGCCGGGGCGGCGAGCGCACCGACCGCACCGACCGCAACGACCGGGCCGACCGCAACGGGCGCACCGACGGCAACCGCTCCGAGGGGCGCGCCGACACCCGCCCCGCCCGTGACGTCCGCGACGACGAGGACGACGACGACTTCGAGGGCGGCCGCGGCCGCCGGGGCCGCCGCTACCGCGACCGCAACCGGCGCAGCGGGCGCGACCGCTTCGACCAGCCGAGCGAGCCGACGGTCAGCGAGGACGACGTCCTGCTGCCGGTGGCCGGCATCCTCGACGTCCTGGACAACTACGCGTTCGTCCGCACCTCGGGGTACCTGACCGGCCCGAACGACGTCTACGTCTCGCTGTCGCAGGTGCGCCGGTACGGCCTGCGCCGCGGCGACGCGATCACCGGCGCCGTCCGCCAGCCCCGCGAGGGCGAGCGCAAGGACAAGTACAACGCGCTGGTCCGGCTCGACACGGTGAACGGCCTGGAGCCCGAGCAGGCGCGCCAGCGTCCGGAGTTCACCAAGCTGACGCCGCTCTACCCGCAGGAGCGGCTGCGGCTGGAGACCGACTCGCACCAGCTGACCACCCGGGTCATCGACCTGGTCATGCCGATCGGCAAGGGCCAGCGCGCGCTCATCGTCAGCCCGCCCAAGGCCGGCAAGACGATGGTGCTGCAGGCGATCGCCAACGCGATCACGACGAACAACCCCGAGTGCCACCTCATGGTCGTCCTCGTCGACGAGCGGCCCGAGGAGGTCACCGACATGCAGCGGTCGGTGAAGGGCGAGGTCATCGCCTCGACCTTCGACCGCCCGCCGGCCGACCACACCACGGTCGCCGAGCTGTCGATCGAGCGGGCCAAGCGCCTGGTCGAGATGGGCCACGACGTCGTCGTCCTGCTGGACTCGATCACCCGCCTGGGCCGCGCCTACAACCTGGCCGCCCCGGCCAGCGGGCGCATCCTCTCCGGCGGTGTCGACTCCACGGCCCTGTACCCGCCCAAGCGCTTCCTCGGCGCCGCCCGCAACATCGAGAACGGCGGCTCGCTGACCATCATCGCCTCGGCGCTGGTGGAGACCGGGTCCACGATGGACACGGTCATCTTCGAGGAGTTCAAGGGCACCGGGAACGCGGAGATCAAGCTCGACCGCCGCCTGGCGGACAAGCGGATCTTCCCGGCCGTCGACGTGAACGCGTCGGGCACCCGCAAGGAGGAGATCCTCCTCTCACCCGACGAGCTGGCGATCGTCATCAAGCTGCGCCGGGTGCTCGCCGCGCTGGAGCCGCAGCAGGCCCTGGAGCTGCTGAACGACAAGCTGCGCAAGACGCGCAACAACGTCGAGTTCCTCATGCAGATCCAGAAGACGACGCTCGGCCCCGGCAACGACTAGCCCCCCGCGCGCCGGGTGGGCCCACCGATCGGGGATACTCGACGGTCGAGTCCCGCCCGGCGCGCCTGGAATGCCCGCCCGGTAGGCGGCGTTCACGAAGACAGCACCGACACCCTGCGGAAGAGGTCCACGGCATGAAGCCCGGCATCCACCCCGAGTACCACACCACCACGGTGACCTGTGGTTGCGGGAACACCTTCACCACCAAGAGCACCGTCCCCAGCGGTCAGCTGACCGTCGAGACCTGCTCCGCCTGCCACCCGTTCTACACGGGCAAGCAGCGGATCCTCGACACCGGTGGCCGCGTCGCCCGCTTCGAGAAGCGGTTCGGCAAGCGCGGCGCCGGCGACACCGCCAAGGCCGGCCAGTAGCGCACCCGACGGCGCCCGTGCCCACTCCCTCCGGGGGGCGGGGACGGGCGCCGTCGTCGTGTCCGCACCCGTTCCCCGAGGAGTCCCCGCGATGAGCACCGCCGACACCGGCACCGACCGGCTGCGCGGGCTGCTCGACGAGCACGCCGCGCTGGAGGCCGAGCTCGCCGACCCGGCCGTGCACGCCGACACCGGCCGCGCCCGCCGGCTCGGCCGCCGCTACGCCCAGCTGTCCCCGCTGGTGGAGACCGCCCGGACGCTGGACCAGGCGCGCGACGACCTCGCCGCGGCCCGGGAGCTCGCCGCCGAGGACGCCTCCTTCCGTACCGAGGCCGAGGGCCTGGAGCGGCAGATCGAGGAGCTGACCGCCCGGCTGCGGGAGCAGTTGCTGCCCAAGGACCCCGACGACGACAAGGACGTCATCCTCGAGATCAAGGCGGGGGAGGGCGGTGCGGAGTCCGCGCTGTTCGCCGGCGACCTGCTGCGCATGTACCTGCGCTACGCCGAGCGGCGCGGCTGGTCGGCCGAGGTCATCGACGCCGTCGACGCCGACCTCGGCGGGTACAAGGACGTCTCCGTCGCCGTGCGCTCGCGCGGCGACGAGGGCATCTGGTCCCGGCTGAAGTTCGAGGGCGGGGTGCACCGCGTGCAGCGGGTGCCGGTCACCGAGAGCCAGGGCCGCATCCACACCTCCGCGGCCGGCGTCCTGGTGCTCCCCGAGGCCGAGGAGGTCGACGTCACCGTCGACCCGAACGACCTGCGGATCGACGTCTTCCGCTCCTCCGGGCCCGGTGGGCAGAGCGTCAACACCACCGACTCCGCGGTCCGGATCACGCACCTGCCCACCGGCATCGTGGTCAGCTGCCAGAACGAGAAGAGCCAGCTGCAGAACAAGGAGTCCGCGCTGCGGATCCTGCGCTCCCGGCTGCTGGCCGCCGCCCGCGAGGAGGCCGACGCCGCGGCCAGCGACCAGCGCCGCAGCCAGGTGCGCACGGTCGACCGCAGCGAGCGGGTCCGCACCTACAACTTCCCGGAGAACCGGATCAGCGACCACCGGGTCGGCTTCAAGGCGCACAACCTCGACCAGGTGCTCGACGGCGACCTCGACCCGGTCCTCGACGCGCTCACCCGCGCGCACACCGCCGAGCTGCTGGCGGCCGGCTCCTGAGCACCCGCACGCTGCTGGCCGACGCCGCGCGGCGGCTCGCCGCGGCCGGCGTCGCCTCGCCCCGGGTGGACGCCGAGCTGCTGCTGGCCCACGTCACCGGGTGCACCCGCACCGGCCTGCTCACCCTCGACGCCGTCGACGAGGCCGCCGCCGACCGCTTCGCCGCCCTGGTCGAGCAGCGCGCCGACCGCGTGCCGCTCCAGCACCTCACCGGCCGCGCGGCGTTCCGCCACCTCGAGCTGGCCGTGGGCCCCGGCGTCTTCGTGCCCCGGCCGGAGACCGAGCAGCTCGTCGAGTGGGCGCTGACCCGGCTGGCCGGCGCGGCCGAGCCGGTCGTCGTCGACCTCGGCACCGGGTCCGGCGCGATCGCGCTGTCGATCGCGCACGAGCACCCCGGCGCCCGCGTGGCCGCCGTCGAGCGGGACGCCGACGCCGTCGAGTGGACCCGGCTCAACGCCGCCGCCCGCGCGGCCGCGGGGGACCGGCCGGTCGAGGTGCTCGCCGGGGACATGACCGACCGGCGGCTGCTGCGCGCGCTCGACGGCCGCGTCGACCTGGTCGTCTCCAACCCGCCGTACGTCCCCGACGGCGCCCGGCTGCCCCGCGAGGTCGCCGACCACGACCCGCCGCTGGCGCTGTGGGGCGGCCCGGACGGGCTGGACGTCGTCCGCGGCCTGCTGACGACCGCGGCGCGGCTGCTGCGGCCCGGCGGCGCGCTGGGCATCGAGCACGCCGACCAGCAGGGGACGGCGCTGCCCGCGCTGGTCCGCGCCTCCGGCGGCTGGGACGACGTCGCCGACCACCCCGACCTCGCCGGGCGGCCGCGGTTCACCACCGCTCTGCGGGCCGGCGGGCCTGCGGCAGACTGACCGGTCGTGGCCGACCTCTACGACTGCTCCGACCCCGAGGCCCGCGCAGCGGGCCTGGACGCCGCCGCCGCCGCCCTCGGCCGCGGGGAGCTGGTGCTGCTGCCCACCGACACCGTCTACGGGGTCGCCGCCGACGCCTTCACCCCCGAGGCCGTGACCCGCCTGCTGGCCGCCAAGAACCGCGGGCGGGCCATGCCCGTGCCGGTGCTGATCGGCGAGGCCTCGACCCTGGCCGGCCTCACCGTGGACCTCCCCGCGGTCGCCAACCGGCTGGCCGAGGAGTTCTGGCCCGGCGGGCTGACCCTGGTGCTCGAGCACGCGCCCTCACTGGCCTGGGACCTCGGGGACGCCGAGGGCACCGTCGCCGTCCGGCTGCCCGACGACGAGGTCGCCCGGGACCTGCTGCGGCGCACCGGCCCGCTCGCCGTGTCCAGCGCGAACCGCTCCGGTCGGCCCGCGGCCACCGACGCCGGCCGCGCGGTCGAGCAGCTCGGGCTGCACGCGGCGGTCGTCCTGGACGGCGGGCCGCGTACCGGCTCCGCGGCCAGCACGATCGTCGACTGCACCGCGCCGACCCCGCGGGTGCTGCGCATCGGGGCCGTGACCGTGGAGGCCCTGCGCGCCGTCGTCCCCGAGATCACGGACTAGCGCCGTCCGCGCCGCCGCGGTCACGCTGCGTTCCCAGGCGGGAGCGATACCGTGGACCGACAGCCGTCGTCCAGCCCGGGAGATCGACCCGATGCGCATCCCCGGCCGGGGCACCCCGCACGCACCGCAGGGCACCGCCTGACGTCATGCGCGAGTACCTCGTCGTCCTCCTGACCGCCGGGCTGGTCACCTTCCTCGCCACCCCGGTGGTGCGGCTGGCCGCCGTGCGGCTGCGGATGATGGCCGCCCCGCGGGAGCGGGACGTGCACGTCATCCCCACGCCCCGCGGCGGGGGGGTGGCGATGTACCTCGGCGTCGCCGCGGCCGTGCTCGTGGCCACCCGGCTGCCCGCGCTGCAGCGGACCTTCGACGACTCGCAGACCGCCGCGGTGCTCGTCGCCGGAGGGCTGATCTGCCTGCTCGGCGTGCTGGACGACAAGTTCGGCCTGGACGCGCTCACCAAGCTGACCGGCCAGATCGCCGCCGCCGGCGTGATGGTGCTGCTCGGCGTGCAGCTGTCGTTCGTCTTCCTGCCCGTGGCCGACCTCGGCACGATCTCGCTCGGGCCGGACGTCGGCGTGCCCCTGACGATCCTGCTGACCGTGCTGACGGTGAACGCGCTGAACTTCATCGACGGCCTGGACGGGCTCGCGGCCGGCGTCTCGGCGATCGCCGCGCTGGCCTTCTTCGCCTACAGCTACAACCTGGGCCTCACCGGCTACGACGACGTCGCCAGCGCCCCGGCGCTGATCACCGCGGTGCTCGCCGGCGCCTGCCTGGGCTTCCTGCCGCACAACTTCAGCCCGGCCCGCATCTTCATGGGCGACTCCGGGTCGATGCTCGTCGGGCTGATGCTCTCGGCCGCGGCCGTGTCGGCGACCGGCAACGTCGACCCCCAGTCGTTCGACTCCGCGGCCAGCCTGCTGCCGCTCGCCCTGCCGCTGCTGGTGCCGATCGCGGTCCTGTTCATCCCGTTCATCGACCTGCTGATGGCCGTCGTCCGCCGCACCCGTCGCGGCCAGTCGCCGTTCAGCCCGGACAAGATGCACCTGCACCACCGGCTGCTGTCGATCGGCCACTCGCACCGCCGCGCGGTGCTCGTCATGTACTTCTGGACGGCGCTGCTCTCCAGCGGCGCGGTCGCCCTGTCCATCACCGGCGGGCGGGCGGAGCTGCTCTTCGCCATCGGGGCGCTGCTGGTCGTGGGCGTGATCGTGGTGCTCGCGCCGCGCACCCGCCGGGCCGCCCGCGAGGCCCGCGCCGCGGACCTGCTGGCCCAGCGCCGGCGCAGCCGGGCCGCCCACCCCACCGCGCGCGCCGTGCGCGGCGCCGCCCCGCCGGCCGGCCCCGGGCAGCGCGCCGCCGCCCCGCCCGCCGAGGCGCCGCCCGCGCGGACCCCCAGCGCGCCCGGCGCCGGGCAGGTGGTCCGATGAGCGGCATGCCCCGTGAGGACCCCGGCTGGGACCTGTCGTTCCTGCGCGTCGGCGCCCTCGCCACCGCGGCGGTCACGGTCGTGGCCGCGCCGGTCACCGGCCTGGCCGCCGGCTGGGACGCCGCCGTGGGCGTGCTGCTCGGCGCCGCGATCGTGACGGCGTTCTTCGTCGTCAGCGGCCTCGCCGTCGCCTGGGCCGGCCGGATCAACGACACCTTCACCCTGCCCGCCGCGATGGGCGCGTTCTTCGTCAAGGCGATCGTGCTGTTCGCCCTGCTCAACGCCCTGCCCGAGGACGGCTGGCTCGACCGGCTGACCCTCGCGTGGGCGGTGATCGCCGGGGCGCTGCTGTGGAGCGCGGTACAGCTGCGGTGGGTCTGGACCCGGCCGCTGTACTACGTCCCGCCGCCCCGGCCGCCCGCCGCCTGACCCGCCGCGCGGGTCCGGCGCCGGACACCCGGACGGGTGGTCGCGGCGGCCCCTCCGCCGCACCCCGGAAGGCCGGGAACGCGCGGCTGATAGTGTCCGCAGCGATGGCCGAGGACGACCCGAGACCTGGGTCCGCCAGGCCCTCGCCCGACAGACCTGCCGGGGGCGGCAGCGGTGCCGAGACCGGATGGGCGGTCACCGGCACGCTCATCTCCGGGATGGCCGTGTGGGGCGGGGCCGGGTGGCTGCTCGACCAGTGGCTGGACACGCGCGTGTTCTTCCCGGTCGGCATCATCCTCGGCATGGCGGTGGCGATCTACGTGGTCGTCCTCCGGTTCGGCGGCCTGCCCTCGCCATCAGGGGCGCCGCGCACCAGACACAGCACCAGCCCGGGCGGACGACGGAGCCGGCCCAGGACGCAGAAGGGACAACGGTGACCTCCAGCGCCCTCGCGCTCGCAGACGTGCTCGCTGTCGAGTCCGGCTCGGGTGACGGGTTCCAGGCCCCCGGCCTCGAAGAGTTCTACCCGGAGCCCCTGTTCGAGTTCTCGGTCCTCGGGGTCGACTTCGCGATCACCCGCATCGTCCTGGGCCTGTGGTTCGCCACCGCCGCGATGCTCGTGTTCATGGCGCTGACGGTGCGCAAGCCGTCGATCATCCCCGGGAAGATGCAGTTCATCGGGGAGGGCGGCTACTCGCTGGTCCGCGACGGCATCGCCCGCGACGTCGTCGGCCCCCGGGGCCTCCCGTTCGCGCCGTTCCTCGCGTCGCTGTTCTTCTTCATCCTCGCCAACAACTTCATGGCGATCCTGCCGCTGGCGCAGATCTCCCCGATGTCGAGGTTCGCCTTCCCGCTGGTCCTCGCGGCGATCTGCTGGGTGCTCTACATCTACATCGGCATCCGCGAGCAGGGGGCCGGCAAGTACTTCAAGGACATCCTGTTCCTGCCCGGCGTGCCCAAGCCGATGTACATCCTGGTCACGCCGATCGAGATCCTGCAGAACTTCGTCGTCCGGCCGTTCACGCTGGCGGTCCGGCTCTTCGCGAACATGTTCGCCGGCCACATGCTGCTGGTCGTCTTCTCCCTCGGCGCCGTCTACCTGTTCGGCCGCGACAACTTCTCGGTGGTCTTCGGCCCGGTCTCGGCGCTCATGGCGATCGTCATGACCTTCTTCGAGCTGCTGGTCATCTTCCTGCAGGCCTACGTCTTCACCGTGCTGATGGGCACGTACCTGAACGGGTCGATCGAGGCCGAGCACTGAGCCCCGCGTAGGTCGGCTCCCCCCGACCGGGACCCCCCCGAACTGCACCACCGCACCACCCCCGAAAGCCGCCCGGCAGACGCCGGGCGACGACACAGGAGGAACACCTCGCATGGACCTGTTGGCAGAGCTGACCGGCAGCATCGGTTCGGTGGGCTACGGCCTCGCCGCGATCGGCCCGGGCATCGGTGTGGGCATCGTGTGGGCGGCCTACATCCAGGCCACCGCCCGTCAGCCCGAGTCGGCCGGCCTGACCCGGACCTACGCCTTCCTCGGCTTCGCCCTCTCCGAGGCGCTGGCCCTGATCGGCTTCGTCGTCCCCTTCGTCTTCGGCACCTGATCCGTACTCCTCGGTACGGGTTCCGACTCCAGACAGGGACACTGAGAGCATGAGCATCCTCGCTGCGGAGGAGCACAACCCGCTCCTGCCGCCGGTCGGCGAGATCATCATCGGCTTCATCGCGTTCGCGATCGTCATGGTGGTGTTCTTCAAGTTCATCGCGCCGCGGTTCGAGCAGGTCTTCCGTGCTCGTCGCGAGGCGATCGAGGGCGGCATCGAGCGTGCCGAGGCGATGCAGGCCGAGGCGAAGCAGGCGCTGGAGCAGTACCGCGCCCAGCTCGCCGAGGCCCGGACCGAGGCCGCGCAGATCCGCGACCAGGCCCGCGCCGAGGGGCAGCAGATCCTCGAGGAGCTGCGCACCCAGGCCCAGGAGGAGTCGGCCCGGATCGTGGCCCGCGGGGAGGAGCAGCTCGCGGCCTCGCGCCAGCAGGTCCTCAACGAGCTGCGGACGCACATCGGCACGCTGGCCGTCGACCTCGCCGGTCGCGTCGTGGGCGAGTCGCTGAGCGACGACGCCCGCCGGCGCGGCACCGTCGACCGGTTCCTCGACCAGCTCGAGGGCATGGCCGGCGGCCCGGACGGCCGGGCCGGCGCGACGGTGCCCGAGGGCAGCCGCTGATGGACGCCGCCAGCCGGGCAGCCATGGCCGAGGCGCGGGAGCGCCTGTCCGAGCTCACCCGACCGGCGTCGGGGCTGCTCGAGCGGGCCCGGGACCGGGTGACCGGTCAGCCGCGCGTCGTCGAGTCCGCCGACCTGGTCGGGCTGGCCGAGGAGCTGTTCGCCTTCGCGCGCCTGCTCGACACGCAGCCGTCGCTGCGGCGGGCCCTGTCCGACCCGGCGGTCAAGCCGGCGGACCGGGCCGCGCTCGCGCAGCGGCTGCTGGCGGGCAAGGTCTCCGGCGCGGCGCTCGACCTGGTGGAGACCCTCGCCCGGCAGCGCTGGTCGCGGCCGTTCGACCTCGTGGAGGCGTCCGAGACCCTCGCGACGGAGGCCGCGCTCGACGCGGCCGACGCCCGTGGTGAGCTCGAGAACGTCGAGGACGAGCTGTTCCGCTTCGGCCGGATCGTCGACGGCGACCCCGCGCTGTCGCGGATCCTGTCCGACCGCTCCGGTCCGGCCGCCGGGAAGACCGCGCTGCTGGACCGGCTGCTCTCCGGCCGGGTCAGCTCGGTCACCGAGCTGCTGCTGCGGAACCACCTGACCCGCCCCACCGTTGCCAACGCGGAGACGGCCATCGAGCGGCTCTCCGAGGTGGCCTCCCGCCGCCGCGGTCAGTCGGTCGCGCACGTGACCGCCGCCGCCCCGCTGTCCGCCGTCCAGGAGCAGCGGCTGGCCGGGGTGCTCGGCCGGATCTACGGGCGGGCGATCGGGCTGCAGGTGACCGTCGACCCCGAGGTGCTCGGGGGCCTGGTGATCCGCGTCGGTGACGAGGTCATCGACGGCAGCGTCCTGCGCCGCCTGGACGAGGCCGGCCGCCGCCTCGTCGGCTGACCCGAGCCCCCACCCGACCCGCAACACAGACACGACCCCCGCAGGGAAGAGGACGCGAGCCATGGCCGAGCTGACGATCTCCGCAGACGAGATCCGCAGTGCCATCCAGAACTACGTCACCGAGTACTCCCCGGACGTCTCCCGGGAAGAGGTCGGGATCGTCACCGAGGCCGGCGACGGCATCGCCCGGGTCGAGGGCCTGCCCTCGGTCATGACCAACGAGCTGCTCGAGTTCGAGAGCGGCGTCCGCGGTCTGGCGCTGAACCTGGACGTGCGCGAGGTCGGTGTCGTCATCCTCGGCGACTTCGCCGGCATCGAGGAGGGCCAGCAGGTCCGCCGCACGGGCGAGGTCCTGTCGGTGCCGGTGGGCGAGGGCTACCTCGGCCGCGTCGTCGACCCGCTCGGCAACCCGATCGACGGCGGCGGCCCGGTCGCCACCACCGGCCGGCGCGCGCTGGAGCTGCAGGCGCCCACCGTCGTGCAGCGCAAGTCGGTGCACGAGCCGCTGCAGACCGGGATCAAGGCCATCGACGCCATGACCCCGATCGGCCGCGGCCAGCGCCAGCTGATCATCGGCGACCGCCAGACCGGCAAGACCGCGATCGCCATCGACGCGATCATCAACCAGAAGCAGGCCTGGGCCACCGGCGACCCGGCGCAGCAGGTGCGCTGCATCTACGTCGCCGTCGGCCAGAAGGGCTCGACGATCGCCTCGATCCGCTCGGCCCTCGAGGAGGCCGGCGCGATGGAGTACACGACCATCGTCGCCGCCCCCGCCTCCGAGGCCGCGGGCTTCAAGTACATCGCCCCCTACACCGGCTCGGCCATCGGCCAGCACTGGATGTACGAGGGCAAGCACGTCCTGATCGTCTTCGACGACCTGACCAAGCAGGCCGAGGCATACCGCGCGGTCTCGCTGCTGCTGCGCCGTCCGCCGGGCCGCGAGGCCTACCCGGGCGACGTCTTCTACCTGCACTCCCGCCTGCTGGAGCGCTGCGCCAAGCTCTCCGACGACCTGGGCGCCGGCTCGATGACGGGTCTCCCGCTCATCGAGACCAAGGGCAACGACGTGTCGGCCTACATCCCGACCAACGTCATCTCGATCACCGACGGGCAGATCTTCCTCGAGACCGGTCTGTTCAACTCCGGTGTCCGCCCGGCCATCAACGTCGGCATCTCGGTGTCCCGCGTCGGTGGCTCCGCGCAGATCAAGGCGATGAAGTCGGTCGCCGGCCGCCTGCGGCTGGACCTCGCCCAGTTCCGCGAGCTCGAGGCGTTCTCCTCGTTCTCCTCGGACCTGGACGCCGCCAGCCGGGCCACCCTGGACCGCGGCCAGCGCCTGGTGGAGCTGCTCAAGCAGGGCCAGTACAGCCCGTACCCGGTGGAGCGCCAGGTCGTCTCCCTGTGGCTGGGCACCACCGGCAAGCTGGACAAGGTGCCGGTGAGCGAGGTCCGCCGGTTCGAGTCGGAGTTCCTCGACTTCGTCGGCCGCAGCGAGAGCGGCGTCTACGACGAGATCCGGCAGACCCGGGCGCTGGGCGACGACTCCGTGTCCGGCCTCGAGCGGGCCGTCGAGCAGTTCTACGGCCAGTTCCAGCTCTCCGACGGCGGCACGCTGGTCAACGAGCCCGAGGCCGAGGCCATGGACGCGTCCGAGCGTGGCCAGGAGCGCGTCCAGGTCAAGCGGAGCGCCTGACCCATGGCCGGAAACCTCCGCGCGCTGCGGCGCCGCATCCGCTCCACCAAGTCGACGAAGAAGATCTTCTCGGCCCAGGAGCTGATCGCCGGCGCCCGCATCGTGCGAGCCCAGGCGCGGGTGGAGGCCTCCAAGCCGTATGCCCGCGAGATCACCCGGGTGCTGTCGGCGCTGGCGTCCTCGGCGTCGCTGGACCACCCGCTGCTCACCGAGCGGCAGAACCCGCGGCGGGCCGCGGTGCTGGTCATCACCTCCGACCGCGGGTTCGCCGGCTCGTACAACGTGAACGTCCTGCGCCGGACCGAGGAGCTGCTGTCGCTGCTGCGGCAGGAGGGCAAGGAGCCGGTCCTGTACGTCGTCGGCCGCAAGGGCGAGACGTACTACCGGTTCCGCAACCGGCAGATGGCCGACACCTTCACCGGGTTCTCCGAGCAGCCGGCCTACACCGACGCCCAGCGCGTCGGCCAGGAGCTCATCGACGTCTTCGCCGCCGGTGAGGACGACGACGAGAGCGGCGCCGGTGCCGACGGCGTCCTCGGCGTGGACGAGCTGCACATCGTCTACACCGAGTTCCGGTCGCTGCTGGCCCAGGTCCCGGTCGCCAAGCGGATGGCCCCGCTGGAGGTCGAGGAGGTCGAGGAGTTCGACTACGAGCGGGAGGACCGCGAGGCCGGCCGCACGGCCGACTCCGGCGTCCCCACCTCCTACGAGTTCGAGCCCTCGGCCGAGGCCCTGCTCGACGCGCTGCTGCCGAAGTACGTCACCACCCGCATCTACGCGGCGATGCTCGAGGCCGCGGCCTCGGAGTCGGCGTCGCGCCGGCGGGCGATGAAGTCGGCGTCGGACAACGCGGAGGAGCTGGCCAAGAACCTCGCCCGGCAGGCCAACCAGATCCGCCAGGCAGACATCACCCAGGAGATCAGCGAGATCGTCGGCGGCGCCGACGCGCTGGTCTCGGCGAACGCAGACGACTGAACGAGGGCAGGAGAGCCACCTCATGACCGTCACCGAGGACCGTCCGACCACCCAGGCGACCGGCCGCGTCGTCCGGGTCACCGGGCCGGTCGTCGACGTCGAGTTCCCCCGCGACGCGATGCCCGACCTGTTCAACGCCCTGGAGGTCGAGGTCACCCTCGCCGACCTGGGCAAGACGCTGACCCTCGAGGTCGCCCAGCACCTGGGCGACAACGTGGTCCGCACCATCTCGATGCAGCCGACCGACGGCCTGATCCGCGGCGCCCAGGTGGCCGACACCGGCCGGCCCATCTCGGTGCCGGTCGGCGACGTGACCAAGGGCCACGTGTTCAACGCCCTCGGCGAGTGCCTGGACTCCCCGGGCTGGGGCGCCGACGCGCCGCACTGGGGCATCCACCGCAACCCGCCGCGGTTCGACCAGCTCGAGGGCCGTACCGAGATGCTGGAGACCGGCATCAAGGTCATCGACCTGCTCACGCCCTACGTGGCCGGCGGGAAGATCGGCCTGTTCGGCGGCGCCGGCGTGGGCAAGACGGTGCTCATCCAGGAGATGATCCGCCGGGTCGCCCAGGAGTTCGGTGGCGTGTCGGTGTTCGCCGGCGTCGGCGAGCGCACCCGCGAGGGCAACGACCTCATCACCGAGATGACCGAGTCCGGCGTCATCGAGTCCACCGCGCTGGTCTTCGGCCAGATGGACGAGCCGCCGGGCACCCGCCTGCGGGTCGCGCTGTCGGCGCTCACGATGGCGGAGTACTTCCGCGACGAGCAGAACCAGGACGTGCTGCTCTTCATCGACAACATCTTCCGGTTCACCCAGGCCGGCTCCGAGGTGTCCACGCTGCTGGGCCGCATGCCCTCCGCCGTGGGTTACCAGCCGACCCTCGCCGACGAGATGGGCCAGCTCCAGGAGCGGATCACCTCGACCCGTGGCCGGTCGATCACCTCGATGCAGGCGATCTACGTGCCCGCCGACGACATCACCGACCCGGCGCCGCACACCACGTTCGCCCACCTGGACGCCACGACGAACCTGTCGCGGCCGATCTCGGAGAAGGGCATCTACCCGGCCGTGGACCCGCTGGACTCCACCAGCCGGATCCTCGACCCGCAGTACGTCGGGCAGGAGCACTACCAGGTCGCGCAGCGGGTGAAGCAGATCCTGCAGCGCTACCAGGAGCTCCAGGACATCATCGCCATCCTCGGCATCGACGAGCTCGGCGAGGAGGACAAGGTCACGGTCAACCGGGCCCGGCGCATCGAGCGCTTCCTCTCGCAGAACATGTTCGTGGCCGAGGCCTTCACCGGCCAGCCCGGCTCCTTCGTGCCGCTGTCGGAGACCCTCGAGGCGTTCAAGGCGCTCACCGAGGGCCAGTACGACCACGTGCCGGAGCAGGCCTTCTTCATGTGCGGTGGCCTCGAGGACCTCGAGCGCAACGCCGACAAGCTGAAGAAGGGGTAAGGACCACCCTCCTCCCCGCACCTCGCACGCTCGGTCCGGGCCCCTGGAGGGCGGCCGGTCCAGCGAGCGCCGACAGGCCGGGTCCCCGCGCGGGGGCCCGGCCTGTCGCGTCCCGCGGCCCGCGGCGCGCGGTCACCCGGACGGGTGGGCGTCCGGGCGTGTCGCGGACGCCGTTACAGTGGGCTCGACCCGTCGCCGCGTCCCTCCCGGGCCGGCGCCCGCACACCGCCCGACGGCGGTGCACCCCGAGGAGTGTCGTGGCGACCCTGCAGGTCGAGTTGGTGGCCGTCGAGCGGACGATCTGGTCCGGCGAGGCGAGCATGGTCATCGCCCGCACCACCGAGGGCGAGCTCGGTGTGCTGCCGGGCCACGCCCCCCTGCTCGGCCAGCTGGCCGACGGCGGCGTCGTCACGATCCGCACCACCGAGGGCGAGGACCTCGTCGTCGCCGCGCACGGCGGGTTCCTGTCCGTGACCGCCCAGGGGGTCTCGATCCTCGCCGAGACCGCGGAGATCTCCGGCGAGATCGACGTCGAGCGCGCCCGCGACGCGCTGCGCCGCGCCGAGTCGGAGGGCGACGACCCCGACGCACTGGCCGCCGCCCGCCGCGCCCAGAGCCGGCTCCGCGCCGCGGGCCAGCAGGCCTGAGCTCGCTGCCGGTCCCACCCGCTCCGCCCTGGCGCCCGGGACGCACCCCATGACCACGGTCGTGCTGGTGCTGGCCGGGGTGCTGCTGCTCGTCCTGGTGGTGGCGTTCCTGCTGCGCCGGCGGTTCCTGCTCTCCGGGCTGGGCGCGGTCACCATGTGGCTGCGCCCGGGCGGGTCGTCGCGCTGGTCGGTCGGCGTCGCCTGGTACGGCGGGGACGCGCTGCTCTGGTACCGCGCGGTGTCGCTGTCGGTCCGCCCGCAGCAGCGGCTGTGCCGGTCGGAGCTCGAGGTGGCCGGCCGGCGCGGGGCCACCCGCGAGGACGTGGCGCTCCCCGACGACGTCGTCGTCCTGTCCTGCCGCACCGGCGTGGGCCCGCGCGACCTGGCGATGGACCCCTCGACGGTGACCGGCTTCCTCTCCTGGGTGGAGTCCGCCCCCCGCGGGCGCTGAGCGCCGCTACGACCGGGCGCCGCCGGGCTGCCAGAGCACGTCGCCGCCGGGGTTGGCGCGGCGGGCGAGGATGAACAGCAGGTCCGACAGGCGGTTGAGGTAGCGCGCGGTCTCCGGGTTGGTGCGGTCGGCGTCGGCCTGCAGCAGCGCCCAGACGCTGCGCTCGGCGCGGCGGGCGACCGTCCGCGCCTGGTGCAGCAGCGCGCCCAGCGGCGTGCCGCCCGGCAGGATGAAGCTGGTGAGCGCCGCGAGGTGCTCGTTGTGCTCGTCGCAGGCCGCCTCCAGGCGCGCGGTGTACTCCGCGGTGACCCGCAGCGGCGGGTGGGCCGGGTCCGGCACGATCGGCGTGGACAGGTCGGCGCCGACGTCGAACAGGTCGTTCTGCACGCCGCGCAGCAGCGCCGCGATCTCCTCGGGCGGCGCCCCCAGCGCCAGGGCCACCCCCAGGACGCTGTTGGTCTCGTCGACGTCGGCGTACGCCACGAGCCGGGGGTCGGTCTTGGCCACGCGGCTCATGTCGCCGAGGTGGGTCTGCCCCGCGTCGCCGGTGCGCGTGTAGATGCGGGTCAGCCGGACCGTCATGCCGGGCAGCCTATGTGCTCACCGACGGGTGATCGCCGGGCGCCGTAGGGTGATCGCGTGGAGTGCTTCGAGGTCGCCGGCGGCACCGCCCTCACCGGCCGGGTCCGTGTCACCGGGGCCAAGAACAGCGCCCTGAAGCTGATGGCCGCCGCGCTGCTGGCCGCGGGCCGGACGACGATCGACGAGGTCCCCGACATCCTCGACGTCTCGATCATGAGCGAGGTGCTGCGCCGGCTCGGCTGCGGCGTCACCTACGAGCGGCAGCCCGGCACCGGCGGCGGCGGGCGGGTCACCATCGACGTCCCCGAGGAGCCGGGCACCGAGACCGACTACGACCTGGTGCGCAAGATGCGGGCCTCGATCAGCGTGCTCGGGCCGCTGGTGGCGCGGTGCGGCAGCGCGCGGGTCGCCCTGCCCGGCGGCGACGCGATCGGCTCCCGCGGCCTGGACATGCACATCTCGGGCCTGGAGCGGCTCGGCGCCACCATCGACAGCGAGCACGGCTTCCTCGTGGCCAAGGCCCCCCGCCTGGTCGGGACGACGATCTGGCTGGACTTCCCGTCGGTCGGGGCCACCGAGAACCTGGTCATGGCCGCGGTCCTGGCCGAGGGCACGACCGTGGTCGACAACGCCGCCCGCGAGCCGGAGATCGCCGACCTCTGCGCGATGCTCAACGCGATGGGCGCCCGCATCGACGGTGCCGGCACCTCCACGATCACCGTCGAGGGCGTCACCGGGCTGCAGCCGGTCGCCTACACCACCGTCACCGACCGGATCGTCGCCGGCACGTGGGCCATCGGCGCGGTGATGACCCGCGGGGACGTCGTCATCGAGCGGGCCGTGCCCGAGCACCTCACGGTCGCGCTGGACAAGCTGACCGACGCCGGCGCCTCCATCGAGGTGGTGCCCGAGGGCCTGCGGGTCGTGATGACCGAGCGGCCACGCTGCGTCGACGTCGTCACCCTGCCGTTCCCCGGCTTCCCGACCGACCTGCAGCCGATGGCGGTGGCGCTGGCCGCCGTCTCCTCGGGGACGGCGCTGATCACGGAGAACGTCTTCGAGGGCCGGTTCATGTTCGTCAACGAGCTGGTCCGGCTCGGTGCGCACGTGCGCATCGACGGCCACCACGCCGTCGTCCGCGGGCGGGAGCGGCTGTCCAGCGCGCCGGTGCTGGCCACCGACATCCGCGCCGGCGCGGGCCTGGTGCTCGCCGGCCTGGTCTCCGACGGGGTCACCGAGGTGGCCGACGCCTACCACGTCGACCGCGGCTACCCGGACTTCGTGAACCAGCTGCGCGGGCTGGGCGCGACGATCGAGCGCGTCACCAAGGCCGACTGAGGCGGGGACGCCTCAGCCGGGGAACGTCGACGCCAGGGCGCGGGCGCGCTCGGCGTCCTCGGGGAAGACCAGGACCTCGGCCCGGTGCGGGCCGGGGAAGCGCACGGTCGAGCGGATGTCGGCGTCGGAGAGCACGGCGCGCAGCGCGAGCGCCGACTCGCGGCTGGACGCGGTGGCCACCCGGACCAGCAGCCCGTCGTCGGCCGGCGCCGGGCGCCGGCGGGTCTGCGTGCCCCCGGTGCCGAAGGCCCACCGCATGAACAGCGCGAGCAGGGCGAGGACGGCGAAGACCACCACCGGCCCGGTGGCGTAGTGCAGGCTCCCGGCGACTGCCACGGCGTCCTCCCCCCGGTCCGGTCCGGTCCGTACGTCGATCGAGTGTGCCACCGCCGGTGCCCCGGGGGCGGGGATGCTACTGACGAGTAACCCCCCTATCCTCCGTGCATGCCGTTCCCCTCGTCGCCGGAGGAGCGCGACCGTCCCTGGGTCATGCGCACCTACGCGGGCCACTCCTCGCCCGCCGAGTCCAACGCCCTGTACCGCCGCAACCTGGCCAAGGGCCAGACCGGCCTGTCGGTCGCCTTCGACCTGCCGACGCAGACCGGCTACGACCCCGACGACGAGCTGGCCGTCGGGGAGGTGGGCAAGGTCGGCGTCCCGGTCACGCACGTCGGCGACATGCGGGCGCTGTTCGACGGCATCCCGCTGGACGAGATGAACACGTCCATGACGATCAACGCGACGGCGATGTGGCTGCTCGCGCTCTACCAGGCCGTCGCCGAGGAGCACGGCCACGACGTCAGCAAGCTGGCCGGCACCACGCAGAACGACATCATCAAGGAGTACCTGTCGCGGGGCACCTACGTGTTCCCGCCCGGGCCCTCCCTGCGGCTGATCACCGACATGGTCGCCTACACGGTGACGGCCATGCCGAAGTGGAACCCGACCAACATCTGCAGCTACCACCTGCAGGAGGCCGGCGCGACGCCGGTGCAGGAGATCGCCTACTCGCTGTCGACCGCGATCGCCGTGCTGGACTCGGTGCGCGACTCCGGGCAGGTGCCGCAGGAGCGCTTCGGCGAGGTGGTCGCCCGCATCTCCTTCTTCGTCAACGCGGGCGTCCGCTTCGTCGAGGAGATGTGCAAGATGCGCGCCTTCACCCAGCTGTGGGACGAGCTGACGCGGGAGCGCTACGGCGTCCAGGACCCCAAGCACCGGCGCTTCCGCTACGGCGTGCAGGTCAACTCGCTCGGCCTGACCGAGGCGCAGCCGGAGAACAACGTCCAGCGGATCGTGCTGGAGATGCTCGCGGTGACCCTGTCCCGCGACGCCCGCGCCCGCGCGGTCCAGCTGCCGGCGTGGAACGAGGCGCTGGGCCTGCCGCGGCCGTGGGACCAGCAGTGGTCGCTGCGGCTGCAGCAGGTGCTCGCCTACGAGACCGACCTGCTCGAGTACGAGGACCTGTTCACCGGCTCGGTCGTCGTCGAGCGCAAGGTCGCCGACCTCGTCGAGGGGGCCCGCGCCGAGATGGCCCGGGTCGAGGAGATGGGCGGTGCGGTCGCCGCCGTCGAGTCCGGCTACATGAAGGGCCGGCTCGTGGCCTCGCTGGCCGAGCGGCGCCGGCGGATGGAGAGCGGGGAGGACGTCGTCGTCGGCGTCAACCGGTTCGAGGGCACCGAGCCCAACCCGCTCACCGCGGACCTCGACACCGCGATCATGGTCGTCGACCCGGCGGTGGAGGCCGCGGCGGTCGAGTCGGTGCAGAAGTGGCGGGCGCAGCGGGACCCCGAGCCCGTGCGGCGGGCGCTCGAGCGCCTGCGGCAGGTCGCCGGCACCGACGAGAACCTCATGGACGCCACGCTGGAGTGCGCCCGCGCCGGCGTGACGACGGGGGAGTGGGCCGGGGTGCTGCGCGAGGTGTTCGGCGAGTACCGCGCCCCGACCGGCGTGGCCGCGGCCAGCGGCGGCGGCGGGGACGAGGGGCTCGCCGACGTCCGCGAGCGGGTGCGGGCCACCGGCGAGGAGCTCGGCGGCCGGCTGCGCCTGCTGGTCGGCAAGCCCGGCCTCGACGGGCACTCCAACGGCGCCGAGCAGATCGCCGTGCGGGCCCGCGACGCCGGCTTCGAGGTCGTCTACCAGGGCATCCGCCTCACCCCGGCGCAGATCGTCTCGGCCGCGGTGGAGGAGGACGTGCACGTCGTCGGGCTGTCGGTGCTCTCCGGCTCGCACCTGCAGGTCGTGCCGGCGGTGCTGCGCGGCCTGCACGAGGCGGGGCTGGACGACGTCCCGGTCGTGGTCGGCGGGATCGTGCCGGACGGCGACGCGCGCCGGCTGCGCGAGCAGGGCGTCGCCCGGGTGTTCACGCCCAAGGACTTCGCCCTGACCGACATCATGGGCCAGATCGTCGACGTCGTCCGCGAGGCCCACGGGCTCCCGGCCGGGTCCGGCGGGCGGGTGCCCTCCCCGGCCTGAGCCGGGGGCGGATCCGCCGTCTCGTGTCGGAACGTGTGTGCACGGTGACCGTGAGCGGTTAGCCTGCCGCAGGTGGAGTCCCCCCGCAGTGCCGTCGCCGACCCCGCCCGGCTGGCCGCCCTCGCCAGCTACCGGCTGGGCGGCCACGCCGGGGACGACGACCTCGACGCGGTCGTCGCCTACATGGCCCGCGCCCTGGACGCGCCGATCGCGGTGATCAACCTGGTCGGTCCCGACCTGCAGTGCTTCCCGGCGGAGATCGGCGTCGGCGCGCCGTTCTCCCACGTCCCCGACGAGCTGTCGTTCTGCGCCTACGTGGTGGCCAGCGGGGAGCCGCTCGAGGTGAGCGACGCGCTCGCGCACCCGGTGTTCGCCGACAACCCGGCCGTGGCCGCCGGGGCGATCCGCTCCTACCTCGGGGTGCCGCTGGTCGACGCCGACGGCTTCGTCCTCGGCTCGCTCGGGGTCTTCGACGACGACGTGCGCACCTTCCTCGACGAGGGCCTGGAGAGCCTGCAGATCCAGGTCCGGCTGGTGCGCAGCGTGCTGTCGCTGCGGCGGCAGGTGGCCGCCCACCGCTGGGACGCCCGGCTGCTGGCCATGCACAACCGGGCGCTGGAGGGCGTGGCCACCGGCTGGGCGCTCGACGACGTGCTCGACCTGGTCGCCGCGACGGTCCGGGAGCTCGCGCCGGACGCCGACCCGGCCCAGCGGCTGGCCCTCGACGAGACCGTGGCCCGGCTGTCGACGATCGCCAGCGACGCCGACGCCTGGAAGCGCGCGCTCACCCGCACCGCCCGCCAGGACGCGCTGACCGGCCTGGCCAACCGCGGGCACCTCCTCAGCGCCGGGGAGGAGGCGCTGACCAGCCGCGGCGGCGCCGTCCTCTTCGTCGACGTCGACCGGTTCAAGGAGGTCAACGACCGCGCCGGGCACGCCGTCGGCGACCAGTTGCTGACCCGCCTGGCCCGGCGGCTGGAGGCCGGGGTGGCCGCCTTCCCCGGCGTGGTGGTGGGCCGGCTCGGCGGCGACGAGTTCGCGGCGGTGCTGCCCGGGCTCGCCCGGGAGGAGGCGGCGGTGGTGGGGGAGCGGCTGGTCGCCGACCTCGCCGACGAGATCGAGGTGGGACGCCGGACCGTGCGGGTGTCGGTCAGCATCGGGCTGGCCGTGGCCGGGCCGGGGACGACGTTCGCCGACGTGCTCGCCGAGGCCGACCTGGCGATGTACGGCGCCAAGGCGCGCGGCCGCGGCCTGCTGCACGCCGGCGCCCGCGGGGAGGAGCTGCCCGTGCCGCGGCCCGCCGACGAGGCCCCGTCGGCCGGTGCCCGGGAGGCCGCGGCTCGGTAGCGTCGCGCCATGAGCGGGAACGCGGGCGGGGAGACGGTCGGGGCCCCTCGGGTCGAGCGCGACGGTGACGTCGTCACCGTGACGATGTGCCGCCCCGCGCGGCGCAACGCGCTCTCCCGCGAGCACCTCACCCAGCTGCTGGCGGCGGTGACCGCGGTCGGCGGCACCGACGCGACCGGCCTCGTGCTGGCCGCCGAGGGGCCCGTCTTCAGCGCGGGCCACGACTTCGCCGACGTGGCCGGGCGGCCGGTCGCCGAGGTCCGCAGCCTGCTCGCCCTGTGCACCGAGCTCATGCAGACCCTGCAGGCGGTGCCGCAGGTGGTGCTCGCCCGCGTGCACGCGCTGGCCACCGCGGCGGGCTGCCAGCTGGTCGCCTCCTGCGACCTCGCCGTCGCCGCCGAGTCCGCCGGCTTCGCCGCGCCCGGCGGCAAGGGCGGCTGGTTCTGCCACACGCCGATGGTCGCGATCGCCCGGAACGTCGGCCGCAAGCGCGCCATGGAGCTGGCCCTCACCGGCGACGTCATCGACGCCCGCACCGCGCTGGAGTGGGGGCTGGTCAACCGGGTCGTGCCCGACGCCGAGCTGGACGCCGCCGTCGCCGACCTGATGGGCCGCGCCACCCGCGGCTCGCGGGCGAGCAAGGCCTGGGGCAAGACGACGATGTACGCCCAGCTGGACCGGCCCGAGCGGGACGCCTACGACGTCGCCGTCGAGGTCATGGCCGCCGCCAGCCAGCTCGAGGGCGCCCGCGAGGGGATGACGGCGTTCCTGGAGAAGCGCCCGCCCGTCTGGCCCGACTGACGAAGGACCCCCGTGCCCCCCGGGCCTCGCTCCGCTCGGCCCGGGACCCTGCACGGGGGCCGAGCCCGGGGTCGGATAGACAGTGCGGGTGACCGAAGTGACGCAGTCCGGCGCCGGCTGGCTCTCCCCGGAGGAGATGGGCGCCGCCCGCGAGCGGCTGCCCATCCTCTACGTCGACGCCGTGCCGGTCCGGGTGGACGACCACGGGCAGGTCACCGCGGTCGGGCTGCTGCTGCGGATCGGCGAGGACGGGCAGGTCAAGCGAGCGCTGGTGTCCGGCCGCGTGCTGTACCACGAGCGGGTCCGCTCGGCCCTGCTGCGGCACCTGGAGAAGGACCTCGGCCCGCTGGCGCTGCCGCGGGTGCCGCCGGCGCCGCAGCCGTTCACGATCGCGGAGTACTTCCCGACGCCCGGGGTGACCGCCTTCCACGACCCGCGCCAGCACGCGGTCTCGCTGGCCTACGTCGTCCCGGTCGAGGGGGACTGCGCCCCGCAGCAGGACGCGCTCGAGCTGACCTGGTTCTCGCCGGACGAGGTCCGCGACCCCGGCGTCCTCGCCGAGCTCGCCGGCGGGCAGGGCACCCTGCTGCTGCAGGCCCTGGCCCACCTCGGCGCCTGACCGCCGTCGGCGGAGTCGCTCGGGCGCGGGAGGCGGCACCGAGCGACTCCGCTCGGGGCCGTGAGACCGCGCACAGCCGGGATGCCGCGCGCCCGCGCCGGCATTGACCCTCCCGTGCACGACACCTGGGGGCTCACGCGTCGGCGCGTCGTCGACTTCGGGCGCGCGACCGCCGGCCGCTGACGCGCGCCCGCGTCCGGTCCGCCCCGAGAAACCCCCGCTCCAGAACAGGTCCCCCCATGCTCGCTCGTCTCCGCCGCGTGCCGTTCGCGGCGCAGGTCCTGCTCGGCCTCGTGCTGGGCATCGCCCTCGGGCTCGTCGCCCGGGAGATCGGTCCCGTCGCCGACGGGACCCCCAACTGGCTGACCAGCACCCTGCAGACCGTCGGCGGCACCTTCGTCACGCTGCTGAAGGTGCTGGTGCCGCCGCTGATCGTCACCGCCGTGATCGTGAGCATCGCCAACCTCAAGCAGGTCTCCAACGCCGCCCGGCTGGCCGGCCAGACGCTGCTGTGGTTCGCGATCACCGCGCTGATCGCCGTCGCGATCGGCATCGGCCTGGGGCTGCTCACCCAGCCCGGCCGCAACAGCTCCGTCGACGCCGCCGCCCAGGCGGCCCCGGAGACCACCGGCTCGTGGTGGGACTTCCTCACCGGGCTGGTGCCCGCGAACATCCTCGGGCTGCAGAGCTCCCCGGACGGCGGCCTGTCGTTCAACGTGCTGCAGCTGATCGTGCTGTCCGTGGCGATCGGCGTCGCGGTCCTCAAGGTCGGCGAGCCGGCCGAGCCGTTCCTCGCGCTCACCCGCTCCGCGCTGGCCATCGTGCAGAAGGTGCTGTGGTGGGTCATCCTCCTGGCGCCGCTGGGCACCGTCGGCCTGATCGGCAACGCGGTCGCCAGCTACGGCTGGGGGTCCCTCGGCTCGCTCGGGGTCTTCGCCGGCGCCGTGTACGCAGGCCTGGCCCTGGTGCTGTTCGTCGTCTACCCGGTGCTGCTGCGCCTGCACGGCCTCTCGCCGGTGCGGTACTTCGCCGGCGCCTGGCCGGCCATCCAGCTGGCGTTCGTCTCCCGGTCCTCCATCGGCACCCTGCCGGTGACCGAGCGGGTGACCGAGCAGAACCTGGGCGTGCCGCGGTCCTACGCCTCGTTCGCCGTGCCCCTGGGCGCGACGACGAAGATGGACGGCTGCGCCGCGATCTACCCGGCGCTGGCCGCGATCTTCGTCGCGCAGTTCTTCGGCGTGGACCTGTCGATCACCGACTACCTGCTGATCGCCCTCGTCTCGGTCGTCGGCTCGGCCGCGACCGCAGGGGTCACCGGCGCGGTGGTCATGCTGACCCTGACGCTGTCCACGCTGGGCCTGCCGCTGGCCGGCGTCGGGCTGCTGCTGGCGATCGACCCGATCCTCGACATGGGCCGCACGGCGGTGAACGTCGCCGGACAGGCCCTGGTGCCGACGATCGTCGCCCGGCGCGAGGGCATCCTCGACGTCGAGCGCTACCGGTCCACCTCGACGATCGACCCGATGGCCCGCGCCGAGGAGCGCGGCGGGGTCGACGCCGATCTGCGCGAGCCCCAGCCCGCGGCCGCCTGACGGATCCCCCTCGCGGGCCCGGTCCCCTCGGGGGCCGGGCCCGCGGTCGTCTCAGGCGCCCAGGCCGGCGCAGCCGGTCTCGTGCGGCAGCAGCGGGCGGAACGACAGCGCCCAGCGGGAGCCGTCGGCCGCGACCCACGGCGTGCGGGCGTTCGCGGCGGCGGCCGCGTCGAGCACCGCGGCGGTGTCGGCGCCGGTGACGGTCAGGCAGGAGAGCCCGAGCGCCGGCGTCAGCGGCTCGCCGGGGAGCGCCGGCCCGGGCCAGGCGGCGTCGGGCTGGGGCAGCTCGGGGTCGGTGTCCGCCTCGGTCCACGGCCGGCCCACCACGGCGAGCGCCGCCGGGGTGTACGGCTCGCCCGCCGTCCCCGCCGCGGCGGTGAGGGCGTCGACCAGCCCGAGCAGCGCCGCGCGCGCCTCCCGCTGCGCCGGGGTGAGGTCGTCGTCGGCGCCGGCGGACTCGGCCAGCGCGTACACCTCCCGCACGTACGTGCCCTCGGCCGTGACGAGCGTGAACCGGGTGGCGGGCGCGTCGGCGATCGGCGGGGCGCCGAGGTCGCCGGTCCCGGTCACCCCGGCGGCCTCGGCCTGCTCCACCAGCCCCCGCAGCGTCGCCTCGTCGACGTGCGACACCTGCACGTTGGGCAGCGCCGGCCCCGGGTAGATCGCCGCGACCGGGCCCTCCGCGAGCACCCGCCCGTCGGAGTACACGCTGACCAGCGGCAGCCGGGTGGCCAGCATCTCCGGCGTCACGAAGCCGCCGGTGTGCGCGACCTGCAGCACCAGGCCGTCGGGCAGCGGCGGTGCGGGCGGCGGCGCGCCGGCGTCCCCGCCGTCGTCCGGCCGCTCGGCACACGCGCACAGCAGCACCAGCGCGAGCACGGCGAGCGCGCCGCGCAGGGAGGTCCTCGTCACGGTCGCTGGACGTCCGGCGGGGCACCCCGGTTCCCGCCCCGTCACGGCAGCCCCGGCCGCCCCGCTCGTTCAGCCCCCACCCACCCCGCTCGTTCAGCCCCCACCCACCCCGCTCCGTCAGCCCCCACCCCACCCCGCTCCGTCAGCCCCCACCCACCCCGCCGGGTACCGTCCTCCTCCGTGCGCCTGGTCATCGCCCGCTGCTCGGTCGACTACATCGGGCGGCTCACCGCCCACCTGCCCATGGCCTCGCGGCTGCTGCTGGTGAAGGCCGACGGCTCGGTCTCGGTGCACGCCGACGACCGCGCCTACAAGCCGCTCAACTGGATGACCCCGCCCTGCACGCTGCGCGAGGAGCTCGCCGACGGCGCGGGCACCTGGACGGTCACCAACAAGGCCGGCGAGCAGCTGGTGATCACCATCGAGTCGGTGGAGCACGACTCCTCGCACGAGCTGGGCGTCGACCCGGGGCTGCAGAAGGACGGCGTGGAGGCCGAGCTGCAGCGGCTGCTCGCGCTGCACGTGGACACCTTCGGCGCGGGCTGGTCACTGGTGCGCCGCGAGTTCCCGACCGCGATCGGCCCGGTCGACCTGCTGTGCCGCGACGCCAGCGGCACCACCGTCGCCGTCGAGGTCAAGCGGCGGGGGGAGATCGACGGCGTCGAGCAGCTCACCCGGTACCTGGAGCTGCTGAACCGCGACCCGCTGCTCGCGCCGGTGCGGGGGGTGTTCGCCGCGCAGGAGATCCGGCCCCAGGCACGGGTGCTGGCCACCGACCGCGGCATCGACTGCCTGACGGTCGACTACGCCGTCCTCAAGGGCACCGACGACCCCTCCCAGCGCCTGTTCTGACCCGCCCACCGGCCGCGGCCCACGGCCCGTGGTTACTCGCGGGTAACCCCGGCGCGCGGGCGCTGCGGCCGGGTGGGAGACTCCCGTCGATCAGCGATCGGGAGGAGATGGCAGCGTGGCCAGAGAACTGACCGAGGTCGGCGTCGTCGGCCTGGGCACCATGGGCGCCGGGATCAGCGAGGTGCTCGCCCGGGCGGGCCTGTCGGTGACGGCCGTGGACGTCGACGGCGACGCGGTGGCTCGCGGGCGCGAGCACGTCGAGCAGTCCACCGAGCGCGCGGTGGCCCGCGGCAAGCTCGACCCGGCCGAGCGGGACGAGATCCTCGGCCGGATCCGCTACGCCACGACGCTGGAGGCGCTGGCGCAGGCCGAGCTGGTCATCGAGGCCGTGCCGGAGCGGATGGAGCTCAAGACCGAGATCTTCGGCAAGCTCGACGCGATCTGCCCGCCGGACACCATCCTGGCGACCAACACCTCCAGCCTCTCGGTCACCGAGCTGTCGGTGGCCACCGGCCGGCCCAGCCGCGTGATCGGCATGCACTTCTTCAACCCGGCGCCGGTCATGAAGCTGGTCGAGGTGGTGCGCACGGTCGTCACCGAGCCCTCGGTGGTCGAGGACGTCGAGGCGCTGGCCGCCCGCCTGGGCAAGGTCGACGTGACCATCGGCGACCGCGCCGGGTTCATCGCCAACGCGCTGCTCTTCGGTTACCTCAACCACGCGGTGTCGATGTTCGAGAACCGCTACGCGTCGCGAGAGGACATCGACGCGGCGATGCGGCTGGGCTGCGGGCTGCCGATGGGGCCGCTGGCGCTGATGGACCTCATCGGCATCGACACCGCCTACGAGATCCTCGACACGATGTACAAGCAGTCGCGCAACCGGCTGCACGCGCCCAGCCCGATCATCAAGCAGATGATGACCGCCGGGCTGCTGGGCCGGAAGTCCGGCCGCGGCTTCTACACCTACGCCCAGCGCGACTCCGCCGAGGTCGTCCCCGACGCGTTCACCCCGGCGCCCGGCGGCGCCGCGGCCGGCGCCCGCCCCGTGTCCGCGGTCGGCGTCGTCGGCTCGGGGACGATGGCCACCGGCATCATCGAGGTCGTCGCCAAGGGCGGCTACGACGTCCTCTTCCACGCCCGGTCGGCGGAGAAGGTCGAGGCGGTCACCCGGGCGCTGACCAAGAGCCTGGACAAGCAGGTGGCCCGCGGCCGCCTCGACGAGGCCGCCCGCGACGAGGCGCTGGGCCGGGTGCGGGGCACCACCGACCTCGACGAGATGGCCGACCGCGACCTGGTCATCGAGGCCGTGGTCGAGTCGCTGCCGGTCAAGGAGGCGCTGTTCGCCGCGCTCGGGGAGATCGCCAAGCCCGGCGCGGTCCTGGCGACGACGACCTCCAGCCTGCCGGTCATCGAGTGCGCCCGGGCCTCGGGCCGCCCGGCCGACGTGGTGGGCCTGCACTTCTTCAACCCGGCGCCGGTGATGAAGCTGGTCGAGGTCGTCTCCACGATCTCCACGGCCGCCGACGTCACGGCCACCGCCTACGCGGTCTGCGAGAAGCTGCGCAAGCACCCGGTCTCCTGCGCCGACCGGGCCGGGTTCATCGTCAACGCGCTGCTGTTCCCCTACCTCAACGACGCGGTGAAGATGCTCGAGGCGCACTACGCGACCGCCGACGACATCGACGCCGCGATGAAGGTGGGCTGCGGCTACCCGATGGGCCCGTTCGAGCTGCTCGACGTCGTCGGCCTGGACGTGTCGCTGGCCATCGAGCGGGAGCTCTACACCGAGTTCCGCGAGCCCGGGTTCGCCCCCGCCCCGCTGCTGGAGCACCTGGTCACCGCCGGCTACCTCGGCCGCAAGACCGGCCGCGGCTTCCGCGACTACGCCCGCAGCTGACCCGGTGCCCCGACGGCGCGCCCGGGCCGGGTCGAGTCCTCGCCGGACCGACCCGGCCCGGCGTGCCGAGCGGGTGGAGGAAGCCGCGGACGGCGACTGGGTCGTCCGGTCGCTGACCGGCGCGGCGAGCACCAAGAGCTACCGCTGCCCGGGCTGCGACCAGGAGATCCGGCCCGCGACGCCGCACGTGGTCACCTGGCCGGCCTATCCGCGCGACTCCGACCTCGACCCCTGGGACATCGACTCCGCGGCGGACACCCGGCGGCACTGGCACGCCGCCTGCTGGCGGGCCCGCGACCGTCGCCGCTAGGCGAGCCGCGCGAAGACGACGACGTTGTCGCGGTAGCTGCGCTGCGACCGGTCGAACTCGCCGCCGCAGGTGACCAGCCGCAGCTGCGCGTCCGGGGTCGGCCCGTAGACCGCGTCGGTGGGGAAGGCGTCCTTGGGGTGGCGCTCGACGCGGGTCACGGTGAACCGCGCCGTGGTCCCGTCCGCGCGGTCGACGAGCACCTCGTCCCCGGGGGCCAGCTCCCGCAGCCGCCAGAACACGGCCGGGCCGGCGGTGGAGTCGACGTGGCCGGCCAGCACCGCCGGGCCGACGTCCCCCGGCGCCGGGCCGCCGGTGAACCAGCCGGCCCGGCCGTGGTCCGCCGGGGTCTGCAGGGCGCCCGCTCCGTCGAGCCCCAACCGCTCCAGCCCGGTGTCCACGCCGATCGCCGGCACGCGGACGCGCACCGGCTCGGCGACCGCCTGGGCGGTGCGGGCCTGCAGGACCACCGGGGGGCCGGAGGCGACGGCGGCGTCCGGGGAGGGGGGGTCCGGGGAGGCGGCGGGGGCGGGCTCGGGCGCGAGCGCGGCCACGGTGCCGGCCCCGGCGGCGACCACGGCCAGCAGCAGGCGCAGCGCCCTCAGCCGCCACCGGCGCGGCGCGCGGTGGCGGGACGGCGGCCGGCGGTGCCGGGCGGGCTCGGTCACGGGCCCCAGGACGACGCCGCGTGCCGGCCGGCCGCCGTCCGCCGCCCGGCCCGGGACGCGACGGCGCACAGCCCCGCCCCCACGACGACGACGGCCAGGGCGACTCCGACGGCCACCGGCAACGGCGACCCGCCGGCCGCACCCCCGGCCCCGGCCTCCACGCCCCCGGCGGGGACGGCGCCGGCCCCGGCGGCGTCCAGCACCGGCCGCACGGTCAGGCCGCCGCCGGGGGCGTCGAGCACCAGGAGGCTGTAGACCGCACCGGCGGCGACGTCGGCGGACAGCGCCACCGGCTGCCCGCCGGCGGGGGTCACCGCCAGCGCCGTCGCGCCCGCGGGCACGTCGACGTACCCGCTCGTGTCCGCGAACGCCAGGTGGGAGGCCACCGGCCGGCCGCCGGGCAGGGCCACGTCCAGCCGGCCCGCCGTGGCCGCGGCGGCGACGACCCGCATGCGCGCCGAGCCGGCCGGCGGCGGGGTGAGGTCGTCCTCGAGCACCTCGAGGCCGAGGTCGGCGAACGCGCCCACGCCGGCCACCGTCCGCGCCTGCCCGGCGCCGACCTCGACGGTCGTCGACAGCACCGGCGGGGCGGCCGGGTCGGCGCCGGCCTGGCGCATGCTCACCGTGTACGTGCCGGGCGGCAGCTGCTGGTAGTCCGAGACGACGCCGTAGCCCACCCCGGGGAAGGTCTGCCCGCTGCCAGGGGACGACACCGAGTCGACGGAGACGTCCACCGGCGGGGTGTCGGGGGACAGGTGCGCCAGGCGCAGCAGCCCCGGGTCGGCCGCCGCGGCGGCGCCCGTCGGCAGCGCCGCGCCCACGGCGGCGAGCAGCGCGACGAGGACGGCACGGGCGATCCGCACGATCAGCTCCTCCTGGTGGTCGGGCCGGTGGTCGATCGGCCCCCGGACCGCAGTCGTGCTCCGTCGCGCGCTGCCGCCCTACGTCTACCGGGCCGGTCCCGGCGCCGCACGCCCGGGGTCAGGGCGCGGCCGTGCCGACGACGGCGTCCGGCCCGGGGGCGTAGCGGAAGCCGATGAGCACGCCGTCGCCGGTGACCTCCACGGAGTCCGGGGCGAACGGGGGCCGCTGGGCGTCCAGCCAGGCGACCAGGCGCTCGGTCGCGGCGCCGTCGGCCGGCACGGGCCGGCCACCGACGGCGTCCACGACCACCCGCCGGGCCGGGGCGCTGCCGGCCTCCTCGCCGGGCGCGGCGGGGAAGGACCAGAGCCCCACGCCCTCCTGCGCGGTCAGCGCGGCGACGAGCGACAGCAGGCGGGGGTCGACGTCCCCGCCGGCGAGGACCTCCCGGGCGCCGCCCTCGGCCCGGGTGGTCGGGTTGGCGAGCACCGCGGCGGCCAGCGCCTCCCGGCGCCGCCGCTGCTCCTCGGTGGGCTCGACCGGGGCGAGGTCGACCAGCAGCAGCGCTGCGGCCCCGGGACGGTCGAAGCGGGCGAGCAGCCGGCTGCCCGGCGGCGGCGTCTCGACCAGGGCGAGGAGGGGGTCGGCGCCGCGCGGCGGATCGGTCAGGGCCGCGGCGTCGGCCCCGGCGCGCAGCAGGACCTCCCGCACCTGGGGGGCGGCCGCGACGGCGCCGTCCTCGGGCAGCTCGGTGCGCAGCCAGTCGAGCAGGGCCGTCGGCGCGTCCGCCGGTCCGGTGACGGGGGCGCGGTCGGCGGCGTCCCGCGCGGGGTCGTCGCGGGCGTCGTCGTCCCTGACCAGCCCGACCACGACCACGACGGCGACCGTGACGAGGGCGGCCGCGAGCGCCGGCCACCGCCCGGCGCGCCGGGCGGCGGCCGGCGCGCTGCACCGGCGACGGTGCGCGGCGCGCCGGCCCGGCGCGGCCCGCCGCGGTGCGGCACCCGTCCGCGCGGCGCCCTCGGGAGCCGCGTGCCGGGGCCCGCCCCGTCGCCCGTCCCCCGGTGCTCCGGGGGGAGCGTCGGCGGGGTCGTGCACGGTTCTTCCGTACCGACCGGCCCCGGCGGGGCGCGGCGGAGCGGGGATCAGCGACGCGCCGCGGGCGCGGCGGCCTCGCTGTCGGACTCGGTGGCGGTGCCGGCGGCCGGGGGGCGCTCGGCGGACTCGGCGCGGTTCTCGGGGGCGGCGTCGCCGCGCTGCTCGGCGCGGTCGGCGGCGGCCTCGCCGGGGGTGACCGCCGGCTGCACGAGGGTCGGCGGGTCGACCGGGCGCGACGGGGCGGCGCTGCTCCCGGCCGGGCGGGCAGCCGGCTGCGGTGCGGTCACCGGGCGGATGACCTGCGTCTGCGAGGCCGGGGGCGTCTGGGGTGCGGGCGGGGTGGTCGCCGGCCCGCCGCTGGCGGTCTGCAGCGCGACCTGCGTGGTCGGGCCCTGCGGCGGGACCGCCGGCTGGGGGCCGGTCGCCGGGCGGTGCGCGCCGCGCTGCACGGCCGGCTGGGTCTGCGGCGCCGGCGGGCGGACCGGCTGACGCGCCGCGGCGGCCTCCCCGGCGCCGGGAGCCGGCTCGCGGGGCGGGGCCGGGTGCGCGGCCTGCTGGGGAGCGGCCGGCTGGGGAGCCATCTGCTGGGGAGCGGGGGGCTGCGGGGCGCCGGTCTGGGGGGCGGGCGCCGGGCGCGCCGCCTGCTGCTGCGCCGGGCCGGCCGCCGGACGGTCGCTCAGGTCGGGCAGCGTGCCGAGGATCCGGCGCGCCTCCAGCAGGCGGCCGGTCAGCTCGTCGCGGACGCTGCGGATGGCCGCGGCCGCCGCCTCGGCCTCGCCGACCAGCGCGGCGGCGTGCTGCTCGGCGGCGGCCACCCGCTGCCGGGCCGCCTCGGCCGAGGCGCGGTCGCGCTCCTCCTCCAGCCGGGCGGCCTCCGCGCGCCGGGCGCGCTGGGCGATCTCGAAGTCCTCCTCGACCTTGGCGCGCCGGGCCTGGGACTCCGCGTCGAGGCGGGCCACCTTCTCCTGCGCCTTGGTCACCAGCTCGTCGGCCCGGATCTGGGCCTTGCTGGCGATCTGCTCGGCGTTCTGCCGGGCCTCGGCGAGCATCCGCTCCACCTCGGCCTGCCCGGCGGCGTGCCGCTCGTGCATGGCGCGTTCCTCGGCGGCGGTCTGCTCGCGCAGCGCCTGCGCCTCCTGCTCGGCGGCCCGCCGGATGTCAGCGGCCTCCTCCTCGGCCAGCCGGAGCATGTGCGAGATGCGCTCGCTCATGTTCTCGAACGTCGCCGGGCCCGCGTTGGCGGCCTTGCGGCGCAGCTGGTCGATCTCGGCGTGCATGGCCGACAGCTGGCCGGCGAGGTCGCCGGCCCGGCCCATGGCGGCGTCGCGGTCGGCCAGGGCCACCCGGATGTCGGCCTCGAGCCGCTCGATCGTCTCCGCCACCTGGTGGCGGTCGAAGCCCCGCAGGACCACGTCGAACGAGTGCTGTGCCTCGCGCATCGGCACCGGGTCGCGGCGGGGATCGGTCATGCGGTCATCCTCGCAGAGTCGGCGGGGCTCGTCGGCGTGTCGGTCGAGGTCCCTCCCGGGCCCCGGACCTCGACGATAGAACGCGGAGCTGGATGTGCGGAGCCCTGTGCGGGAACCGATCGGTCCCCGCACAGGGCGGCGGCTCAGACGCCGCGGAAGCGGTTGATGGCGTCGATGTGCTTGGCGCGCTTCTCGGCGTCGCGGACGCCGAGGCCCTCCTCGGGGGCGAGGGTGAGGACGCCGACCTTGCCCTGGTGGGCGTTGCGGTGGACGTCGAGGGCGGCCTGGCCGACCTCCTCCATCGGGTACACCTTCGACAGGGTCGGGTGGATCAGGCCCTTGTCGATCAGCCGGTTGGCCTCCCACGCCTCCTTGTAGTTGGCGAAGTGGCTGGACAGGATCTTCTTCAGGTTCATCCACAGGTACCGGTTGTCGTACTCGTGCAGGTAGCCGGTGGTGGAGGCGCAGGTGATGATCGTGCCGCCCTTCTTGGCGACGTAGACGCTGGCGCCGAAGGTCTCCCGGCCCGGGTGCTCGAAGACGATGTCGACGTCCTCGCCGCCGGTGAGCTCGCGGATCTTCTTGCCGAACCGCTGCCACTCCTTGGGGTCCTGGGTGGACTCGTCCTTCCAGAACTTGTAGCCCTCCGCGGAGCGGTCGATGACCAGCTCGGCGCCCATCCGGCGGACGATCTCGGCCTTCTCCGGGGAGGAGACGACGCAGACGGGGATGGCGCCGCCGTTGAGCGCCATCTGGGTGGCGTAGGAGCCCAGCCCGCCCGAGGCGCCCCAGATGAGCACGATGTCGCCCTGCTTCATGTTGGCGCCGTTGCGCGACACGAGCTGCCGGTAGGCGGTGGAGTTCACCAGCCCCGGCGCGGCGGCCTCCTCCCAGGACAGGTGGCCCGGCTTGGGCATCAGCTGGTTGGACTTGACCAGGGCCAGCTCGGCGAGGCCGCCGAAGTTGGTCTCGAAGCCCCAGATCCGCTGCTGCGGGTCCATCATCGTGTCGTCGTGCCCGGCCGGGTCCTCCAGCTCCACCGACAGGCAGTGCGCCACCACCTCGTCACCGGGCTTCCACTTGTTCACCCCCGGCCCAACGGCCAGCACGACGCCGGCCAGGTCGGAGCCGACCACGTGGTAGGGCAGGTCGTGGCGCTTGGTGAGCTCGGAGACCCGGCCGTAGCGCTCCAGGAACCCGAAGGTGGAGACCGGCTCGAAGATCGACGTCCAGACGGTGTTGTAGTTCACCGACGAGGCCATCACCGCCACGATCGCCTCGCCCGGGCCCAGCTCGGGGGTGGCGACCTCCTGCACGTGCAGCGACTTGCGCGGGTCCTTGTCCCGGGTCGCCAGCCCGGCGAACATGTCCTGCTCGTCCTTGCGGACCACGACGGCCCGGTAGGACTCCGGCACCTCGAGCCCGCCGATGTCGGCCAGCTGGTCGGCGAGGATGGCGTCCCTGATCTCGTCCACGGTGTCTCCCGGGTCTTCGTCGGCTCGGAGGAGCTGGTGCGGTGGGGGCAGATGTTACTGACGAGTAAGAACCGCGGCGAGGCGGGGGAGGGCGACCTGCGCCACTCCCGGTCCGGACCGCGGGCGGGTCCTGCCTAGGCTGCCGCCGTGGTCGCGGTGAGCCAGGAGCAGGTGGAGGCGTTCGCTCGGGACGGCGTCGTGTGCGTCCGGGGGGTGTTCGACCCCGCCGAGGTGGCCCGCGCGGAGGTCGCCGTCGAGGAGGTGCTGCGCCGGCCGAGCGCGCTGGCGCTGACCGCGAGCGGGCCGGACGACCCGGGCCGCTTCGTCGAGGACTTCTGCCGGTGGGGCGACGTCCCGGAGATCGCGCGGCTGGCGCTGGACTCGCGCGTGCCGGAGATCGCGGCGGCGTTGCTGCGCACGCCGCGGGTGCGGCTCTACCACGACCACGTGCTGGTCAAGGAGGGCGGCACGGCCCAGCGGACGCCGTGGCACCAGGACCAGCCGTACTACAACGTGGACGGCCGCGGGGTGAGCGCCTGGATCCCGGTCGACCCGGTGCCGCTGGCCGGCAGCCTCGAGCTGCTGGCCGGCAGCCACGCGGGCCCCTGGCTGATGCCGCGGACGTTCCTGACCGGCGAGGCGCGCTGGTTCCCCGAGGGGTCGCTGGCGGAGCTGCCCGACGTCGAGGCCGACCGCTCGGCGCACGACGTCCGGGCGTTCGAGCTGCAGCCGGGGGACGCGGTGTTCTTCGACTTCCTCACCGTGCACGGCGCCCCGGGGTTCCCGTTCGCGGGCCGCCGCCGCGTGCTGTCGCTGCGCTACCTGTCCGACGACGCGCGGCACGCGCCGCGGCCGTGGCGGACGTCGCCGCCGTTCCAGGGGCTGGCCGACGAGCTGCCCGCCGGCGCGGAGCTGGACCACCCGCTGTTCCCGGTGGTCTGGCCCCGCTGACCCGGCGGGCACGCGGCGTCAGTGCGCGGCGGGGGTCTTCGCGGGCTCGACCAGCTCCACCAGGACGCCGCCGGCGTCCTTGGGGTGGACGAAGTTGATCCGGCTGTCGGCGGTGCCGCGCTTGGGGGCGTCGTAGAGCAGCCGCAGGCCGCGCTCGCGCAGCAGCGCGCAGGTCGCGTCGACGTCCTCGACGCGGAAGGCCAGCTGCTGCAGGCCCGGGCCGGAGCGGCCGATGAACTTGGCGATCGTCGACTCCGGGGTGAGCGGCGCGAGGAGCTGGATGCGGGTGTCGCCGTCGCCGACGGCGAGCATCGCCTCGCGGACGCCCTGCTCCTCGTTCGTCTCCTCGTGCACCGAGGTGATGCCGTACGTCTTCTCGTAGAAGGCGATGGCCTCGTCCAGGTCGGGGACGGCGATGCCCACGTGGTCGATGGTGGTGAACAGCCCCGCGGGCAGGCCGGTCTGCGTGTCGGTCACGGGCGGCATCCTGCCGCAGGACGTCTCGGACGTCAGGCCGGGACGGGCGGCCGGCGGTGTGGTGCAGGCAACAGGAGCGGCCGACGTGGTCCGCTCGTTGCACCGGGCGTCCTATCCTTCTGCGCAGCCCACCCGGCCGCGGCGGGCACTCCACCCGGCCGGCTCGCACCCCACCCCCGGTCGCCAGCGTCGGCGGCCGGCGCACCTGGAGGCCAGCATGTCCCGTTCGGTGATCGTCAGCGGCGCGCGTACGCCCATGGGCCGGCTGCTCGGCTCGCTCAAGGACTTCTCGGCGGCCGACCTCGGCGGCGTGGCGATCAAGGCCGCGCTGGAGCGGGCCGGCATCTCCGGCGACCAGGTCGACTACGTGATCATGGGCCAGGTGATCCAGGCCGGCGCCGGCCAGAACCCGGCGCGCCCGGCGGCCGTCGCCGGCGGCATCCCGATGTCGGTGCCGTCGTTCACGCTCAACAAGGTCTGCCTGTCGGGCATCGACGCGATCGCGCTGGCCGACCAGCTGATTCGCGCCGGCGAGTTCGAGATCGTCGTCGCCGGCGGCATGGAGTCGATGACCCAGGCGCCGCACATGCTGCTCAACTCCCGCGTCGGCACCAAGTACGGCGACACCACGCTGGTCGACGCGATGGCCCACGACGGTCTGTCGGACACCTTCGACCAGATCGCGATGGGCGTGCTCACCGAGCAGCACAACGCGCAGTACGGGCTGACCCGCGAGGAGCAGGACGCCTTCGCCGCCGCCAGCCACCAGCGCGCGGCCGCCGCCGCCAAGAACGGGCTGTTCGACGACGAGATCGCCCCGGTGCTCATCCCGCAGCGCAAGGGTGACCCGATCGAGTTCCGCGACGACGAGGGCATCCGCGCCGACACGACCGTGGAGACGCTGGGCAGGCTCAAGCCGGCGTTCGCCAAGGACGGCACGATCACCGCCGGCACCGCCTCGCAGATCTCCGACGGCGCCTGCGCGGTCGTGGTGATGAGCGCGGAGAAGGCCGCCGAGCTGGGCCTGACCCCGCTGGCCGAGATCGGCGCGCACGGCGTGGTTGCCGGCCCCGACGCCTCGCTGCAGACCCAGCCGTCCCGGGCGATCGCCAAGGCGTGCGCCCGCGAGGGCATCGACCCGGCCGACCTGGACCTCGTCGAGATCAACGAGGCCTTCGCCGCGGTGGGTATCGTCTCCACCCGCGAGCTGGGCCTGGACCCGGAGAAGGTCAACGTCAACGGCGGGGCCATCGCCCTGGGCCACCCGGTCGGCATGAGCGGCGCGCGCATCGCGCTGCACCTGGCGCTGGAGCTGGGCCGCCGCGGTGGCGGCGTCGGCGCCGCGGCCCTGTGCGGCGGCGGCGGGCAGGGCGACGCGCTGATCCTGCACGTGCCCGCGAAGGCGTGAGCGACCCCCTCGAGGGGACCGCGGTACAGACGCCCGGCCCCGCCGCCCCTCCCGGGCGGCGGGGCCGTCGCGCCGTCGACGTCCCGGCCCTGGTCGAGGGCGCGCGTGCGGGCGACCCGCGGTCGGTGGCCCGGCTGATCTCGCTGGTCGAGGACGCCAGCCCCGCGCTGCGCGAGGTCGCCGCCGCGCTCACCCCGCACACCGGCTCGGCCCGGGTGGTGGGGCTCACCGGCTCGCCGGGTGTCGGCAAGTCGACGACGACGACCGCGCTGGTGCGGGCCCTGCGCGCGCGGGACCTGCGGGTCGGGGTGCTGGCGGTCGACCCGTCGTCCCCGTTCTCCGGCGGCGCGCTGCTCGGCGACCGGGTGCGCATGCAGGACCACGCCGGCGACCGCGGCGTCTACATCCGCTCCATGGCCTCCCGCGGGCACCTCGGCGGGCTGTCCTGGGCGACCCCGCAGGCCCTGCGGGTGCTCGACGCGGCCGGCTGCGACGTCGTCCTGATCGAGACCGTCGGCGTCGGGCAGTCGGAGCTGGAGATCGCCTCGCTGGCCGACACCACGCTGGTGCTGGTGGCCCCCGGGATGGGGGACGGCATCCAGGCGGCCAAGGCCGGGATCCTGGAGATCGCCGACGTCTTCGTCGTCAACAAGGCCGACCGGGACGGCGCCGCGGAGACCGTGCGCGACCTACGGGCCATGCAGTCCCTCGGCGGGCGGCACGACCGGGAGGGCTGGTGGCGGCCGCCGATCTGCCGGACCGTCGCCAGCCGGGACACCGACAACGGCGTCGACGGCGTCCTCGAGCAGCTGGACCGGCACGCCGAGTGGCTGGAGACCTCCGGCGAGGGCCGCCGTCGGCGCACCGAGCGGGCCGCGCGGGAGATCGAGGCGATCGCGCTGGCCGGCCTGCGGGAGCGGATGGGCGACGTCCGCGGCTCGGCGGCGCTGGACGCGCTCGCGGCCCGCGTGGTGGCGGGGGAGACCGACCCCTTCCGCGCCGCCGACGAGATCCTCGGGCAGCTCTGACCCGTCGCGGGCAGGATGACGAGGTGAGCTCGAAGCCGGACGCCGTCGTCGTCGGAGCGGGACCCAACGGGCTGGCCGCCGCGCTGCGGCTGTCGGCCGCGGGCCTGCGGGTGCAACTGGTCGAGCGGGCCGAGCGGCCCGGCGGCGGGATGCGGACCGAGGAGCTGATCCGCTCCGGTGTCCGCCACGACGTCTGCTCGACGGTGCACCCGATGGCCGCGGTCTCGCCGTTCTTCCGCGAGTTCGACCTGGCGAGCCGCGGCGTGCGGCTCGTGCACCCGGAGATCTGCTACGCCCACCCGCTCGACGGCGGCCGGGCGGCGGTCTCCCGCCGGTCGCTGGAGGAGACGGCGGCCGGCCTGGGCGCCGACGGGGCGGCCTACCGCCGGCTGTTCGAGCCGCTGGTGGAGCACCGCGACGACGTCGTGGACTTCTTCCTCTCCAGCATGCTGCGCCGCCTGCCGACCCGGAGCCCGGTGCAGGTCGCGCGGTTCGGCCTGACCGGGCTGCCCAACATCCGCTGGCTGGCCCGGCGCACCTTCGACACCGAGGAGGGTCAGGCGCTGCTGGCCGGGGCGGCCGCGCACGGGATGCTCGACCTCGCCCGCCCGCTGACCGCCGCGCTCGGCATGCTGCTCGGGATGCTCGCCCACCACGGCGGGTGGCCGCTGGTCGAGGGCGGCTCGCAGGCGCTGGCCGACGCGATGGTCACGGCCTTCGAGGAGCAGGGCGGGGAGCTGGTCACCGGGCAGGAGGTGACCGACCTGCGCGAGTTCGAGGGTGTGCCCGCGGTCCTGCTCGACACCTCGCCGCGGGCGTTCGTGCGGATGGCGGGGGACCGGGTGCACGACGGCTACCGGCGCTGGGTGTCGCGGTACAAGCACGGTCCCGGCGTGTTCAAGATCGACTGGATCCTGTCCGAGCCGGTGCCGTGGACGAACCCGGAGGTGCGCCGCGCCGGCACCATCCACGTCGCCGGGAACCTGGCCGAGACCATCGCCGGCGAGGACGGGCCCGCGCACGGCCGGCCGGCCGAGCGGCCGTACGTGCTCGCGGTGCAGCCGACGGTCGTCGACCGCACGCGCGCGCCGGGCGGCGAGCACGTGTTCTGGGCCTACGTGCACGTGCCGCACGGCTCCGCCGTCGACATGACCGAGGCCATCGAGGCGCAGGTGGAGCGCTTCGCACCCGGCTTCCGCGACACGATCGTCGCCCGCGCGACCAAGGACGCCCGGCAGATGGAGCAGTGGAACCCCAACCACGTCGGCGGGGACATCTCCAACGGCGAGGCGTCGCTGCGCCAGATGCTGGCCCGGCCGGTGCCGCGCTGGAACACCTACAAGACGCCGATCGCGGGCACCTACCTCGCGTCGGCGGCGACCCCGCCGGGGCCGGCGGTGCACGGCATGTGCGGGGACAACGCCGCCAGGCTCGCGCTGCGGGAGGTGTTCGGCCTGCGGCACGCCCCCGCGCTGCGGCCGGCCCCGGCGGCCTAGCGCGCGGCACCGGCGGCACGCCCGGGACCCGGGGTGGGATCATCGGGTCATGCAGCCCTCCCGCCCCGGACGTCCCGACCCGCGCGCGCAGGCCCAGCAAGCCCAGCTGGCCGCCGCGATGTCCGGCGCCGTCGACCTGGCCGCCGTGAAGGCCCGGTCCGAGGCCGCCGCCCGCGCCCAGGCCGCACCCCCGCCGAGCGCCGCCGCGCCGGCCGGCGCCCCGGGCGCGGCCGTCGTCGACGTCACCGAGGCGACGTTCCAGAGCGAGGTCCTCGACCGCTCCTTCCAGGTCCCGGTCGTGCTCGACCTGTGGGCCGAGTGGTGCGGGCCGTGCAAGCAGCTCTCGCCGGTGCTCGAGCGGCTGGCCGCGGAGGGCGGCGGCTCCTGGGTGCTCGCCAAGGTCGACGTCGACGCCAACCCGGCGCTGGCGCAGGGCCTGCGCGTGCAGGGCATCCCCGCGGTCAAGGCCGTCTGGCAGGGGCAGCTGGTCGCCGAGTTCACCGGCGCGATCCCCGAGGACCAGGCCCGTCAGTTCGTCACCGAGCTGGTCCGCGCCACCACCGGGGGCGCGGTGCCCGGGGCCGACGCCGGCCCCGAGGAGCCGGAGGACCCGCGGCTGGACGCCGCCGAGGCCGCCCTGGAGCGCGGCGACCTCGCCGCCGCCGAGGCCGCCTACCAGGCGATCCTCGACGAGGAGCCCGAGCACCCGGTCGCCGGGCTGGCGCTGCGGCAGGTGCAGCTGTTCCAGCGGGCCGACGCGGCGGGCCCGGACGCCCTGGCGCTGGCCGACGCCGCCCCGGACGACGTCGCCGCGCAGACCCGCGCCGCGGACTTCCTGCTCGGCACCGGAGACGTCGAGGGCGCCTTCGCCCGGCTGGTCGACACGGTGCGGCGCACCGCCGGCGAGGACCGGGAGGCCGCCCGCAAGCACCTGGTCGAGCTGTTCGCCGTGGTCGGCGACGAGGACCCGCGGGTCGGCGCCGCCCGCCGCCAGCTGATGCTCGCCCTGTACTGACCCACGGCCCCCTCGCAGGGGCCCGGCGCGAGCTCGCGAGCGGTGGGGGGCGAGGGGGTCCTCACTCGACGTCGCAGGCCGCGGCCCCCTCGAGGAACCCCGACCGGAACAGGTCGACCAGCTCGAAGCCGGACAGGTCGAGGCCGGGCAGCACCGCCGGGTCGCCGGCGCGGGTGAGCAGGAACTGCACGCTCTCGTCGACGTCCCCGGGGGAGATGACGATGTCGCTCAGCGCGCCGTCGGCGACCGCGGCGGCGTACCAGCCGGTCAGGCAGACCGCGGACCGCCGGGCGTCCTCGTCGTCGGTGGACAGCCCGAGCTGGTCGCGGGCCTCGAGCGCGTAGGGCACCGAGACGGCGGTCAGCACGGCGAAGTCGCCGATCTCCTCGTAGAGCGGGCGGGCGAGGTCGGTCTCGTCGTAGGCGACCAGGTCCTCGCCGGGGCAGGCGACGAGGTCGAGGTCGTCGTCGCCGGCGCAGTCCGGCGCCGTCCCGTCGAACGGCTCCAGCTGCGGGGCCTGGAAGCTGCCGCCGAGCACCTCGCCGAACGCCCGGTCCCAGAACTCCGGCAGCGAGCTCGCTGCCAGCTCCTGGGCCGTCGGGAACGGCGCGTCCCCGCCGGTGGCGAAGTCGGTGTCGCTCGTGAACTCGCTCTGCGTGAACGGCCGGTCGCTGCCGAACTCGTCGCGGCAGGCCTCGGCGCCCCCGTCGAAGCCGTCCTGGAAGGCCGAGACCCGGTCGAAGAACGAGCCGTGCGCCTGCTGCTCGAACTGCCCGGTGCCGACCGGGTCGCGCAGCTGCAGGTAGCCGCCGAGCACCTGGTCGAGCTCCGCCTGGCGGATCCGGACGTGCTCGGCCTCCCCGGCGGCGACCCAGGCGGTCCACGCGCCGGCCATGCAGTCGGCCTGGGTCTCGGTGAGGATCGACGTCCGGGGGTAGCCGACGCGGGCCTGGATCGCGTGGCCGTACTCGTGCGCCATCACCAGCGCCGGCAGGAACCGGCCGGAGGCGTCGGCGAGCTCGGCCAGGAAGGCCCGGTCCCAGCTGATCGAGTCCGAGTGCGCGACCCGCTCGGCCTGGCAGTAGAAGGCGTTGTCCTCGACCTCGCGGGGGTCGGTGCCGCAGCCGACGCCGTCGGGGTAGGTGCCCGGGTCGACGTCGTCGGGGTCGACGCTGAAGAAGCCGCCCGCCAGCGGCTCGAACCGGACGCCGAAGACGTCGGGCAGCTGCTCGGACCAGAACGTGCCCAGGTCGGCCAGGGCGTTGGTGGCCAGCTGGTCGACCTCGCCGCCGTCCGTGCCGACGACGGTGACCTCGCCGTCGGGCGCGTCCGGCGGGGGCGTCTCGGCCGCCCGCGGCACCCCGCCGAGCGTCACCACGCAGCCGGACAGCAGCAGGCCGGCGAGCAGCGCGGCGACCAGCGGCCACCACCGGGCCCGGAAACGGCGACGTCCCACCGTCGCGGGGTGCCCGCGACGGTGGGACGGCAACCGTGCCGCGTGCCGGCCGGTTACTGCAGGCCGCAGGCGTCGGCGCCGGGGCCCTCGAGGAAGCCGGCCCGGAACGCGCCGATCAGCTCGAACCCGGTGGCGTCGACGTTCGGCAGGACGGTCTCGATCTGCCCGTACGTCAGCAGGAACTGGACCGCCTCGTCCACGTCGCCGGGGCTGAGGAAGATCTCCAGGCTCTCCTCGAAGTCGCCGTTGAAGAACGCCGCGGTGTACGCGCCGGTCAGGCACACCGTGGCGGTGGTGTCGTCGGCCGGCAGGCCCAGGTGCGACCGCACGGCCTGCGCGTAGGGCAGCCCGTACGCGGCCGCCACGGCGAAGTCGCCGATGTCGTTGTACGCGCCCTCCAGCAGCTCCTGGTCGACGTAGACGGTGTCGTCGGACTCGCACCAGCCCAGGTCGCGCTCGACCATGTCGCCGCACTCGGGGGCGGTGCCGTCGAAGTTCAGCGTCGGCGGCTGGAACCCGTCCACGAAGCCCGTGTAGTACTCGCCCATCGACGTCTCGATGATCGCGGCGATGTCCTCGGGCGGGGCGTTGCCGTTGGTCTCCTCGCCGTTGGTCTCGTCGAACTCGTCGACGGTGAAGACCCGCTCGTTCTCGGCGTAGTTGTCGCGGCAGGCGGCGACGCCGTTGTCGTAGCCCTCGTAGAAGGCCGACGCCCGGTCGAAGCCGGAGCCGTGCGCGCCCTGCACCTCGACGTCGGTGAGGCCCACCGGGTCGCGCAGCTCGATGAAGCCGCTGATGACCCGGTCGAGGTCCTCGACCCGCACGGTCGTGTGCTGGGCGTTGCCGGCGACCACCCACTGGGTGAAGGCGCCGGCGAGGCAGTCGGCCTGGGTCTCGAGGTAGATCGTGATGTCGGTGAACCGGCCGATCCGGCCGGAGGGCCCGTCGAACGGGCCCTGCAGCAGGTGCCCGAACTCGTGGGCCATGATCGCGGCGTTGATGTAGGGGCCGAACTCCTCCATCTGCGCGGCGATGAACGGCCGGTCGTAGGCGACGACGTCGCAGCCGTAGTGGTAGAAGGCGTTCATCTCCACCTCGGCCGGGTCGACCGGGTACTCCTCGCAGCCGATGCCGGTGTCCTCCGGGTAGAGGCTGTAGTCGATGTCGTCGGTGTCGACCGAGGACGTGGGGCCCTGCAGCGGCAGGAAGTCCTCGCCGAAGTACTCGGGGAACGCCTCGGCCCAGAAGGTGTTGAGGTCGAGGAAGGCGTTGCGCGCGATCCGGTCGACCTCGTTGTCGGCGGCCCCCACGATCGGGAACTCCTCGGCCGTCGCGTCGGTGACCGGCGGGTTCGCGGTGCCGTCGATGCTGCTGGTGCAACCGGTGAGCAGCACGCTGCCCACCGCTGCCGCGACGACCGCGCGGCGCGAGACGTGCCTCATGGAGCGTGGTTCCTCGTCTGCTGGGGGGTGCGGCCGGCGGGCGGCCGTTCGAGAGCCGGCACATGATGCACGCTGCCCGCCGGTCGCGGAACGGCTTCGCGCGCGCCCGTGCCCCCTGGGGTGGATGGGGCGGGGGGCTCAGGCCGCGCAGTCCTCGCCGAGCGACTCGAAGCCGCGCCGGAACGCGTCCACCAGCGCGGTGGCCGGCAGCTCGGGCGCCGGCACGAGCGCCGGGTCCTCGGCGGCGTCGAGGAGGACCAGCGCCGCCTCGTCCACGTCGCCGGGGGAGAGGCGCAGGTCCTGGCCGGGCAGGTCGCCGGCGAGGACCAGGCCGGTCATCCAGCCGACGGTGCACCCGGCCGAGGCGAGCGCCTCCGGCCCGCGTACCGGCAGGCCCAGCTGCTCCCGCGCGGCTAGCGCCCACGGCAGGCCGAGCAGCGCGACGACGGCGAAGTCGCCCAGCTGCGCCGAGGCGGGGGCCAGCACCTCCTCGTCCGCGACCACCGTGGCCCGCCCGCCGTCGTCCACGCACCACGACAGCCGCAGGCCCCCGGCCGGGACGTCGCACGTGGCGGGGAGCTCCCCGGTCACGGCCGGGGTCGCGACGTCGCCGCGCCAGCCGTCGTCGCCGGCGAGGTCGCCGTCGGCCGCGGCGGTCCAGAAGGCGTCCAGCAGCGCCTCGGCCGCGGTCAGGGCCTCCCGCAGCGGCACGTCGCCGCCGCTGTCGGCCTCCTCCTCGGAGGTGAACTCGGCGATCACGAACAGCCGGTCGGCGGTGAACTCCTCCCGGCAGGCCTGCGCGCCGCCGTCCCACCCGACGAGGAAGGCGGCGAGCTGGTCGTAGGCCGAGCCGTGCGCGCCCGGGTCCTCCGGGGAGCTGCCGGCGGGGTCGCCGAAGAACGCGTACCCCTCCAGGTAGAGGTCCAGCTCGGCGGCGCGCACGACGCTGTGCGACCCGCCCCCGTCGGCCACCCACCGGCTCCACGAGCCGGCGAAGCACTCGGCCTGCGTCTCGAGCACGAGGGAGGTCTCCCGGTCCGCCGTCCCCACCCGGTGCTGGATCGCGTGCCCCATCTCGTGGGCCATGGTCGAGCCGACCACGAGCGGGCCGATCGCCGCCATCGAGTCGGCCAGGCCGCCGGCGTTGTAGAGGATCGTGTCGGTGTCGGGGCAGTACAGCGCGCTGGTCATCGCCACGTAGTCGACGTCCACGCACGCGTCCCGGGGCAGGTCGGCGTCGTCGGTGGTGGCCGGGTCGACCGACCAGTAGCCGCCCTCGGGCGGGGTGAACTGCTCGCCGTAGACGGCCGGCAGCGTCTCCTGCCAGTAGGTGACGACGTCGGCCATCGTGTTGCGGGCCAGGCGGTCGACCTCGCCGTCCCCGGCGAGCCCGACCGTGAGCTCGGCGTCCGTGGCGTCCGTGCGGAACCCGCCCCCGGGCGCGGGGGTGCCGGCGACGACCGAGGTGCAGCCGGCGGTCAGCGCGCCGGCCAGCAGGACGAGGGCCAGCCGGGGGGCCGGACGGCGCGGCACGGCTCAGAGCCCGCGGGCGCCGGTGTCGGACGGGACGACCGCGCGACCCGGGGCCTGCCTCATGGAGCGGTCGTCCTCGTCTGCCGGGGCGGCGCCCTCCGGTGGCGCGCGCGGGAGCCGGCACATGATGCACGCCGCCGGCCCCGCGCAGGCGGTCTCCCCGCGCGAGACCGGCGCCGGGCCCGGGTACGCCCCGGGCCCGGCGGCGACCGGCTCCCGCGGTCGCGAGCCGGCTCAGCCCTCGTGCAGCAGCCAGACGGTGCCGAGCGGCGGGGCGGTCAGCGTCACCGAGAACGGCTGGCCGTGCCAGGGCTGCTCCTCGGCCACCACGGCGCCGGAGTTGCCGACGCCGGAACCGCCGTAGCCCTCGGCGTCGGTGTTGAGCACCTCCCGCCACGTGCCGCCGCGGGGCAGCCCGATCCGGTAGCCGTGGTGCGGGTGCCCGGCGAAGTTGGCGACGACGGCCAGCGCCTGGCCGGGGGGCCGCTCCTCGGTGGTGTCGGCGCCCTCGGCGGCGCCCGCCCGGGCGTAGCGCAGGAAGCTCAGCACGTTGCCGGAGGCGTCGTTGGCGTCGATCCACTGGAAGCCCGCCGGGTCGACGTCCTGCGACCACAGCGCCGGCAGCTCCCGGTAGCGGGCGTTGAGGTCGGTGACCAGCTGCAGCACCCCGCGGTGCGCCGGGTCGTCCAGGTGCCACCAGTCCAGCGAGCGGCTCTCCGCCCACTCGGCGTCCTGGGCGAACTCCGAGCCCATGAACAGCAGCTGCTTGCCGGGGTGGGACCACATGAAGGCCAGGTAGGCGCGCAGGTTGGCCAGCTGCTGCCAGCGGTCGCCGGGCATCTTCCGCAGCAGCGAGCCCTTGCCGTAGACGACCTCGTCGTGGCTGATCGGCAGGACGTAGTTCTCGGAGTAGGCGTAGATCATCGAGAACGTCATCTGGCCGTGGTGGTAGCTGCGGTGCACGGGCTGCTTGCTCATGTACTCGAGCGAGTCGTGCATCCAGCCCATGTTCCACTTGAACCCGAAGCCCAGGCCGCCGAGGTAGGTGGGCCGGGTGACGCCCGGCCAGGCGGTGGACTCCTCGGCGATGGTGACCACGCCGGGCACCTCGCGGTAGACGGTCGCGTTCATCTCCTGCAGGAACGCCACCGCCTCGAGGTTCTCCCGCCCGCCGTGGACGTTGGGTGTCCACTGGCCCTCCTCGCGGGAGTAGTCCAGGTAGAGCATCGAGGCGACCGCGTCGACGCGGATGCCGTCGATGTGGAACTCCTTGCACCAGTACAGCGCGTTGGCCACGAGGAAGTTGCGGACCTCGACCCGGCCGAAGTCGAACACGTAGGTGCCCCAGTCCGGCTGCTCGCCGCGGCGCGGGTCCGGGTGCTCGTACAGCGGCGTGCCGTCGAAGCGCGCCAGCGCCCAGGCGTCCTTGGGGAAGTGCGCCGGCACCCAGTCGACGATGACCCCGACGCCGGCCTGGTGCGCGCGGTCGACGAGGTAGCGGAAGTCGTCGGGGCTGCCGAAGCGGGCCGTCGGCGCGTAGTAGCTGGTCACCTGGTAGCCCCAGGAGCCGCCGAAGGGGTGCTCGGCGACCGGCATGCACTCGATGTGGGTGAAGCCCGCCGCGGCGACGTAGTCGACGAGCTCGTCGGCGAGCTGGCGGTAGGACAGCCCCTGCCGCCAGGAGCCCAGGTGCACCTCGTAGACGCTCACCGGCCGTTCGTGCCAGTTGCCGGCCGCGCGCGCGGTCAGCCACTCCTCGTCGGCCCACTCGTGGCGGGACTCGGTGACGACCGAGGCGTTCAGCGGGGGCACCTCCGTGGCGAAGGCCAGCGGGTCGGACTTCTCCCGCCAGGTCCCGTCGGCGCCGAGCACGTGGTAGCGGTAGCGGCTGCCGGCCTGCACGCCCGGGATGTAGATCTCCCAGACGCCGGAGGCGCCCAGCGACCGCATCGGGTAGGCGCGGGCCTCCCAGTAGTCGAAGTCGCCGGTCACCTTCACGCCCCGGGCGTTGGGCGCCCAGACGGCGAAGGAGACGCCCTCGACCGTGCCGCGCGGGGTCTCGTAGCGGCGGACGTGCGCCCCGAGCACCTCCCACAGCCGCTCGTGCCGGCCCTCGCGGATCAGGTACTGGTCGAGCTCGCCGACCGTGGGCAGCCAGCGGTAGGGGTCGTCGACGCCGTAGGTGGCGGTGCCGCCCGCGCCGTCGGGGTAGACCACCTCGAGCCGGTAGTCGCCGGGCTGGGCGGGCAGCCGCGCCTCGTAGACGCCGCCGCCGTGCAGCTGCCGGGCCTCGTAGCGGCTGCCGTCCTCGTCGAGGACGGCGACGGAGACGGCGTCGGGCCGCAGGGTCCGGACGGCCCACCCGTCGCCGCTGCGGTGGGCACCCAGGACGGCGTGCGGGTCGTGCGACCAGCCCTCGACGACGGCCCGCAGGTCGTCGGCGGAGACCTCCTGCACGGCCTCGGCGGCCGGGGTGCCGGCGGTCGTCCCGGTCGGGGTCCCGGACGGGGCCTCGGACGGCGCCTCGGACAGGGCCTCGGACGGGGCCTCGGTTGGTGCCTCGGCCGGCGCCTCGGCCGGCGCCCGGCCGGGGGTCTCGGCCGGGGCCTGCGGCGTGCTCGGCGTGGCCGGGTCCGGGTCGGGTGCCGACGGCTGGCCGGCGGGCGCCCCCGACGGCGAGCCCGGCTCGGCGATCGGGGCCGGGGCGACGACCGGGGTGGCGGTGCCGCCCTGCTCGGCGACGGCGTCGGCCTGCGGCTCGTGGATGGCGGCCGGCGAGGAGGCCTTCGCGCGGGGCGCCCGCTTGGCCGGCGCCCGCTCGGCGGGCGCCTTGCGGGCCCGGGACCTGGTGGCCGGCGCCGGCTCCGCCGCGTCGCCGGTGGGCGCTCCCTGCGCCGCGACCGTGCCGGGGTCGACCGCCGGCTCGACCTCGGCGACGGCGCCCTGCGCCGCGACGGTCTTCTTCGCCGCCGCCCGGCGAGTGGTCTTCTTCGCCGGGGCGGCGCCCGCCTCCTCCGCGGGGGCCTCCGCCCCGGAGGCCGTCGTCGTCGCCTTCTTCGCCGCGGGGGCCTTCTTCGCCGCGGGCGCCTTCTTCGCTGCCGGGGCCTTCTTCGCCGCGGCCCGCTTCCGGGCGGGGGCGGCGTTGACGACCGGCTCGCGCTCGGCGGCCCGCGCCTCCTCGGCCATCTGGTCCACCGCCTGCTGCAGCTCCTCCCGGGTCGCGGGCGACTCGGGGGTGTCGGCGGGGTCGCGGCCGGTCGTCTCGGCGCTCGGGGCGCCGTCGGGGGAGGTCATCGCGTCGTCGTCCTCTTCACTCGCGTCGGGGTCGTGGGGCCGGGATCCGCCGGGCCGGTCCGGTCAGCCGGCGGCCAGCCGTGACAGCGACTGCAGCGGGATCATCAGCCAGTGCGGGCGGTTGCGCGCCTCGTAGAGGCACTCGTAGACGGCCTTGTCCGCCTCGAACGCGCGCAGCACGGGGGAGTCGGCGCAGGGGTCGAGCCCGCTGGCGGCGGAGTAGCCGGCGCAGAAGGCGCTGCGGTTGCGCTCGGCCCACTCCTGCGCCCGGTACGCCCGCTGGGTGTTCTCGGGCTGCTCGACGAGCATGTGCCGGGCGGCGTAGTCGAAGCTGCGCAGCATCCCGGCGACGTCGCGCATCGGGCTGTCCAGCTGCCGCCGCGCGGCCAGCGGCCGGGCCGGCTCGCCCTCGAAGTCGAGCAGGATCCAGCCGGTCGCGGTGCGCAGCACCTGGCCCAGGTGCAGGTCGCCGTGCACCCGCTGGCGGACGACCGGCTCCTGGCAGTCGGCCAGCTCGGCGTAGAGCCGGCGCAGGCCCTCGGCGTGCTCCTCCAGCTGCGGCACCACCGGCAGGGCGGCCTCCAGGCGGCCGGTCATCTCCTCGGCGGCCGCCTCGAACCACTCCCGGTCGGCCGGCTGCGTCGGCAGCACCGCGGCGAGGTCGGCGTGCACCGAGGCGGTCGCCGCGCCGAGCCGCTCGCTGTCGGCGGCGAAGTCGCCCCCCACCTCGTCGGCGTGCAGGTCGCCCTCGGCGTACAGGTCGCGCACGCTGGCGGTGGCCAGCCGCCAGCCGTCGCTGGCGTTGGGCACGAACGTCTGCAGCATCAGCACGGTGGCCGGCTCGGTGTCCGGGTCCCGGTCGTGGTCGATCTCGGCGTAGCCCAGCAGCGGCGCGATGTGCTCGTTGTCGGTGCGCCGCAGCGCGTCGTGGATCTCGACGTCGGGGTTGAGCCCGGGCTCGAGCCGGCGGAAGAGCTTGAGGATCGCCTCGGAGCCGTACACCAGGGAGGTGTTGCTCTGCTCGGTGGAGATGACGTCACCGGGCAGCCCCGCCGGGATGGTCGCCCCCTCCTCGGCGACGAAGCGCAGCGACCCGACCCGCGCCTGCTCGGCCAGGTGGACCAGCCACGGCGTCGTCGCCTCCCGGTCGCGCATCGCGTCGTAGGCGTAGTTCTCCCGGTCCCCGCCGGGGACGGCGCCCACGAACGCCGAGGACAGGTCCTCCACGACGTGGTCGTGCCAGGACAGCGGCACCAGGTAGGTGTCGCTGCCGCCGTCGGTGTAGGTGACGTGCACCCGGTGCACCGAGAGCACGGGGCCGGACCGGTCGAGGAAGAAGCCGTCCTCCTCGACGCCGGCCCACTCCCGGCCCTTGCCGCCGAACCACCGCTGGTTCGGCATCCACTCCCGCAGGATGTCGGTGAGCGCGCTCATCGGTCCCCTCCCGGCGCGTCGTCGGCGGCGTGGACCACGCCGGCCGCCAGCAGCGAGTCGGCCACGGCGGAGCCGGCGGTCTCGTGCTCCTCGACGACCGGCTCGGGCTCCGGTGCCGGCTTGGCGAGCTCGAACCAGTAGAAGCCGTGCCCGGCCAGCGTGAGCATGTAGGGCAGGACGCCGATCTGCGGGAACTCCACCCGGCCGGTGAGCTCGATCGGCGTGTAGCCCTCGAACCTGCGCAGGTCCAGCTCCACCGGCTGCGGGAACCGCGACAGGTTGTTGACGCACAGCACGATGTCGTCGCCGAACTCGCGGACGAACGACAGCACCGTGGGGTTGCGCGAGCCGATCTCGGCGAAGCTGCCCAGGCCGAAGGTGGGGTGCTGGCCGCGGACCCGGATCATCTGCCGGATCCAGTGCAGCAGCGAGGTGGTGTTGCGCAGCTGCGACTCGACGTTGGTGACCTGGTAGCCGTAGACCGGGTCGGCGTTCAGCGGCAGGTACATCCGCTGCGGGTCGGCGGTGGAGAACCCGCCGTTGCGGTCCGGGGTCCACTGCATCGGCGTGCGGACGCCGTCGCGGTCACCGAGCCAGATGTTGTCGCCCATGCCGATCTCGTCGCCGTAGTAGAGGACCGGCGACCCCGGGAGGCTGAGCAGCAGGGCGTTGAACAGCTCGAGGGTGTCGATGTCGTTGTCCAGCAGCGGCGCCAGCCGGCGGCGGATGCCGATGTTGGCCTTCATGCGGGGGTCCTTGGCGTACTCCGCCCACATGTAGTCGCGTTCCTCGTCGGTGACCATCTCGAGGGTCAGCTCGTCGTGGTTGCGCAGGAAGATGCCCCACTGGCAGTTGGCCGGGATGTCCGGCGTCTGCGCCATGATCTCCGAGATCGGGAACCGCTGCTCCCGTCGCACGCCCATGAACAGGCGCGGCATCACCGGGAAGTGGAAGGCCATCTGGCACTCGTCGCCGTCCTCGCCGAAGTACTCGACGACGTCGGCCGGCCACTGGTTGGCCTCGCACAGCAGCACCCGGTCGGGGTAGTCGCGGTCGACGACCTTGCGGACCTGCTTGAGCAGCTCGTGGGTCCTGGGGAGGTTCTCGCAGTTGGTCCCCTCCTCCTCGAACAGGTAGGGGACGGCGTCGAGCCGGAAGCCGTCGATGCCCAGGTCCAGCCAGAACCGCAGCGCGTCCAGGATCGCCTCGACGACCTTCGGGTTCTCGAAGTTCAGGTCGGGCTGGTGGGAGAAGAACCGGTGCCAGAAGTACTGCTTGCGCACCGGGTCGAAGGTCCAGTTCGAGCTCTCGGTGTCGACGAAGATGATCCGCGCGTCGGCGTAGCCGGTGTCGTCGTCGGCCCACACGTAGAAGTCGCCGTAGGGGCCCTCGGGGTCGCTGCGGCTGGCCTGGAACCAGGGGTGCTGGTCCGAGGTGTGGTTCATGACGAAGTCGATGATCACGCGGATGCCGCGGGAGTGGGCCTCCTGCAGCAGCTCCCGGAAGTCCTCGATGTCGCCGAACTCGGGCAGCACGGCGGTGTAGTCGCTGACGTCGTAGCCGCCGTCGCGCAGCGGCGAGGCGAAGAACGGCGGCAACCACAGGCAGTCGACGCCGAGCCACTGCAGGTAGTCCAGCTTGTCGATCATGCCGCGCAGGTCGCCCACGCCGTCGGCGTTGCTGTCGGCGAAGCCGCGGACGAGCACCTCGTAGAAGACCGCGCGCTTGTACCACTCCGGGTCGGTGCCGGGCGGCGGCAGCGCGGAGCGGCCGGGGGTGTCGGGAACGGGAACGGTCATCGGGAGGTGTCGCCCCTCAGGTAGTGCTGTGCGGGTGGGCTGGAGGTGAGTGGGCGGGGCGGGTCACGCGACCGGCGGCGGCCAGGTCACCGGTCGGGGGAAGGTGATCGAGAAGACGTGCGCCGGCTCGTGGTAGGGGTCCAGCTCGACGTAGTTGAACTGCCCCCAGTCGTAGGTGGCGCCCGACAGCTCGTCGCGCACCGCGAACCGCTCGTGCCAGTCCAGGCCGAACACGGCCAGGTCCAGCGCCGTCGTCCCGATCTGCCGGTTGTGGCTGTCCAGGGCGACCACGACCAGGACGGCGTCCTGGGAGCCGGGGTCGGTCTTGGAGAAGCAGATCAGGTTCGGGTTGTCGACCGGGTGGAAGCGCAGCGTCCGCAGCTGCTGCAGCGCCGGGTGCGCGCGACGGATCTCGTTCAGCCGCCGCAGGTAGGGCGCCAGGCTGCGGCCCGAGGCCTCGGCGGCCGCCCAGTCGCGCGGGCGCAGCTGGTACTTCTCGCTGTCGAGGTACTCCTCGCTGCCGGGTCGCACGGCCACGTGCTCGTACAGCTCGTAGCCGGAGTAGACGCCCCAGGTCGGGCTCATCATCGACGCGAGCACCGCGCGGATCTTGAACATCGGCGGCCCGCCGTACTGCAGCGACGCGTGCAGGATGTCCGGGGTGTTCACGAAGAAGTTCGGCCGCATGTAGTGCGCGTTCTCGGCGAGCTCGCGGCCGTAGTCCTCGAGCTCGCCGCGCTGGGTGCGCCAGGTGAAGTACGTGTAGGACTGCGTGTACCCGATGCGCGCCAGCTGGTGCATCATCGCCGGCCGGGTGAAGGCCTCGGCGAGGAAGAGCACGTCGGGGTGGCTCTGCTTGACGTCCCAGATCAGCCAGTGCCAGAAGTTCAGCGGCTTGGTGTGCGGGTTGTCGACGCGGAAGACCTTCACGCCGGCGTCGATCCACACCTGGATCACCCGGCGGCACTCCGCGTAGATGCCCGCGGGGTCGTTGTCGAAGTTGATCGGGTAGATGTCCTGGTACTTCTTCGGCGGGTTCTCCGCGTAGGCGATCGTGCCGTCGGGCTTGGTGGTGAACCACTCCGGGTGGGTCTTCACCCACGGGTGGTCGGGCGCGGCCTGCAGCGCGAAGTCCAGCGCCACCTCCATGCCGAGCTCGCCGGCCCGCCGGACGAACCGCTGGAAGTCCTCCATCGTGCCCAGCTCGGGGTGCACGGTGTCGTGGCCGCCCTCGGCCGAGCCGATGGCCCACGGCGAGCCGACGTCGTCCGGGTCGGGGGTGAGGGTGTTGTTGCGGCCCTTGCGGTTGACCGTGCCGATCGGGTGGATCGGCGGCAGGTAGACGACGTCGAAGCCCATGTCGGCCACGGCGGGCAGCCGGTCGGCGGCGGTGGTGAACGTGCCGTGGGTGGGGGTGCCGCCGACCACCGGCCCGGTCGACCGGGGGAAGAACTCGTACCAGGAGCCGGAGAGCGCGCGCGGCCGGTCGACCCACACCTCGTACTCGGGGGAGGCGGTGACCAGTTGCCGGACGGGGTGCTCGTGCAGGTGCTCCTGCACCGCCGGTGCCAGCGCGGGGGCCACCCGGGCGGTCAGGTCGCGGTCGGTGTCGCGCAGGGCGGTGACGGCCTCGGTCAGCCGGTCGCGCCACTCGCCGTCGGCCTCCGCGGCGACGCGCTCGAGGAGCCGGGCGCCGTCCTCGAGGTCGTTGGCGAGGTCCTCCGGGCCCTGCCCGGCCTCGATCTTCACCTCGACGGCGTGGTGCCAGGTGGCCAGCGGGTCGCTCCACGCCTCCACCCGGAAGGTCCAGCGGCCCTCCCGGTCCGGGACGACGGTGGCCAGCCACCGGTCGGGTTCCTGGCTGTAGGGCGCCATGCGGGTGAACGGGGCGCGGGTGCCGTCGGGCCCGGTCCAGACGACGTCTGCGGCGACGGCGTCGTGGCCCTCGCGGAACACGGTGGCCGTGATCGGCACGTGCTCGCCGACCACGGCGCGGGCGGAGAACGACCCGCAGGACACGACGGGGGCGACATCGGTGATGCCGAGGCGGAGGTCAGCGCGGCCAGTCATCGCGATCACGCTAGCGAGATCACGAACAGCGGGCATGTCGGAGCAGAGGCCCCGGGGTGAGCGGTCCCGCCGGGCGGGTCCGTGCTAGAGGAGCCCGACCGCCCGGTCGTGGATAGGGTCGCCGTCGTGCGTGCTCTCCGTCGGTTCACGGTCCGGGCATCCCTCCCCGAGGAGCTGATGCCGCTCGCCCAACTCGTGATGAACCTCCGGTGGTCCTGGCACCCGGAGACGCGGGACCTCTTCGAGGCGCTCGACCCCGAGCTCTGGCAGACGTGCGGGGGCGACCCGGTCAAGGTGCTCGGCGAGGTGTCGGCCTCGCGGCTGGCGACGCTGGCCAAGGACCGCCGCTTCGTGCGCCGCCTGCAGGACGTCGTGGAGGACCTCGACGAGTACCTGTCGGCCCCGCACTGGTATCAGTCGCTGGGCGCCGAGGCGCCGGCGTCGATCGCCTACTTCAGCGCCGAGTTCGGCATCACCGAGGTGCTGCCGCAGTACTCCGGCGGCCTCGGCATCCTCGCCGGCGACCACCTCAAGGCCGCCTCCGACCTCGGTGTCCCGCTGATCGGCGTCGGGCTGCTCTACCGGGCCGGCTACTTCGAGCAGGGCCTGTCCGCCGACGGCTGGCAGCTGGAGCACTACCCGTCGCTGGACCCGCACGGGCTGCCGGTGAAGCTGCTGCGCCAGGCCGACGGGTCCGCCGTCGTGGTGCACGTGCCGCTGCCCGAGGGGCGCACCCTGCACGCGCACGTGTGGCGGGCGCAGGTCGGCCGGGTCTCGCTGCTGCTGCTCGACAGCGACATCGAGGAGAACGCCCCGGCCGAGCGCGGCGTCACCGACCGGCTCTACGGCGGCGACGAGGACCACCGGCTGCGCCAGGAGATGCTGCTGGGCATCGGCGGCGTCCGCGCGCTGCGGGCCTACTGCCAGCTCACCGGCACCCCGGCGCCGGAGGTGTTCCACGCCAACGAGGGCCACGCCGGCTTCCAGGGCGTCGAGCGCATCCGCGAGCTCACCGAGTCGCACGGGCTGTCGTTCGCCGAGGCGCTGCAGGCCGTCCGCGCGGGCACGGTGTTCACCACGCACACCCCGGTGCCGGCCGGCATCGACCGCTTCCCGCGGGCCCTGATCGAGCGGTACTTCGCGGGCTTCGGCGTCCCGCTGGAGCACCTCATCCCGCTGGGCGCCGAGGACGACCCGACGAAGTTCAACATGGCGCACATGGGGCTGCGGCTGGGCCAGCGCGCCAACGGCGTCAGCCAGCTGCACGGCCACGTGAGCCGGCACATGTTCAGCGACCTGTGGCCCGGGTTCGACGAGGCCGACGTGCCGATCGGCTCGATCACCAACGGCGTGCACGCCCCGACCTGGACCGCCCGGGAGCTGGTCGACCTGGGCACGCAGAGCTCCCGCACCGGCGACCCGGTCGAGGGTGACGAGCCGGCCTCCTTCGACGGGGTGGACCGGATCAGCGCCGGCGAGCTGTGGAGCACGCGGCGGATGCTGCGCGGCCGCCTGGTCGACGAGGTGCGCCGCCGGCTGCGCGAGGTCGCGCTGGCCCGCGGCGCGGCGGAGGCGGAGGTCGGCTGGACCCAGTCGGCGTTCGACCCCGACGTCCTCACCATCGGCTTCGCCCGCCGGGTGCCCAGCTACAAGCGGCTGACGCTGATGCTGCGCGACCCCGAGCGGCTGCGGGCGCTGCTGCTCGACGACGAGCGGCCCGTGCAGCTGGTGATCGCCGGCAAGAGCCACCCGGCCGACGACGGCGGCAAGCAGCTGATCCAGCAGATGGTGAAGTTCGCCGACGACCCCGCCGTCCGGCACCGGATCGCGTTCCTGCCCGGCTACGACATCGGCATGGCGCGGTACCTGTACTGGGGCTGCGACGTGTGGCTGAACAACCCGCTGCGGCCGCTGGAGGCGTGCGGCACCTCGGGCATGAAGGCCGCGCTCAACGGCGGGCTGAACCTCTCCATCCGCGACGGCTGGTGGGACGAGTGGTTCGACGGCCAGAACGGCTGGGCGATCCCCACCGCCGACGGCGTGGCCGACCCCGACCGCCGCGACGAGGTCGAGGCGCGGGCGATCTACGACCTGCTCGGCACCCAGGTCATCCCGCGCTTCTACGAGGCGGACCGCGACGGCATCCCGACCCGCTGGGTCGAGATGGTGCGGCACACCCTGCGCGAGACCGGCCCCAAGGTGCTGGCCACCCGGATGGTGCGCGACTACGTGCAGCGGCTCTACGTGCCGGCCGCGGGCTCGGCCCGCGCGATGGCCGACGGTGGCTACGCCCCGGCCCGCGAGGAGTCGGCGTGGCGGGCGCGGCTGCAGGAGCGGTGGAACACCGTCCGGGTCGCGCACGTGGAGGCCACCGGCGTCGGCGACACCCCGGAGATCGGCACCACCCTCGCCCTGCGGGCCGAGGTGGAGCTGCCGGGACTGACGCCGCAGGACGTCCAGGTGCAGGCGGCCTACGGCCGGGTGGACGACGCCGACGGGCTGCACGAGGTCACGACCATCCCGATGACGCTCGAGCACGCGGACGGCTCGCGGCACTGGTTCACCGCCACGCTGCCGCTGGAGCGGACCGGCGCCTTCGGCTACACCGTGCGCGTGCTCCCGCACTCCGGGCACCTCGCCGACCCGGCGGAGCTCGGTCTGGTCGCGACCGCCTGAGGCTCACGCGTCACGCCGGTCGCACCACTCCCCGAACGCGGTGGTGCGACCGGCGTGGCGCACTTGCCGAACCGCCCAGTTCCGCCGTCGGTCATTAGGCTGGCGGGCATGCCCGACCGCTGTGAAGTCCTGCCCGGAGATGCCGTCGTCGCCCGTCGCGGCGGCGGTCTGCTGTGGGTGGACGCTCCCGGTGCCCCCGCGCTGACGGCCGCCCTGCACGCCTGCCTGGGCGTGTCCGGCCCCGGGGCGGACCGGGTCCTGGCCGCGGTCGCCGGCGAGGTCGCGGGCCTCGGCGGCGGGTCGGCCTCGTTCGCCCTCGTGCTCGTCGACACCGCCGGGGGCTCCGGCACCGGGGTGGCGCTCTGGTACGGCAAGGGCCAGCCCGCGGTGGACGGCGTCCCCGTGGCCGGGCACCAGGTCGCGGGCGGCTGCACGCTCGCCGCCGGGTTCCAGCTCGGCTCCAGCCTCTACGTCGGCCCCGGCCAGGCCGTGCCGTCGATGCCGCCGGGCGTGGCCTACGACCTCGTCGAGGGCACCGTCCCCGGCGGCGGCGCGATGCTGCAGCTGGCCGCGGTGGCGCATGCCTCGGCCGCCGCGGTGCCCAGCGCCACGCAGGCCCCCTCGTCGTTCTCCGCCGGTTCCGACGCCGGCTTCGGCGCCCCGGGCGGCGGCTACGCCCCGGCCGCCGCCGCGCAGGGCCCCGGCACCGACGGCGGGGAGGCGACGGCGTTCTGGAAGCCGGAGCCGCCCGCGGCGCCGGTCCTGCGCTTCGACGACGGCCTCGTGGTCACCGTGGACGAGGACCTGGTGCTCGGCCGCCGCCCCGACAGCCACGAGCTGGTCACCACCGGGTCGGCGCGGCCGGTGCCGATCGCCGACACCCAGAACGTGCTCTCCTCCGCGCACGCCGCCGTCCAGCGCCAGGGCCGCGAGGTGTCGCTGGTCGACCTCGGCTCGCTCAACGGCACCCACGTCGCCGGCCCCGAGGCCACCGAGTGGACCCAGCTGGAGCCGGGCGTGGCCCACCCGCTGTCCGACGGCGACCGCCTGCTGCTGGGCTGGACCGTCATCACCTTCGAGCAGCCGCAGGACTGAGCGCCCGCACCGCCGCACGCGAGTGGCCCAGGACCCGCCGGGTCCTGGGCCACCGGCGTCCTCGGTGCGGCAGGACCAGCGGGTGCACCTGGAGCAGGACACCGCCCGGAGCTGACTCCCGCACCGGACGGTGTGCGCCGAGGTGCAGTTCCCGGCCCGGGAACTGCACCTCGGCGCACACCGTCGTCCGGCTCCGGCCGTCTCAGGGACGGCGGAGGACCCGCAGCAGCCAGACGGTCCGGGACGGCAGGTCGATGGGGCCGGGCGCGACCACCGCCGGCCGCGGCGGCACACCGGTCGGGTACTCGGTGGAGACGACGAACTCGTAGCCGTCGCTCCACGGCGCGCCCGGCAGCTGCACCGTCACCGGCTCGGGCCCGGCGTGCAGCCACACCAGGTACGACTCGTCGCGCACCGGCCGGCCGTGGTCGTCGCGGTGCCGGATGCCGCGGCCGTCGAGGTACATCCCGACGGTCTGCAGGTCGGTGTCGAACCAGTCGGCGGTGGTGAGCTGGCCGCCGTCCGGGGCGAACCAGGCCAGGTCCCGGGTGCCGCCGGTGCCGGGGATCTCGTGGCCCTCGAAGAAGGCCACCTGCCGCAGCACGGGGGAGGAGCGGCGCAGGCGCACCAGCCGCGACACGAACTCCAGCAGGTCGCCGTCGACGTCGTCCCAGTCGATCCAGGACAGCTCGTCGTCCTGGCAGTAGGCGTTGTTGTTACCCCGCTGGGTGCGGCCGAGCTCGTCGCCGGCGGTGAGCATCGGGACGCCGGTCGACAGCAGCAGCGTCGTCAGCAGGTTGCGCACCTGGCGGCCGCGCAGCGCGCTCACAGCCGGGTCGTCGGTGGGGCCCTCGACGCCGCAGTTCCAGTTCCGGTTGTGGCTCTCGCCGTCCCGGTTGTCCTCGCCGTTCGCCTCGTTGCGCTTGTGCTCGTAGGTGACGAGGTCGCGCATGGTGAACCCGTCGTGCGCGGTCACGAAGTTGATGCTGGCGAGGGGACGGCGCCCGTCGGAGCGGTACAGGTCCGAGGAGCCGGTCAGCCGGTAGGCCAGGTCGCGGACGCCGACGTGCGCGCCGGACCACACGTCGCGGACCGTGTCGCGGTACAGGCCGTTCCACTCGGTCCACAGCGGCGGGAAGTTGCCCACCTGGTAGCCGCCCTCGCCGATGTCCCAGGGCTCGGCGATCAGCTTCACCTGGCTGACCACCGGGTCCTGGTGGACGACGTCGAAGAAGGCCGACAGCCGGTCGACGTCGTGCATCGACCGGGCGAGCGCCGCGGCGAGGTCGAACCGGAAGCCGTCGACGTGCATCTCGGTCACCCAGTACCGCAGCGAGTCCATGAGCAGGGCGAGCACCTGCGGGCGCCGGACGTCGAGGGTGTTCCCGCAGCCGGTGTAGTCGGTGTACCGGGAGGGGTTGGCGCCGTCGAGCCGGTAGTAGCCGCGGTTGTCGATGCCCTTGAACGACAGGGTCGGGCCGGCGTGGTCGCCCTCGGCCGTGTGGTTGTAGACGACGTCCAGCACCACCTCGATGCCCGCGGCGTGCAGCGCCTTGACCATCGCCTTGAACTCGGTGACCTGCGCGCCGCCCGACCCCGCCGAGCTGTAGGCGGCGTGCGGGGCGAAGTAGCCGAGAGTGTTGTAGCCCCAGTAGTTGGTCAGCCCCCGCCGCAGCAGGTGCGGCTCGCTGACGAAGTGGTGCACCGGCAGCAGCTCGACCGTGGTGACGCCGAGCGCCTGCAGGTGCTCGACGAACGCCGGGTGGGCCAGCCCCGCGTAGGTGCCGCGCAGCGCCGGGGGGACGTCCGGGTGGCGCATCGTCGCCCCGCGCACGTGCACCTCGTAGATGACGGTGTCCGACCACGGCGTGCCCGGGCGGCGGTCGCCGTCCCAGGGGAACGGGTCGTGCACCACCACCCCGCGGGGCACGTACGGCGCGGAGTCGGTCGTGTCGGGGACGCCGGAGTCCACCGCCTCTCCCGGGTGGCCGAACAGCGCCGGGTGCAGGGTCAGCTCGCCGTCGACGGCCCGCGCGTAGGGGTCCAGCAGCAGCTTGGCCGGGTTGTAGCGCAGCCCGTTGCCGGGGTCGTAGCCGCCGTGCACCCGGTAGCCGTAGCGCTGTCCCGGGCCGACGCCGCTCACCCGGCCGTGCCAGACCTGGTGGGTGGTCTCCTGCAGCCGGTGCCGGTGCTCGCTGCCGTCGGGCTCGAACAGGCACAGGTCGACCGCCTGCGCCCCGGCCGACCAGAGCGCGAAGTTGGTGCCGTTGCCGTCCCAGGAGGCACCCAGCGGGGCGGGGGAGCCGGGCCAGACCTCGAGGTCGCTCGCTGCAGAACGCACCCGGTGATCCTGCCAACCGGCGGGCCGCGGCGGGTTGGTTGGATGGGCACGTGTCGAGTCCCGCCGCGTCCGAGCCCGTCGTCGAGATCCGCGGCGTCGACGTCGTCCGCGGTGAGACCCACCTGCTGCGCGGGGTCGACTGGACGGTGCACGCCGACGACCGCTGGGTCGTGCTCGGCCCGAACGGCGCCGGGAAGACCACGCTGCTGCAGCTGGTCTCGGCCCACATGCACCCCACGCGCGGGGTGGTGGGGCTGCTCGGGGAGACCCTCGGCGCGGTCGACGTCTTCGAGCTGCGGCCGCGGATCGGGCTGACCAGCGCCGCCCTCGCCCAGCGCATCGCCCCCGGGGAGCGGACCGGGGACGTCGTCGTCTCCGCGGGCTACGCCGTCGTCGGCCGCTGGCGGGAGCGCTACGACATCGCCGACCTCACCCGTGCCGCGATGCTCATGCGGCAGTGGGGCGTCGACGCGTTCGCCCACCGCCCGTTCGGCACCCTCAGCGAGGGCGAGCGCAAGCGGGTGCAGATCGCCCGCGCGCTGATGCCCGACCCGGAGCTGCTGCTGCTCGACGAGCCGGGCGCCGGGCTGGACCTGGCCGGCCGGGAGGACCTGGTGGCCCGCCTGTCCGATCTCGCCGGGTACCTCTACGCGCCCGCGCAGGTGCTGGTCACCCACCACGTCGAGGAGATCCCGCCGGGCTACACCCACGCGCTGCTGCTGCGCGGCGGCGAGGTCGTCGACTCCGGCCGGCTGGAGCAGGTGCTCACCGCCGAGGGCCTGTCGGAGACCTTCGGCCTGCGGCTGCGGCTGGACCGCACCGAGGGGCGCTTCACCGCCCGCCGGGCGGCATGAGGGCCGCCGCTGGCTAGGGTGCCGGGGACGACGACGTCCCAGCGCCGGAGGTGCCCGTGAGCGAGCCGGAGTTCGTGACCCTGCAGGTCGAGGACGGGGTGGGCACCATCCGCCTCGACCGGCCCAAGATGAACGCCATCAACGACCAGCTGCACCGCGAGGTGCGCGCGGCGGCGATCGAGGCCGCGGGCCGGGAGGAGATCCGGGCGGTCGTCCTCTACGGCGGGGAGCGGGTCTTCGCCGCCGGCGCCGACATCAAGGCCATGGCCGAGCTGGACGCCCGCGGCATGGCCGCCTGGGGCCGCGAGCTCACCGAGTCGTTCAGCGCGGTGCAGCGGATCCCCAAGCCGGTCATCGCCGCGATCACCGGTTACGCCCTCGGCGGCGGCTACGAGCTCGCCCTGTGCGCCGACTTCCGGGTCATGGGCGCCGGGGCCAAGGTCGGCCAGCCGGAGATCCTGCTGGGCGTGATCCCCGGCGCGGGCGGCACGCAGCGGCTGGCCCGCCTGGTCGGCCCGGCCAAGGCCAAGGACCTGGTGTTCACCGGCCGGCACGTGGGCGCCGAGGAGGCGCTGGAGATGGGCCTGGCCGACGCCGTCGTCCCCGACGACGAGGTGTACTCCACCGCGCTGGCCATGGCCCGGCGCTTCGCGACCGGCCCGACGCTGGCGCTGGCCGCGGCCAAGCAGGCGATCGACGACGGCCTCGACATGACCCTGTCGCAGGGGCTGGCGCTGGAGACCCGCCTCTTCTCGGGCCTGTTCGGCACCGAGGACCAGCAGGGCGGCATGCGCTCGTTCATCGAGAACGGGCCCGGCAAGGCGACCTTCTCCGGCCGCTGACCGCGGCCCCGCGGGCCGTCCGTTCGTCTCGTGTTCGCCACACCGTCGCCGTTCGGGCCCACCGGACGGTCCCCCGTCTGTCACCATCCCGGGGGCTGCCGGGCCCCGTTGCCCGCGGCCGACGGCACAGACACCTGGAGGAACCTCGTGCGACGCAGCACCCCGAAGACCGCCGTGGCCCTGCTCACGGCCGGCCTCGCCCTCGCTGCCTGCGGCAGCGACGACGGGGGAGGGAGCGGGAACGGTGGCGGTGGCGGCGGTGGTGGTGGCGGCGGCGACGCCGCCGAGGCCACCTCGCTGGAGGACTTCGGCTCGATGGACGAGCTGGTCGCGGCCGCGCAGGCCGAGGGCGAGCTGAACGTCATCGCGCTGCCGCCGGACTGGGCGAACTACGGGGAGATCATCTCCACGTTCGAGGAGACCTACGACATCCAGGTCAACAGCACGCTGCCCGACGGCTCCAGCCAGGACGAGCTCAACGCCGTCCAGCAGCAGCGCGGCCAGGACCGGGCCCCCGACGTCCTCGACCTCGGCACCGCCTTCGCGCGGCAGGCGCAGGCCCAGGACCTGCTCGCCCCGTACCAGGTGCAGACCTGGGACGAGATCCCCGAGGGGCAGAAGGACCCGGAGGGCCACTGGTACAACGACTACGGCGGCTACATCTCCATCGGCTGCAACGCCACCATCGTCGGCGAGTGCCCGCAGACCTTCGAGGACCTGCTCGACCCGCGCTACGCCGGCCAGGTCGCGCTCAACGGCAACCCGACGCAGGCCGCGGCCGCGTTCGGCGGGGTCTGGGCGGCGTCGCTGGCCAACGGCGGCGACCTCGACGACATCGGCCCGGGCATCGACTTCTTCGTCGAGCTCAAGGACGCCGGGAACTTCAACCCGGTCGAGAGCACGCCGGCCACCATCGAGAGCGGCGAGACCCCGATCGTCATCGACTGGGACTACCTCAACGCCTCCTACGCCGAGGGCCTGGCCGAGATCGGCACCACCTGGGAGGTGGCCGTCCCCAGCGACGGCCTGTTCGGCGGCTACTACAGCCAGGCGATCAGCGCGTTCGCGCCGCACCCGGCGGCCGCCCGCCTGTGGCAGGAGTTCCTGTACAGCGACGAGGGTCAGAACCTGTGGCTGGCCGGCGGCGCCCGCCCGGTCCGCCTGCCCGCGATGCAGGAGGCCGGCACCGCCGACCCCGAGGCACTGGCCGCGCTGCCGCCGGTCGAGGGCGACGCCGAGTTCCCGACCGAGGAGCAGGAGGGTGCGGCCAAGGAGGTCGTGACGGCCCGCTGGAACGAGGAGATGTCGGGCTGAGCACCACCATCCCGCACACGTCGAGCCTGGACACCCCCGGCGCGCACCGCGCCGGCCTGCTCAGCGTGCTGGGCACGGTGCCGTTCTTCCTCTACGTCGCGGTCTTCCTGCTGCTGCCGCTCGGCGTCCTCGCCGTCGAGGCGTTCCGGGTCACCGACCCGGTCACGTTCGACGAGACCTGGTCGACCGACAACATCGGCCGGGTCACCGAGGGCGCCTACGGGCGGGCCTACCTGGGCAGCCTGCAGCTGTCGGCGGTCACCGCCGTGCTCGCCACGGTGCTGGGCCTCGCGCTGTCCTTCGCGGTCGTGGGCTCCCGCCGCGGGCGGGCGCTGCGGCGGATGGTGCTCACCGCCTCCGGCGTGCTGGCCAACTTCGGCGGGGTCCCGCTGGCCTTCGCGTTCCTGGCCACCATCGGCAACGCCGGCGTCGTCACCTCGCTGCTCACCGACACCCTCGGGCTCGACGGCTTCTCGCTGACCTCGATGACCGGCCTGGGCGTCGTCTACCTGTACTTCCTGATCCCGCTGATGGTCCTCACCATCACGCCCGCGGTGGAGGCGCTGCGGCCGCAGTGGCGCGAGGCCGCGGACAACCTCGGCGCCACCGGCTGGCAGTACTGGCGGTACGTGGGCGGCCCGGTGCTGGCGCCGCCCGTGCTGGGCGCGGCGATGCTGCTGTTCGCCTCCGCGTTCGCCGCGTACGCCACCGCGAAGGCGCTGGTGGGCAGCAGCGTCCCGCTCGTCACGCTGCAGATCGCCGACTCGCTGTCGAGCAACGTCGTCGTCGGCGCGGAGAACCTGGGCAAGGCCCTGGCGCTGGGCATGGTCGTGCTCGTCGGCGTGGTGATGGTCTTCTACGCCTGGGTGCAGCGGCGCGCGCAGCGGTGGTTGGCATGACGGCGATGACGACCGGGGTCACCGGCGCCGGCGGCGTCGCCCCCGAGACGCCGGCCCGGCCCGGGCGCCGGGGCGGCGGGTGGTGGCGCTGGGCGGTGTTCGCCGTCCTGGGCGTCTACTTCCTGGTCCCGCTCGGCGCCTCGATCTGGTACACGATCCGCGACCGGCGCGACGGCGGCGTCACCCTCGAGCCGTACACCCGGATCCCGGGCGCGGAGGGCTTCGCCGAGACCTTCGGCCGCTCGCTGCTGCTCGCCCTGTTCACCGTGCTCATCGCGCTGGCCCTGGTGGTGCCGGTCGTCGTGCTCGTGGAGCTGCGGCTGCCCCGGCTGCGGACGACGGTCGAGCTGCTCACCCTGCTGCCCCTGGTGCTGCCGCCGATCGCGCTCGTCGTCGGCGTCCGCAGCGTGCTGGCCTGGGCGCCGGACTACTTCCTGAACACCCCGCTGGCCGAGTTCATGTTCGCGCTCCAGGAGCCGGACCTGCCCTGGATCCTCGTGCTCGTCTACGTGGTGCTGGCGATGCCGTTCGTCTACCGGGCGCTGGACGCCGGGGTGCGCGGCGCCGGGCTGCGCACGCTCACCGAGGCCGCGCGCAACCTCGGCGCCTCCTGGCCGCGGGTGATGCTCTGGGTCGTGCTGCCGGTCCTGCGCACGTCGGTGCTCAACGCCTCGTTCCTCGCCGTGGCCCTCGTGCTCGGCGAGTTCACCGTGGCCAACATCCTCGGGTTCCAGACCTTCCCGACCTGGATCGTCCTCGCCTCGGGCGCGGAGCCGCAGCTGTCGGTGGCGGTCTCGGTGCTCTCGCTGCTGCTCACCTGGGCGCTGCTCCTGCTGATCTCCGCGCTGGACCGCCGGCGCCGGGGGGAGGACCCCGTATGACCGCCGTCCCGTCCACCCCGTCGGCCCCCGCCGTGCCGGGCGCCGCGTCGCCGGACAACTCCGCCGCCGCCGAGCTGCGGCAGCGCCCCGGCGTCGCCGTCCGGCTGGAGGGCCTCACCCGGCGCTACGGCTCGGTGCTCGCCCTCGACGGGCTGGACCTCGACATCGCCGGCGGCGAGTTCCTCGCGCTGCTGGGCCCCTCCGGCTGCGGCAAGACCACGGCGCTGCGGGCCGTCGCCGGGTTCGAGCGGCCCGACTCCGGGCGGGTGCTGCTCGACGGCGACGACGTCACCGGGGTGCCGGCCAACAAGCGCGACATGGGCATGGTCTTCCAGGCCTACAGCCTCTTCCCGAACCTCACCGTCGCCGACAACGTCGCCTTCGGGCTGCGGGTGCGCCGCCGCGGCGCCAAGGCCGAGCGCCGCGGGCGGGCCGCGGAGCTGCTGGAGCTGGTCGGCCTCGCCGACCGCGCCGGCCGCTACCCGCACCAGCTCTCCGGCGGCCAGCAGCAGCGGGTGGCGCTGGCCCGCGCCCTGGCCGTCGAGCCGCGGGTGCTGCTGCTCGACGAGCCGCTGTCGGCGCTGGACGCGCAGGTCCGGGTGCAGCTGCGGGAGGAGATCCGCCGGCTGCAGCTGGAGCTGGGCATCACCACGGTCTTCGTCACCCACGACCAGGCCGAGGCGCTGTCGGTGGCCGACCGGGTCGGCGTCATGCGGGCCGGCCGGCTGGAGCAGGTCGCCTCGCCCGACGAGCTGTACGAGCGGCCGGCGACGGCGTTCGTCGCGCAGTTCGTCGGCACGATGAACCGCATCCCCGCCGTCCTCGGCGACGGCGACGTCGAGTTCCTCGGCGTGCGTCGGGAGGTGCTCGGCGCCGCCCCGGCGCCGGGCCCGGCCGTCGCGCTGGTCCGCCCGGAGGGGCTGCTGGTCGCCGCCGACGAGCGGGGGGTGGGCCGGGTGGTCACCCGCACCTTCTCCGGCGCCAGCACCCGGCTGGCGGTCGCGCTGCCCGACGGGCTGGAGGTGCAGGTCGACGTCGCCAGCGTCGACAGCCAGGACCTGACCCCCGGGACGGCGGTGACCGTCACCCCCGCGGAGCGCCCGGCGCTGGTCGCCGCCGCCGAGCCCGGGGCGCAGGGGTGAGCCGGCCCCCCGACCTGGACCGCGCCGACCTCGACCGCGCCGACCTCGCCCGCGCCGACCTCGCCCGCGCCGACCTCGACCGCGCCGACCTCGACCGCTCCGACCCCGCCGGCCGCGCCTGGGTCGACCGTGCCGTGGCGGTCGTGGAGGCCGACGCGCACCGCAGCGCGGACACCCACCTGCTGGCCTACCCGCTGCCGCCGGAGTGGGGCGTCGACCTGTACCTCAAGGACGAGTCGACGCACCCGACCGGCAGCCTCAAGCACCGGCTGGCGCGCTCGCTGTTCCTGTACGGGCTGTGCTCGGGCCAGATCACCGAGGGGACGACGGTGGTCGAGGCATCCAGCGGCTCGACCGCGGTGAGCGAGGCGTACTTCGCCCGCATGCTCGGGCTGCCGTTCGTCGCGGTGATGCCGGCCTCGACGAGCGCGGAGAAGGTCGCGCTCATCGAGTTCCACGGGGGCCGCTGCCACTTCGTCGACCGGGCTCCCGACATGTACGGGGAGGCGCGGCGGCTGGCCGCGGAGTGCGGCGGTCACTACCTGGACCAGTTCACCTACGCCGAGCGCGCCACCGACTGGCGGGGCAACAACAACATCGCCGAGTCGGTGTTCGACCAGATGGCCCTCGAGCGCCACCCCGTCCCCGAGTGGGTCGTCGTCGGCGCCGGCACCGGGGGCACCAGCGCCACCATCGGCCGCTACCTGCGCTACCGCCGGTTCCGCACGCGGCTGGCCGTCGTCGACCCGGAGAACTCGGCGTTCTTCCCCGGCTACGCCGCCGGCGAGCCGGGCTGGACGACGGGCACGCCCTCGCGGATCGAGGGCATCGGCCGCCCGCGGGTCGAGCCCTCGTTCGTCCCCACGATCGTCGACCGGATGATCCGGGTGCCCGACGCGGCGTCGCTGGCGGCCATGCGCCACCTCGCCGAGGCGACCGGCCGGCGGGCCGGCGGCTCCACCGGCACCAACCTGTGGGGCGCGTTCGCGCTGGTCGCCGAGATGCTGCGGGCCGGCGTCCGGGGCAGCGTCGTCACCCTGCTGTGCGACGGCGGCGAGCGGTACGCGCACACCTACTACTCCGACGAGTGGGTGGCGGCGCAGGGGCTGGACCTGGCGCCGCACGCCGCCACCCTGCGCCGTTTCGCCGAGACGGGGGAGTGGCGGCCCGCCGGGTGACCGGGCTCACCGCCTCTGCCGTCGTCGGCGTCTTTACCTGGAAGTAACCTCCATGATCGGAGCCAGGCGGGCCGTCGGGCTCGCGTCCCCCTGACCGATCCGGAGGTAGGTCTGGCGATGAACATCGTCGTTCTGGTCAAGCAGGTCCCCGACTCGGGCACCCAGCGTTCGCTGGACCCCTCGGACAACACCGTCGCGCGGGCGTCTGCGGACAACGTCGTCAACGAGATCGACGAGTACGCCATCGAGGAGGCGCTGCAGGTCCGCGACCGCGAGGGCGGCGAGGTCACGGTGCTGACCGTCGGCCCGGCCGGCGCCACCGACGCGATCCGCAAGGCGCTGTCGATGGGCGCGGACAAGGCCGTGCACGTCGTCGACGACGCCATCCACGGCTCGTGCGCCATCCAGACCTCGGCCGTGCTGGCCGCGGCGCTGCAGCAGATCGAGTACGACCTCATCCTGACCGGCGCCACCTCGACCGACGGGCTGATGGCCGTCATGCCGGCGCTGCTGGCCGAGCGGCTGGGCGTGCCGCAGGTCTCCGGCGCCCGCAAGCTCACCGTCGCCGACGGCAAGGTGCAGGTGGAGCGGCAGACCGACGGCGGCTACTGGGCGCTGGAGGCGCCGCTGCCGGCGATCGTGTCGACCTGGGACACCATCAACGAGCCGCGCTACCCCTCCTTCAAGGGGATCATGGCCGCCAAGAAGAAGCCGGTGGAGACCAAGTCGCTGGCCGACCTGGGCGTGGACGCGGGCAGCGTCGGCCTGGGGACGGCGACCAGCCAGGTGCTCGACTTCGCCGGCCGCCCGCCCAAGGGCGAGGGCGTCAAGGTGCCCGACGAGGGCGACGGCGCGCAGAAGTTCGTCGACTTCCTCGCCGGCCAGAAGATCGTCTGACCCGGATCCGGATCGAAGGAGAGAGGTAATCCCCATGGCTGAGGTCCTGGTCCTGGCCGAGCTCAACCCCGCCGGTGAGGGCGTCCGCAAGACCACCCTCGAGGCGCTGACCGCCGCCCGCGCCCTCGGCGAGGTGTCGGCCGTCGTCGCCGGCGCCCCCGGCACCGCCGCGGGCGTGCGCGACAAGCTGGCCGAGTACGGCGCGGCGACGGTCTACGTCGCCGAGAGCCCCGACTTCGACGACTACCTGGTCGCGCCGAAGGCCGAGCTGCTGGCCCAGCTGGTGTCGGAGAAGTCGCCGGCGGCCGTGGTCGTCCCGTCCTCGCCGGAGGGCAAGGAGATCGCCGCCCGCGTCGCGCTGAAGACCGGCAGCGGCTTCCTGACCGACGTCACCGAGATCGCCGCCGACGGCACCGCCACCCAGCTGGCGTTCGCCGGGCAGACGATCGTGCACTCCAAGGTGACGACCGGCACCCCGATCTACACCCTGCGCGGCAACTCCGTCGCCCCCGAGCCGGCCCCGGCCGCGGGTGCGGAGCAGCAGGTGTCGGTGGCCGTGTCCGACGCGGCCAAGGCCACCCGGGTGCTCGACCGGGTCGTGGAGCAGAAGTCCTCCCGGCCGGAGCTGACCGAGGCCTCGATCGTCGTCTCCGGCGGCCGCGGCGTGGCCAGCGCCGAGAACTTCTCCATCATCGAGGGCCTGGCCGACTCGCTCGGCGCGGCGGTCGGCGCCTCCCGCGCCGCGGTGGACTCCGGCTTCTACCCGCACAGCTTCCAGGTCGGGCAGACCGGCAAGACCGTGTCGCCGCAGCTGTACGTGGCCGTGGGCATCTCCGGCGCCATCCAGCACCGGGCCGGCATGCAGACCTCGAAGACGATCGTGGCCATCAACAAGGACCCCGAGGCCCCGATCTTCGAGCTGGCCGACTTCGGCGTGATCGGCGACCTCAACGTCGTCGTCCCGCAGGCCACCGAGCTGATCACCGCCCGCAAGTAGCAGCAGCACCCCGCCGAGCGCCGGTCCCCTCGCCGAGGGGGCCGGCGCTCGGCCGTGTGCGGGGCCGCCGGCGGCGGCACGGGGAGCGGCGGCACGGGAAGCAGCGGAGGGAGGAGCGGGTTGGCGCAGGACGTGGACGGCGGGTTGTTCGGGCGGGAGCTGCGGCTGCGCACCATCGGGCTGCTCATGCTCGTCACGCTGGTCGCGTTCGAGACGATGGCCGTCGGGACGGCGATGCCCACCGTGGTGGCCGAGCTCGACGGCCTGGCCTGGTACGGCTGGCCCTTCTCCGCCTTCCTCGTCGCCTCGGTGGTCGGCATGGTGGTCGGCGGGGACGTCGGCGACCGCCGCGGACCGCGGTCGGCGCTGGTCGCCGGTGTCACGGTGTTCGCCGCCGGGCTGCTGGTCGCCGGCGTGGCCGGCTCGATGGCGGTCCTGGTGGCCGGCCGCGCGGTGCAGGGCCTGGGCTCGGGCCTGATCGCGGTCTCGCTGTACGTGGCCGCCGGCCAGGCGTTCCCGCCGCGGGTGCGGCCGGCCCTGTTCGGCGCCTTCTCCACCGCCTGGGTGCTGCCGGCGCTGGTCGGGCCGCTGGTCTCCGGCCTGGTCACCGCGCACGCCTCGTGGCGGCTGGTGTTCCTCGGGCTGCTGCCGCTGGTGGTCGCGGGGCTGCTGCTGGTGCTGCCCGCGCTCCGCGCGCTGCCGGTGCCCGACCGGGCGGCGACCCCGGATCCGGCGCGGCGGTGGTGGGCCGGCCTCGCGGGGCTGGGCATCGCCCTGCTGCAGTACGCCGGCCAGCGGCTCGACGCGCTCGCCGCCGCCCTCGCCGTCGTCGGCCTGGCCGCGCTCGTGCTGGGGCTGCGCCCGCTGCTGCCGCCCGGCACGGCCCGGGCCCGCCGCGGCCTGCCGACGGTCGTCGCCTCGCGCGGGCTGCTCGCCGGGGCGTTCTTCGGCGTCGACGCGCTGCTGCCGCTGTCGCTGACCGAGTTGCACGGGTACAGCCCGGTGGCGGCCGGCGTCCCGCTGACCGCGGGGTCGCTCGGCTGGGCGCTGGCGTCGTTCTCCCAGGGCCGCTTCCCGGGCCTGTCCCGGGTGCTGCTCCTGCGGATCGGGTTCGCGTCGCTGGCCCTGGGCGTGGCGGGCACCGCGCTCGTGGCGCTGCCCGGCATCGGCGGCTGGACCGCCTACCTCACCTGGACCGTCGCCGGCTTCGGGATGGGTCTGGGCATGCCCAGCGTCGGCGTCCTGCTGTTCGAGCACTCGCCGGAGGACCGGCGGGGCGCGGACTCCGCGGCCCTGCAGATCTCCGACGTCACCGGCTCGGCGCTCAGCGTGGGCGCGGTCGGCGTCCTGGTCGGCGCCGCGAGCCAGGAGGCGCTGCCGCTGGCCGGCGCGGTCCTCGCGGCCGTCGCCCTGCTCGCCGCCGTCGCCGTCGCCGGCCTGCTCGTGGCCCCGCGTGCGGGCCGGACCCCGGCCGCGGAGGCGGCCCCCGGGGCCGCGACTACCCTGGCCGGGGCGGGCCGGCCTGCAGCCAGCGCGGGCGTGGCGGCCGGCGAGGAGGCCTCGTGACCCAGGGTGCGCGGTCACGCGTGAGCACAGCACGTCACGGCACCTGGCCGACGAGCGCCAGCGAGGAGGACGGGTGACGTATCTCGACCACGCGGCGACCACGCCGCTGCTGCCCGCGGTGCTGGCCGCGATGACCGAGCAGCTCGCGCGGGTGGGCAACGCCTCCTCGCTGCACGCCAGCGGCCGCGCCGCGCGCCGCAGCGCCGAGCAGGCCCGCGAGCGCCTGGCCGCCGCGGTGGGCGCCCGCCCGTCGGAGGTGCTGTTCACCGGCGGCGGCACCGAGAGCGACAACCTCGCCGTCAAGGGCGTGTTCTGGGCCCGGCGGGAGGCCGACCCGCAGCGGCGGCGGATCGTCACCAGCCCGATCGAGCACCACGCCGTCCTCGACAGCGTCGAGTGGCTGGCCAAGCACGAGGGCGCCGAGGTCACCTGGCTGCCCGTGGAGGCCACCGGCCGGGTCACCCCGGACGCGCTGCGCGCGGCGCTCGGCGACGGCGCGGACGTCGCGCTGGTCAGCCTCATGTGGGCCAACAACGAGATCGGGACGGTCAGCGACCTGGCGGCGCTCGCCGAGGTCGCCCACGGGGCGGGGGTCCCGCTGCACACCGACGCGGTGCAGGCGGTCGGGCAGGTGCCGGTCGACTTCGGCGCCAGCGGGGTCGACGCGCTGACCATGACCGGCCACAAGCTCGGCGGGCCGATGGGCGCCGGCGCCCTGCTGCTGCGCCGGGACGCGGCCTGCATGCCGCTGCTGCACGGCGGCGGCCAGGAGCGCGACGTCCGTTCGGGCACCCTCGACGTGGCCGCCATCGTGGGGCTGGCCGTCGCGGCGGAGGCCGCCGTGGCCGGCCGCGCCGAGCGCGCCGCCCGGCTGGCCGCCCTGCGCGACCGGCTGGTCGCGGGGGTGGTCGCCCAGGTGCCCGACGCGCAGCTCAACGGCGCACCGCTGGACGACGTCCTCGCCGGGGGCCCGGGCCGCCTGCCCGGCAACGCGCACCTGTCGTTCCCCGGCGCCGAGGGCGACGCGCTGCTCATGCTGCTCGACGCGCGCGGCGTCGAGTGCTCCACCGGGTCGGCGTGCAGCGCCGGCGTCGCCCGGCCCAGCCACGTGCTGCTCGGCGTCGGCGCGGACGCCGACCGGGCGCGCAGCTCGCTGCGCTTCTCGCTCGGCTCGACCTCGACCGACGCCGACGTCGACGCGGTGCTCGAGGTCATCGGGCCGGTGGTGGAGCGGGCGCGGCGGGCCGGCCTGGGGTCCCGATGAGGGTGCTCGCCGCGATGAGCGGCGGGGTGGACTCCGCGGTCGCCGCGGCGCTGGCCGTCGACGCCGGGCACGAGGTCACCGGCGTGCACCTGGCGCTCTCCCCGGACCGCCAGACGCTGCGCAGCGGCGCCCGCGGGTGCTGCAGCGTGGAGGACGCGCACGACGCCCGCCGGGTGGCCGACGAGCTCGGCATCCCGTTCTACGTGTGGGACCTCGCCGAGCGCTTCGCCGCCGACGTCGTCGAGGACTTCGTCGCCGAGTACGCGGCCGGGCGCACGCCCAACCCGTGCCTGCGCTGCAACGAGCGGATCAAGTTCAGCGCGGTGCTGGACCGGGCCCGCGCCCTGGGCTTCGACGCCGTCGTCACCGGGCACCACGCCCGGCTCGCCGGCGGCGAGCTGCGCCGCTCGGTCGACGCGGCCAAGGACCAGTCCTACGTGCTCGCGGTGCTCACGCCCGCGCAGCTGGCCGGCGCGGTGTTCCCGCTGGGCTCGATGACCAAGGACCGGGTGCGCGCGATCGCGGCCGAGCGCGGCTTCGCCGTCGCCACCAAGGCCGACTCGCACGACATCTGCTTCATCCCCGACGGCGACACCCGCGGCTTCCTCGCCCGGCGGCTGGGCGAGCAGCCGGGCCCGCTGGTCGACGCCGCCACCGGCGCGACGGTGGGGGAGCACTCGGGCGCGTACGGGTTCACCGTCGGCCAGCGGCGCGGCCTCGGGGTGAGCGTCGGCGACCAGCGGCCGCGCTACGTCCTGGGCATCGAGCCCGTCTCGCGCACGGTGACGATCGGCACCGCCGACCTGGCCGGGGTCGGCGAGGTCCGCACCGGGGCGCCGACCTGGACCGGTGCGGCCCCGGCGCTGCCGCTGCGGGCGCAGGTGCAGCTGCGCGCGCACGGCGCCGCGGTGCCCTGCACGGTGGACGCCGCCGACGGCGGGCTGACCATCGCCCTGGACGAGGAGCAGCGCGGGGTGGCGCCCGGCCAGTCCGCGGTGCTGTACCTGCCCGACGCCGAGCGCGGCGACCTCGTGCTCGGGCAGGCGCCGGTCGTGGCGGCGGGCCGCCCGTGACCGAGGCGTCCGGCGCCCCCGCGTGGGGCGCCGCCACCGGTGTGGGCTCGCTCCCGGGCACCGACCCGGTCGAGGCGATGCGGGTGGTCCTGGGGGAGCTGCCCGACCTGCCGCACCTGCCCGAGCTCCCCGGCCGCGGTGCCGGCGCGGACCTCGTCGGGCGCAGCGCGGCGCTGCTGGTCGACCTCGCCGTCGACCTGACCCCGGCCGGCTGGCGGCTGGTCCCGCGCGGCGGGGTCGACCAGCGCCGGGCCCGGGAGTTCCTCGCCCGCGACCTCGACGCCCTGCACGAGCTGGCCGCCGGGTACACGGGCGGACTCAAGGTGCAGGCCGCCGGGCCGTGGACGCTGGCGGCCGCGCTCGAGCGCATGCGCGGGGACCGGGCGGTGGTCGACCCCGGCGCCCGCCGCGACCTCGGGCAGTCGCTGGCCGAGGGGATCGCGGCGCACGTGGCCGAGGTGTCGGCGCGGGTGCCCGGCGCCCGGGTGGTGGTGCAGCTGGACGAGCCGAGCCTGCCGGCGGTCGTGCAGGGGGCGCTGCCGACCGCCAGCGGCTTCGGCAGGCTGCCGGCCGTCGAGGCGCCCGTCGTGCGGCAGGAGCTGGCCGCGGTGGTGGCCGCCCTCCCGGGGCCGGTCGCCGTGCACTGCTGCGCGGACCGGGCCCCGCTGGAGCTGTTCCGGGCCGCCGGCGCCGCCGCGGTCTCCTTCGACCACGGGCTGGTGCAGGACCTGGACGCCGTCGGCTCGGCGGTCGACGCCGGGCTGCACCTGGTGCTCGGCGTCGTCCCCGGCACCGACGCCGTCCTGCCGGCGCCGAAGGCGACCGCCTCCCGCCTGCGGGCCTGGTGGCACGAGCTGGGCTTCGCCGCCGACGAGCTGGCCGCGGCGGTCACCCTGTCCCCGGCGTGCGGCCTGGCCGGGGCCACGCCGGCGTACGCGCGCGCGGCGATGGCCCACGTCCGCGAGGCGGCCCGCTACCTGCAGCCGGAGTAGCACCCGATCGGGCGGAGGGCGCATCGCTGTCGGTACCGCTGGATACGGTTCCCGGGTGAGCACGGACGCCGAGACCGCCGTCGACACCCCGCAGGTCGCCGCTCCCGTCGACCGCGAGGACCTCACCGAGGTGCCCGACGAGGCGCGCACGCGCCACCGGGACCTCGCCGAGGAGCTCGACCGGTACGCCTTCGCCTACTACGTGCAGGACGCGCCGCTGGTCAGCGACGGCCAGTACGACGAGCGGATGGCCGAGCTCCGGGCGATCGAGGCCGCGCACCCCGCGCTGGTCACGCCGGACTCGCCGAGCCAGAAGGTCAACGGCGGCTTCACGGCCACGTTCGCCCCGGTGCAGCACCTGGAGCGGATGCAGAGCCTGGACAACGTCTTCAGCAGCGACGAGCTGTCGGCGTGGGCCGCGCGCGTGGAGCGGGACGCGGGCACCGGGGTGAGCTGGCTGTGCGAGCTGAAGATCGACGGGCTCGCGGTCGCGCTGCTGTACGAGCGGGGCCGGCTGGTCCGCGCCGCCACCCGGGGCGACGGCGTCACCGGCGAGGACGTGACCGCCAACGTGCGCACGATGGGCGACGTCCCGCAGCAGCTGGCGGGGGAGGACGTGCCGGAGCGGCTGGAGGTCCGCGGCGAGATCTACTTCCCGGTCGAGGCCTTCGCCGACCTGAACGCCTCGATGGTCGAGCAGGGCAAGGCGCCGTTCGCCAACCCGCGCAACGCCGCGGCCGGCTCGCTGCGGCAGAAGGACCCGCGGGTGACCGCGTCCCGGCGGCTGCGGCTGATCGTGCACGGCCTCGGCGCGCACGACGGCTGGCAGCCCGAGCGCCAGTCGCAGGCCTACGCCCGGCTGCGCGAGCTCGGCCTGCCGACCAGCGAGCGGTTCGAGGTGGTCGACGACCTCGAGGGCGTGTGGGCCTACGTCGAGCGGTACCGCGAGCAGCGGCACTCGGTGGAGCACGAGATCGACGGCGTCGTCGTCAAGGTCGACCAGGTGGCGCTGCAGCGCCGGCTCGGGTCGACCTCCCGGGCGCCGCGGTGGGCGATCGCCTTCAAGTACCCGCCGGAGGAGGCCACCACCAAGCTGCTCGACATCCGGGTGAACGTGGGCCGGACCGGGCGGGTGACGCCGTTCGCCTACATGGAGCCGGTGAAGGTCGCCGGGTCGACGGTGCAGCTGGCCACCCTGCACAACGCCTCGGAGGTGGTCCGCAAGGGCGTGCTGATCGGCGACACGGTCGTCATCCGCAAGGCCGGCGACGTGATCCCCGAGGTGCTCGGCCCGGTCGTCGCGGCGCGGACCGGCGAGGAGCGGGCGTTCGAGATGCCGACGCACTGCCCCGAGTGCGGCACCGAGCTGCGCCCGGAGAAGGAGGGCGACGCCGACATCCGCTGCCCGAACGCGCGCTCGTGCCCGGCGCAGCTGCGGGAGCGCGTGTTCCACGTCGCCGGCCGCGGGGCCTTCGACATCGAGAACCTCGGCTACGAGGCGTCGATCTCGCTGCTGCAGAGCGGGCTGCTGCAGGACGAGGGCGACCTGTTCTCCCTCGACGCCGAGAAGCTCCAGCGCTCGGACTTCTACACGAAGAAGGACGGCACGCTCTCGGCCAACGGGCAGAAGCTGCTGGCCAACCTGCAGACCCGCAAGGAGGTGCCGCTGTGGCGGGTGCTGGTCGCGCTGTCGATCCGGCACGTCGGGCCCACCGCGGCGCAGGCGCTGGCGCGTGACTTCCGCTCGCTGGACCGGATCGCGGAGGCGACCGAGGAGGAGCTGGCCGCGGCCGACGGGGTCGGGCCGACGATCGCGCGCTCGGTGCGGGAGTGGTTCGCCGTCGACTGGCACCGCGAGGTGGTCGAGAAGTGGCGGGCCGCGGGGGTGCGGATGGCCGACGAGGGCACCGACGCCGGGCCCGGCCCGCTGACCGGCGTCACCGTCGTGGTGACCGGGTCGCTGCGGGACCTCAGCCGCGACCAGGCCATCGCCGCCATCCAGGAGCGCGGCGGCAAGGTCACCGGCTCGGTCAGCAAGAAGACCGGCTTCGTCGTGGTCGGCGCCGACCCGGGCAGCAAGTACGACAAGGCGGTGCAGGTCAAGGCGCCGATCCTGGACGACGACGGCTTCCGGGTGCTGCTCGACGAGGGCCCGGACGCCGCCCGGGCGGTGGCCACGATCGGCGACGGCAGCGAGCCCGCCGGGGCCCCGGCACCGGCCGAGGCCCCCGCACCGGCCGGGGACGCGCCCGCCGAGGGCCCGGCGCCCGCCGAGGGCCCGGCGCTCGCCGAGGGCCCGGCGCCCGCCGAGGGCCCGGCGCCCGCCGAGGACGCTCCCGCCGGGGCCTGACCGGGCGTCGTCCCCCGGGCGGCCGTTCCGGGCGCCCGGGTGGCCGCCCGGGGGGCAACGGTGCGGGACCGGGGCCGACGACCCGGGCCGGGGCCGACGGCCCGGGCCGGGGCGGCGGCTCAGGCCGGGGGGAGGTGCGCCACGGTCGCGGCGATGCCGGTCAGGTGCACCAGCCGCAGCAGCTCCGACCGCCGGTACGCCGGCCCGCCGGACCGGCCGACGACGACCGCGGTGCGCGGCGACCCGAACGGCGTCGCCATCATCTCGACGGCCAGCTCGCGCCACCGCTCGGGCAGCCAGTCGTCCTCGCTGGGCAGCAGCCGCGGCACCTCCAGCGGCAGCCAGGGCAGCGTCATCCCGTCGAGGGCCGGCGCCGCGTCGGAGGCGGCCAGCACCTCGCAGGCGCCGTCCCCGCCGGTGAGGACCGCGGCCCAGCCGCTGGTGAAGACGCGGGGCAGCTCCGCGGCGAGCAGCTTCACCGCGGTGCCGTCGGCGGCCCGGGACAGCGCCTCGAGCAGCTCCAGCTCCCGGTGGGTGTCCAGCGGGCCGGAGAACGGCCGCAGCGACTCGACCTGCACCCCGGGCACGGCCTGGGCGGCGGTGATCAGGCTGTCGGGCAGCCGGTCGGGCGGCAGGTCGATGACGATGTCGTCGACGGCGACGCCGCCGCCGCGCTCGAGGACGTCGACGGACACGATGTCGACCCCGGCGGTGCCGAGCGCGGTCGCGACGGCGCCGAGGATGCCGGGCCGGTCGGGGACGACCAGCCGCAGGAGATAGGACACGGTTCCTCCGGGCGTCCCTCGGTGCGGGTCGATCGTCGTCGATCGGCAGACGACGGTCAGCTTCCCCCATGGGCCCCCGCCGGGTCGAGCAGCGCCGGCAGCGGCGTCGGCCACGGAACCGCCGCGGGCGGCCCACGTACAGTGGCGGGGTTGGTATCCCGGTCCCGCACGTCCCCGCACCCTCCGGTCCGGGCCCGCGGCGGGACGGCGCAGGAGTGGAGTCCCGCCACAGCATGAGCACCCCGTCAGCGAAGGAAGCCCTGGGGCGAGATGACATCGCGCACCTCGCGCGGCTGTCCCGCCTCGCCCTCTCCGAGGACGAGCTCGACCGCTTCGCCGGCCAGCTCGGCGCGGTGCTCGACGCGGTCGCCCAGGTGGGCAAGGCCGACGTCGAGGACGTCGCCCCCACCACCCACGCGGTGCCGCTGACCAACGTGTCCCGCCCCGACGTGACCACCCCGTGCCTGCCGCGCGACGTCGTCCTCGCCGCCGCGCCCGCGGCCGAGGACGACCGCTTCCGCGTGCCGCGGATCCTGGGGGAGGAGTGACGGTGACCGAGCTGACCGAACTGGACGCCGCCGAGCTGGGCCGCCGGCTGGGCGCCGGCGAGCTCTCCTCCGTCGAGGCCACCCGGGCCTTCCTCGACCGGATCGAGGCCGAGGACGGCGCCGTGGGCGCCTACCTGCACGTCGACCCCGAGGCCGCGCTGCGGCAGGCCGCCGCCGTCGACGCCGCCCGGGCCGCGGGGGAGGGGCTGGGCCCGCTGGCCGGCCTGCCGGTGGCGCTCAAGGACGTCGTCGTGACCGAGGGCGTGCCCACCACCAGCGGCTCGCGGATCCTCGAGGGCTGGCGGCCGCCGTACGACGCGACGGTGGCTCGCCGGCTCAAGGACGCCGGCACGGTCCTGCTGGGCAAGACCAACATGGACGAGTTCGCCATGGGCAGCTCGACGGAGAACTCCGCCTACCGGGTCACCCGCAACCCGTGGGACCTGTCCCGGATCCCCGGCGGCTCCTCCGGCGGCTCGTCCGCGGCCGTCGCCGGCGGCCTGGCGCCGTGGGCGCTGGGCACCGACACCGGCGGCTCGATCCGCCAGCCGGCGGCGGTGACCGGGCTGGTCGGGCACAAGCCCACCTACGGCTCGGTGTCCCGCTACGGCCTCATCGCGTTCTCCTCGAGCCTGGACCAGGCCGGCCCGATGGCCCGCACGGTGCTCGACGCCGCCGTCCTGCACGAGGCGATCGGCGGGCACGACCCGCGCGACTCCACCAGCATCGACGCCCCGCTGCCGCCGCTGGCCGAGTGCGCCCGCCGCGGCGCGGCCGGCGACCTGAAGGGCCTGAGGGTCGGCGTCGTCCGGGAGCTCGGCGGCGAGGGGCACACCGACGGCTACGAGGAGGGCGTGCTCGCCCGCGTGGCCGAGGCGGTGCAGCTCATGGAGGGCATGGGCGCGGAGGTCCGCGAGATCTCCTGCCCGAGCTTCGACCTGGCGCTGCCGGCGTACTACCTGATCGCGCCGAGCGAGGCGTCGTCGAACCTGGCCCGGTTCGAGGGCATGCGGTTCGGCATCCGCGTCGCCGACGACGGCCGGCACGACCTCGACGAGGTCATGGCGCTGACCCGCGAGCAGGGCTTCGGCCCCGAGGTGAAGCGCCGGATCATCCTCGGCACCTACGCCTTGTCGGCCGGCTACTACGACGCCTACTACGGCCAGGCGCAGAAGGTGCGGACGCTCATCACCCGCGACTTCACCGCGGCGTTCGACGACGTCGACGTCCTGGTCAGCCCGACCACCCCCACGGTCGCGTTCCCGCTGGGCACCCGCGTGGACGACCCGCTGGCCATGTACGCCGCCGACCTGTGCACGCTGCCGGCCAGCCTGGCCGGGCTGCCGGCGACGTCGGTGCCCTGCGGGCTGTCCGACGGGCTGCCCGTGGGCCTGCAGATCATGGCGCCGGCCCTGGCCGACGACCGCTGCTACTCGCTGGCGGCCGCGGTCGAGGCCGCCCTCGACAGCGCCCGCGGTCACCGGCTGCTCGACGAGCTGCCGACCCGGGCGGGGGCCGGTTCATGAGCGAGCGTGCGAGCTCATGCGGAGGCGGAGCAACGGGCCCGTGCACGAGGCCGACGAGCGCCAGCGAGGAGGCGTCGTGAACGGGCCGCTCAAGGCGGCGTGGGCGCTGACCGCCTTCGTCGTCGTCGCCGGCGCCGTGCTCTGGATCATCAGCGGCAAGGCCGTGTTCGCCGTCTTCATCGTCCTCGGACTGCTCACCGGAGCCGGTGCATGGCTGACCGGGCGGTCCCTCCCGAAGGGGGACACCACACCGTGACCACCACCCAGGGAACCGACCGGCTGGTCGAGTTCGACGAGCTGCTGACCCGCTACGAGCCGGTCATCGGCCTGGAGACCCACGTCGAGCTCGGCACCGAGTCGAAGATGTTCTGCGGCTGCGCCACCACCTTCGGCGCCGAGCCCAACACCCAGACCTGCCCGGTGTGCCTCGGCCTGCCCGGCTCGCTGCCGGTGGCCAACGCCGCGGCGATCGAGGCGACCATCCGCATCGGCCTCGCGCTGGGCTGCCGCATCGCGAGCTGGTCGCGGTTCGCGCGGAAGAACTACTTCTACCCGGACATCCCCAAGGGCTTCCAGACCAGCCAGTACGACGAGCCGCTGTGCACCGCGGGTCACCTGGACGTCGAGGTGGACGGCGAGACGTACCGGGTGGAGATCGAGCGGGTGCACCTCGAGGAGGACACCGGCAAGAACCTGCACGTGGGCGGCGCCACCGGGCGCATCCACGGGGCCGACTACTCGCTGGTCGACTTCAACCGCGCGGGCATCCCGCTGGTCGAGATCGTCACCCGGCCGATCCCCGGCACCGGCGCGAAGGCCCCCGAGGTGGCCCGCGCCTACGTCACCGAGCTGCGCGAGATCATCCAGACGCTCGGCGCCTCCGACGTCCGGATGGAGCAGGGCAGCCTGCGCTGCGACGTGAACACCTCGCTCGCGCCGATCGGCAGCCTCGAGTGGGGCACCCGCACAGAGACCAAGAACGTCAACTCGCTGCGCTCGGTGGAGCGGGCGGTGCGCTACGAGATGCGCCGGCAGGCCGCCGTCCTCGACGACGGCGGGCGGGTGCTGCAGGAGACCCGGCACTTCCACGAGGACACCGGCAGCACCTCGCCGGGGCGCAGCAAGGAGGAGGCGACCGACTACCGGTACTTCCCCGAGCCCGACCTCGTGCCGCTGGCCCCCGACGCGGAGTGGGTGGAGAAGCTCGCCGCCGAGCTGCCGGAGCTGCCCGCCGCCCGCCGGACGCGGCTGCAGGCCGAGTGGGGCCTGTCGGCGACGGAGATGGCGTGGCTGGTCAACGCCGGCGCGCTCGGCCTGGTCTCCGACACCGTGGCCGCCGGCGCCTCGCCGGCCGACGCGCGCAAGTGGTGGCTGGGCGAGCTCGCCCGCCGCGCGAACGACGCCGGCGTGGAGCTCGGCGAGCTGGCGGTCACCCCGGCGCAGGTCGCGGAGCTGACCGCGCTGGTGGCCGAGGGCACGATCAACGACCAGCTCGCGCGGCAGACCCTCGACGGCGTGCTGGCCGGCGAGGGCGACCCGCGGCAGGTCGTCGAGGCCCGCGGGCTGGCCGTCATGGGCGAGTCCGACGAGCTGGTGGCCGCCGTGGAGGCGGCGATCGCCGGGGCGCCCGACGTCGTGGAGAAGGTCCGCGGCGGCAAGGTCCAGGCGCTGGGCGCGCTGGTCGGCGCGGTCATGAAGGCCACCCGCGGCAAGGCCGACGCGGCCACCGTCAGGCGGATGCTCGAGGAGCGCGTCGTCGGCAGCTGAGGACCTCGAGCCCCGGTGACGCCGCCCGAGGGGGCGTCACCGGGGCCGGGGCACGGCCTCACGTGCGCGGCTCGCGGCCGGGCGGCTGCCGCGGCTCGTCGAGGAGCGGCGCGGGGCTGCGCAGCGGCACCCGCACGGGGCCGGCGGCCGTGACCGGCAGCCGGGTCCCGTCCACGACGACGGTCAGCGGCTCCTCGCCGCGGACCAGCGTGACCGTGGTGCCCTCCCGCGTCGTCTCGACGCGGAGCTGCCTGCCCCGCCAGGTGACGGAGTACGCGGTCCGGGACAGCGACGAGGGCAGCAGGGGCGCGAGCTCCAGCTCCTCGCCGTCCTCGCGGAGCCCACCGAGCCCCGCGGCGAGCGCCAGCCACGCCCCTGCCGCGGCCGCCATGTGCAGGCCCTTGGCGGTGTCGCCCTGCACGTCCCGCAGGTCCACCAGCGCGCACTCCCGCAGGTACCGCAGGGCGAGGTCGGGGTGCTGCGCCTGGGCGCACACGACCGCCTGGACGGCGGCCGACAGCGAGGAGTCGCGGACCGTCCGGGCCTCGTAGTAGTCCAGGTCCCGGGCGACCTCGTCGGCGGTGAAGTCCTCGCGGCACCACCACAGGGCGAGCACGAGGTCGGCCTGCTTGAGCACCTGGTGCCGGTAGATGCGCGCGTAGTGCTGGTGCTCCTGGACCGGGTAGGAGTCGCGCTCGGCGGCGAAGGGCCACTCCCGGTAGGAGGTGAAGTTCGTGTTCAGGGGGTGCACGCCCAGACCGGCGTCCCACGGCACGTGCACGGCGTCGGCGGCGGCGCACCAGGCGGAGGTCTCGGCGGAGTCGACGCCCAGTTCCGCCGCCCGCGCCTGCAGCCGCCGGCACGCCTCGGCGGCCCGCCGCAGGTTGCGCCGGGCCATCACGTTGGTGAACACGTTGTCGTCGACGACGCCGGTGTACTCGTCCGGGCCCGTCACGCCGAAGAGGTGCCACGCCCCGAGCGCGTCCTCGTGGCCCACCGACATCCACAGCCGTGCCGTCTCGACGAGCACCGGGAGGCCACCGACGGAGTCGAGGTCCTCGCCGGTGACGTTCTGGTACAGCCAGAAGGCGCGGGCGACGTCGGCGTCGAGGTGCACCGCCGCCGTGCTGGCCGGCCAGTACGCCGAGACCTCCCGCCCGCTGATCGTGCGCCAGGGGAACGCCGCCCCCGCGAGCCCGAGGGTCCGGGCGCGCTCCCGGGCGAGGTCGAGCGTGGCCGAGCGCCACCGCAGCAGCCGGGCCGCCGCGTTCGGCCGCAGCAGGGTCAGCGCGGGCACGACGAAGCCCTCGACGTCCCAGAAGGTGTGGCCGCTGTACCCCCTGCCGGTCAGGCCCTTGGCGCCGACCGGGGCGGCCGAGATGCAGGCCGCGGAGCAGAACAGCTGGAAGACGGTGTAGCGCAGCGCCTGCTGGAGCTCGGGGTCGCCGTCGACCTCGACGTCGGCCGTCGCCCACAGGTCGTCGAGCACGGCGCGCTGACCGGCGAGCAGCCCCTCGAAGCCGCGGTCGAGCGCCGAGGCGACCGCCGCCGACGCCTCGGCCAGGAGGGAGTCGGCGGCGTGGTCGTGCGACCAGCTGTAGCCGACGACCTTGACGAGCGTGAGGTGCTCGCCGGGCCGGAGGTCGGCGGCCACCGTGGTGACGACGTGGTCCGGGTCGAGGTGGGTGCCCATCCGTGCGCCGTCGGCCGCCCCGTCCCCGACCGCGCCGCCCTCGAGGACGTGGTCCACCGCGGCCGCGACCGTGATGCCCGACCGCCGCGTCCGGGACGCGAGGACGCCACCGCTGTCCGTGCAGGCCCGGGCGAGCGGCTCGAAGGCGTGGTCCAGCGCCTCGGCCACCCGCGGGTCGTCGTTGTCCACACCGGTGGACGTCGTCCCCCCGTCGGCGAGCTCCGAGCGCAGCACGACGTGCGCCGGCCCGTCCAGGGCGGTGACCCGGTACCGCACGGCACACACCGAGCGCTCCGCCAGGGAGACGACGCGCTCGGAGGACACCTCCAGCGCCGTGCCCGACGGCGCCGTCCAGCGCACCCGGCGCACCAGGGTCCCGGCGCGCAGGTCCAGCGTGCGCTCGTGGACCTGCGGCCGGGCCTCGCGCACGTCGAACGGGATCCCGTCGACGAGCAGGCGCAGCGGCGTGCCGTCGGTGACGGTGAGCATCGCCTGCCCCTCCTCGGGATGCCCGTAGCCGCCCTCGGGATAGGAGAGCGGATGGGTCTCGTAGACCCCCGAGAGGTAGACGCCGCGGCTGCCGTGGGGCTCGACCTCGTCGAGCGTCCCCCGGACCCCGAGGTAGCCGTTCGACAGGCTGAAGACGGACTCGGCGACCTCGAGCGCCTCGGGGTCGACGTGCGGCTCGCGGACCGCCCACGGGGCGATGTCGAGGACCGGGGCGGTCACGTGCCTCCTCGCGCGCGTCGTCCGGCTCGGACGGGTGGCCCCGGGCGGTGCCCCGCTCGATTCCTACCGGCGGGCGCCCGTCGGCGCGACCCGGGCGGACGCCGGGTCCGGTGTCAGAGCGGGGACTCCTCGCCGCTCGCGCCGGGCGGGAGGATGCGCAGCACCCGGTCGTCGTCCTCGGTGGGCTGGCCGAGGCCGTCGCGGTTGGACGTCGTGATCCACAGCGCCCCGGTCTGCGGCTCGAGGACGACGGTGCGCAGCCGGCCGTACCGGTCGGCGATGAGCTCCTCGGGCTCGGCCACGGGCGCGCCGCTGCCGTCGAGGGTGACCGAGTAGAGGCGCCGGCCCTCCAGCGCACCCAGGTGGATGGTCGGCCCGGACACCGCGCAGCCGGCCAGCCCGCCGGCGGCGCCGTCGATCTCCTGCACCGGCTCGGTGGAATCGGGGCGCTCGGCGGGGAAGCCGGCGTCGCCGCCCTCGACCACCTCGGTCACCTCGTCGGCGCGGTCGCCGGCGTCGTCGGTGGCGTACAGCGCCTCGTCGCCGCCCAGGCACAGCGCGGTCACGTTGCTGAAGCCGCTGCCGTACACCGGCCCGCCGCCCACCGGCTGGCCGAACACGTCGACGCGCAGCACCTTGCCGGCCAGCGACGCCGGGTCCTGGGCCAGCGCCGGGTTGCCCGTGTCGCCGGTGCCCACGTACAGCGAGCCGTCGAGACCGAACAGCAGCGCGCCGCCGTTGCGCACCTCGCCGCGGGGGATGCCGACGAGCACCGGGTTCGGGGTGCCGCCGAGCGGGAAGCGGACCACGCGGTTGTCGGTGGCGGTCGACAGGTAGGCGTAGACCAGCCCGTCCTCGTCGAAGGTGGGGGAGAGGGCCAGCCCGTGGAGGCCGCCGTCGCCGGCGGTGTCGATGCCGGGCACCACCATCAGCTCCCGCGCCGGGGACCGGTCGGGGAACACCTGCAGGATGCGGCCGGTCTCCCGCTCGCCGACCAGCGCCGTGCCGTCGGGCAGCAGGGCCAGGCCGGTGGGCACGGTCAGGCCGGTCGCGACGACGTTCGGGTCGTCGGCGTCCTCGCCGGGCTGGCCGGACGGCGGGGCGGACGGCGGCGCCGGCACCTGCCCCTCGGTCGGCGGGGCGACCTGGGGCGGCGCGCCCTCGGGCAGCGGCCGCCACTCACCGGTCGACTCGTAGCCGCCGTCGTCCCCGCAGCCGGCCACGACGGCGGTCAGCAGCAGCGCGCACGCCAGCCGGGACGCCCGACGTCCGCGCTCGCGCCTCACCCCTCTGACAGTACGTGCGAGCCGCGCGCAGGGGGCGCCGCCGGTCAGCGGCGCGGCGGCGCCGGGACGTCGATCCGGCCGCCCGACAACGCGGCGAGCCGGGGCAGGTCGCGGGCCCGCAGCACGGGCAGGCGGACCTCGGTCCCGGCGGTGGTGACCAGCCACAGCCCGCGCCGCTGCCCGACGCGGATGCCGGCCAGCTCCGCCCAGGGCACCCGGTGCGCGCCGACCAGCGAGCGCGCGGTGACGGCGTCGTCGTCGACGTCGACCCCGACGCGCAGCACCCAGGCGGCGGCGAGCAGCGGGATGAGCAGCACCACCGGGCCCCACCACGCGGCGGCGGCCAGCGGGAGCGTGCAGACGAACAGCACGAGGACGGGGAGCAGCGCGGTGCGGCTCATGCGCATGCGGGCAGGGGCGGCCACGTCTCCCGATGCTCCCAGACGACTCACCCGGCCAGTCGGTGCAGCCGCCGCTCGGTCTCGCTGCCGGGCTCGGCGGTGTAGACGACCAGCTGCACGCCGGGGGCGTCGGCGGGCGTGAGCTGGTGGTGCTCGAGCAGCAGGGTGCCGACCCCGGGGTGCTCGAACCGCCGCTCGCCGGCGCTGAACCGGTCGACGTCGCGGCTGGCCCAGCCGGTGCGGAAGTGCTCGCTGGCCGCCTCCAGCCGGGCCACCAGGGCCACCACCTCGGGATCGCTGAGCCGGGCGCCGGCCTCGGCGCGGAACTGGGTGAGGAAGCGCCGGCTGTCGGTCTCCCAGTCCCCGAGCAGCGCCCGGACCGCCGGGTCGGTGAAGACCAGCCACAGCAGGTTGCGCTCGCCCGGGCCGGCGCTCGCGACGCCCGGGTAGAAGCGCGCGTAGGCGGCGTTCCAGCCGACGATCGCCCAGCTCGCGGTGATGGCGTAGGCGGGGGAGGGGCCCAGCGCGTCGAGCAGCCGCTGCAGGTGGGCGGGCAGCCGCTCAGGCGCGGCCGAGGGGGCGGGCGCGCCGTGCCCGGTCAGCCGCAGCACGTACTCGTGCTCGGCGGCCGACAGCCGCAGGGTGCGGGCCAGGGCGTCGACGACCTGCCGCGACGGGTTGATGTCGCGGCCCTGCTCCAGCCACGTGTACCAGGTGTGGCTGACCCCGGAGAGCAGCGCGACCTCCTCGCGCCGCAGCCCCGCGCGGCGCCGGGCGCCGACGACCGGCAGCCCGACCGTGGCCGGGTCGACCTGGTGGCGGCGGGAGCGCAGGAACTCGCCGAGCTCGCGGCGGGCGGGGCTGGTCACGGGACCTCACAGCTGGGTGGTGGTGGCAGTACCAGTATCAGCGCTGTCTCGGCAGGACCTGCCCGCGCGCCTACCCTCACGTGTCGTGACGACCGTCGAGGAACCCCGCACAGCCATCGCCGACATCAAGCCCCGCAGCCGCGAGGTGACCGACGGGATCACCAAGGCGCCCGCCCGCGCGATGCTGCGCGCGGTCGGCATGGGCGACGACGACTGGGAGAAGCCGCAGATCGGCGTCGCCTCGTCCTGGAACGAGATCACCCCGTGCAACCTCTCCCTGGACCGGCTGGCCAAGCGGGCCAAGGAGGGCGTGCACGCCGCCGGCGGCTACCCGCTGGAGTTCGGCACCATCTCCGTCTCCGACGGCATCTCGATGGGCCACGAGGGCATGCGCGCCTCGCTGGTCTCCCGCGAGGTCATCGCCGACTCGGTCGAGACGGTCATGTTCGCCGAGCGGCTCGACGGCTCGGTGCTGCTGGCCGGCTGCGACAAGTCGCTGCCCGGCATGCTCATGGCCGCCGCGCGCCTGGACCTCGCCGCGGTCTTCCTCTACTCCGGCTCCACGCTGCCCGGGAAGCTCGGCGACCGCGACCTGACGCTGATCGACGTCTTCGAGGGCGTGGGGGCCTGCGCGGCCGGGAAGATCAGCCGGGACGAGCTGACGGCGATCGAGAAGGCCGCCTGCCCCGGCATGGGCTCCTGCGGCGGCATGTACACCGCCAACACCATGGCCAGCGTCGCCGAGGCCCTGGGCATGAGCCTGCCCGGCAGCGCCGCCCCGCCGGCCCCCGACAGCCGCCGCGACGCGTTCGCCGTCGCCTCCGGCGAGGCCGTGGTCAACCTGCTGCGCAAGGGCATCACCGCCCGGCAGATCATGACCCGCGAGGCGTTCGAGAACGCGATCACCGTGGTCATGGCGCTCGGCGGCTCGACCAACGCCGTCCTGCACCTGCTGGCGATGGCGCACGAGGCCCAGGTCGAGCTGACCCTCGAGGACTTCAACCGGATCGGCGACCGGACGCCGCACCTGGCCGACGTGAAGCCCTTCGGCCGGTTCGTGATGACCGACATCGACCGGGTCGGCGGCGTGCCCGTCGTCCTGCGGGCGCTGCTGGACGCCGGCCTGCTGCACGGCGACGCGCTCACCGTGACCGGCAGGACCATGGCCGAGAACCTCGCCGAGATCGCCCCGCCGGACCTCGACGGCACGATCGTGCACGCGATGAGCAACCCGATCCACAAGACCGGCGGCCTGACCATCCTGCGCGGCTCGCTGTCCCCGGACGGCGCGGTGGTGAAGTCCGCCGGCTTCGACGCCGAGGTCTTCGAGGGCACCGCACGGGTCTTCGACGGCGAGCAGGGCGCCATGGACGCGGTCACCGAGGGCACGCTGAAGCCCGACGACGTCGTCGTCATCCGCTACGAGGGCCCCCGCGGCGGCCCCGGCATGCGCGAGATGCTCGCCGTCACCGGCGCGATCAAGGGCGCGGGCCTGGGCAAGGACGTGCTGCTGCTCACCGACGGCCGGTTCTCCGGCGGCACCACCGGCCTGTGCGTCGGGCACATCGCCCCGGAGGCCACCGACGGCGGGCCCATCGCCTTCGTCCGCGACGGCGACCGGATCCGGCTGGACCTCACCACCCGGACCCTCGACCTGCTGGTGGACGACGAGGAGCTGGCCCGCCGCAAGGAGGGCTGGCAGCCGCTGCCCCCGCGCTACACCACCGGCGTCCTGGGCAAGTACGCCAAGCTGGTCGGCTCCGCGGCCACCGGCGCCATCTGCGGCTGAGCGCGCCGCCCGGCCGGGCGGGCCGCCCCTCCAAGGGGTGAGCCCGCCCGTGCCGGGCTCCAGCCCGCCGCGCCCGCCGCCGAGGTCTGCGGTGTGGACAGCCAGAGGTGGGCCCTGCTCGGGGGCGCCGGCGTGGCCCTCCTGGGCTGCCTCCTCGCCGCGGCGGTACCCGGTCTCGGACCGGTCGGCGACGTGGCGGTGGCCCTCGCCGGCGTCGGCGCCGCCGCCTGGATCGCCCGCGTCGCCTGGCGCCACCAGCACGGCGCCCGCGGCTGGCGGCTGATGGTGGCGGCGACGCTGTTCCCCGTCGCCGCCTACAGCGCCTACCTCGCGGTCCGGCCCACCGGCGCGCTGGACACGGTCCTGCTGCGCTGGGTGCCGACCGTGCCCGGCTACGTGCTGGCCGTGGCCGGCCTGCTGACCCTCGTCCCGCGCGACCGGCTGCGCAGCGGTTCCCGCGCCGTGGTGGAGACGGCGCTGTTCGGCGCCGCCTGCCTGACCGGCATGCAGCTGCTCGTCTTCGGCCCGCAGGGCACCTGGGCGGCCACCCCGCTGCCCGGCCGGCTCGTCCTCACCGCCGCCGTGCTCGCCACCTCGGCGATGCTCGTGGCGGCGCTGGTGCTGCTGGCCGCCGTGGAGAGCCACCGCCAGCCCATGGCGCTGGTGCTGCTGGCCGCATCGATGTCCCTCACCGCCGGCCGGGGACTGGCCACGTCGGGCACGCTCAACGGCCTGGACGGCGCCGTCACGGTCAGCCGCTTCCTCGTCGTCGCCGGGCTGGCCCTGCTCGCCCTGGCGGCCACCACCGACCCCGGGCCGGCGACCGCCGGGACGCCCCCGCGCACCGCCCGGTCCCTGCGGCTCGGCTCCGTCCTGCCGCACCTGGCGATGCTCGTCGCCGTCCTCGGCGTGGGGGTCACCTGGCTGTGCGGCCTGCAGCCGTCGCCGGCGACCGTCGTCGGCGCCGTCGTCTGCGTCGCGCTCGCCGGCGTGCACCGCTGGGTCTCCGCCGCCGACGAGGCCCGGCAGAGCACCCGGATCCTGCGCAGCGAGGCCTATTTCCGCTCGCTGGTCCGGGCCAACGGCGACGCCGTGCTGATCCTGGACGGCGCGCTGCGCGTCACCTGGTCCTCGCCGAGCGTCGAGCGGCTGCTCGGCCCCGGCGCCGCGCTGACCGGCCGCGACCTGCTCACCGTCACCCACCCCGCCGACGTGCTGCCGGTCGCCCGCGCGCTGCGCCCCGGCGAGCCCGAGGTCGGCGCCGACGAGCTGGTGACCCTCCGGCTCCCGCACGCCGACGGCAGCTGGCGGCGCGTCGAGGCCGGCGTCTCCGACCTGCGCACCGACGCCGTCGTCGGCGGCATCGTCCTGCACTGCCGGGACACCACCGAGCGGCACGCCCGCGAGCGGGCGCTCGAGGACCTCGCCTTCACCGACCCCACCACCGGGCTGCCCAACCGGGCCGGCTGCGACCGGCTGATCGAGCAGCGGCTGGCCGCCGCGGCGGGGCCGGCCGGCGAGCCGGCCACGCTGCTGCTGGTCGAGGTCGACGGCCTGGCCGAGGTGCGCGAGGACGCCGGGCGCGACCTGGCCTCCTCCGTGCTGGTCGAGCTCGGCCGCCGGCTGCGGGCCACGGTCCGCGGCGACGAGCCCGTCGCCCGCCTGGGCGGCGACGCGTTCGCCGTCCTGGCCGCCGGGGACCCGCGCACCGGCGACCTGCTCGCCGACCGCTGCCTGTCGGCGGTCGAGCAGCCGATCACCACCGCCGCCGGCGTCTACGACCTCACCGCCGACATCGGCCTCGTCCCGCTCGAGGCCGGCACGCCGCTGGGCGAGGTCTGGACGCGGGCCGAGATCGCCGTCCGCGCCGCCCGCCGGGCCGGCCGCGGCAGCGCCCGCCGGTTCGAGCCCGCGCTGGGCGCGGCCGCCGAGCGGCGCGCGCGGCTGCGCGAGGACCTCCCCGGGGCCTGCGCCCGCGACGAGCTCACCGTGGCGTTCCAGCCGGTCGTGTCCCTGACGGAGCAGCGGATCGTCGGGGTGGAGGCGCTGCTGCGCTGGCGGCACCCGGAGCTCGGCGAGGTCCCGCCGCGGGAGTTCGTGCCGATCGCCGAGCGCGCCGGCGTGATCGGCGACCTGCAGCGGTGGGCGCTGGAGCACGCCGCGCGGGTCGCGGTCGGCCTGCCGGCCCTGCACGCGCCGCTGCGGCTGGGCGTCAACATCTCCGCCTCGCACGTGGCCGCCCGCACCCTGGTCGGCGACGTCGCCGCCGTCCTGCAGGCGACCGGGCTGGCCCCCGAACGCCTCATCCTGGAGATCACCGAGGCCACGCTGCTGGCCGACACCGACGACATCGCCGTCGACGTCGAGGCGCTGCGGCTCATGGGCGTGCACGTCGCCCTGGACGACTTCGGCTCCGGGCACTCCTCGCTCGCCCACCTCGGCGCCCTGCCCATCGACGTGCTCAAGCTCGACCGCGACTTCGTGGCCCGCGTCGACCGGCACCCGCGCAGCCGCGCGCTGGTCGAGTCCGTGGTGGCCATCGGCCGGGCGCTGGGCCTCGACGTGGTCGCCGAGGGCGTGGAGACCCCGGCCCAGCTCGGCGCGCTGCGGGCCCTGGGCTGCGGCTTCGCGCAGGGCTTCCTGCTGGCCCGCCCGCTGCGGCTGTCCGAGCTCACCCAGCTGCTGGAGACCGGCGCCGGCACGCTCTGGCCGGGCCTGGTCGGCTCCCGGTGACCGCCGCCCCCGCCCGCTCCCGGGGCACGGTGGCCCTCGGTGCGCTGCTGGCCCTGCTCGGGGCCGCCTGCGCCGTCCTGGAGCTCTCCGGTGCGCCGGCCGGCCCCCGGCTGGTGTCCGTCTGCCTCGCCGTCGCCTCGGCCGCGGGCTCGGCCCGGCTGTTCGTCCTCGGGGTGGGCCGGCCCGGCCGCTCGGGCCGGCCGTGGCGGGCGCTGGCCGTCGCGGCGGCGCTGCTCGCCGTGGGCCAGGTGCTGGCGGCCGTCCGGACCGGCGCCCCGGGGGCGGCCGGCGGACCGGAGGACCTGCCGATGCTGGCCGCGGTGCCCGTCGCGGTCCTCGGCGCGTTCTGGCTGCTGCCGCCGCGCGCCGGCCGCCGCGTCGGCTCCCGGGTCCTCGTCGACGGCGTGGTCGTCACCGTGTCGCTGGCGGTGCTCGGCGACGTCGTCCTCGGGAGCCTGTTCGGCTCCGGCGGCACCCCGGCGCAGCAGCTGATCTCCTTCGGCTACCCGCTCGTCGGCGCCGTGCTCTGCGGCATCGGCCTGGTCCCCGTGACCGCCGTGGCCGAGCCGCGGCGCGCGGCCGCCACCTGGCTGCTGGTGGCCTTCTCCGCGATGGCGCTCGTGGCCGTCGGGGGAGCGCTGGGCCGGACCACCGGCGCGGTGCTGCCCAACCTGCTCAGCGAGCTGGCGTGGATGGCCATGCTCGCCGCCGCGGTCCGCGGCGCGGCCGCCGACTCCGGCGAGCCCGCCGGTCCGCCGGCGCACCGCACCCTCCCGCTGCGCGGCGGGCTGGCCGCGCTGGCCACGGCCGGCGTCCTGCTCGCCGTCCTCACCGGCGGGGCGGCCCTCGGCCGCCCGCTGACCGCCGCCGAGGGCGCCGGCGGGCTGGTCGTGGTCGGCCTGATGTCGGTGCGCACCCTGCTGTGGGCGCTGGACGCCCACCGGCTCACCCGGCGGCTGCAGAACACCGAGCGCCGGTTCCGCGCGCTGGTGCACAGCGGCGACGCCGTCACCGTCGTCCTCGACGCCTCCGGCCGGGTCCGCTGGGCGTCGGGACCGGTGGCCGAGCAGCTCGGCTGGCACGCCGACGAGCTGGCCGGGCGCTCCCTGGGCGCGCTGCTGCACGTCTCGCACCGCAGCGCGCTGGCGCGGCTGGCCGCGGCCGTGGGCTCGGGGGCGGCCGTGGAGCTGCCGGTCACCGTGCGGCTGGGCGCCCGGTCCGGCGCGTGGCACGACGTCGAGGTGCTCGGCGCCGCCCCGGACCGCGACGCCGGCAGCCTGGTGCTGCACCTGCGCGACGTCACCGAGCGCAGCACCACCCAGCGCGAGCTCGAGCGGCTGGCCTACACCGACTTCCTCACCGGCCTGCCCAACCGGGCCCGGCTCATGGCGGCGCTCGAGGCCGCGGTCGCCCGCACCGCGGCCGGCTCCCGCGCCTGCCTGCTGCTGCTGGACCTCGACGGCTTCAAGTCGGTCAACGACGTGGCCGGGCACGACGCCGGCGACGCGCTGCTGCAGGAGGTGGCCGGCCACCTCTCCGGCGCCGCCCGGGACGGCGACCTGGTCGCCCGTCTCGGCGGGGACGAGTTCGCCCTCGTCGTCGACTCCGGCCCCGACGAGGCGCTGGCGCTGGCCGAGCGGCTGGTCGCGGTCCTGGACCGCACCCACCGCTTCCCGGCCGGGCCGTCCGGCCCCGGCGGCGGGCCGGCCGACGGGCCCCCGCTGCACGTCTCCGCCAGCATCGGCGTCGCCGAGATCGGCCGGCACGGGGACGCCTCGGCCACCATGCGCCACGCCGACCTGGCGCTGCGGACGGCGAAGGCGAACGGCAAGAACGGCGTGCGCGCCTGCGGCCAGGCGATCGTCGAGGAGACCGGCCGGCGCAGCCGGCTCGCCCGCGACCTTCCGCTGGCCCTCGAGCGCGAGGAGCTGCGGGTCGTCTACCAGCCCGTCGTCGGCGTCGCCGAGCGCCGCGTCCTGGGCCTGGAGGCGCTGGTCCGCTGGGACCACCCCGAGCTCGGGCCGGTCTCGCCGGAGGAGTTCGTCGCCCTCGCCGAGGAGGACGGCCTCATCGTGCCGCTGCAGCGCTGGGTGATCCGGACGGCGACGGCCGACCACGCCCGGCTGGTGGCCGGCGGCCGCGACCTGCGGCTGGGCGTGAACGTGTCCGCGCTGCACGTCCAGGCCCGCTGCCTGGTCGAGGACGTGACGGTGGCGCTCGAGCGCGCCGGGCTGCCCGCCGACCGGCTGATGATCGAGCTCACCGAGTCGGTGTTCACCGACGACGCCGACCTGCTGCGCAGCACCCTGGCCGAGCTGTCCGACCTCGGCTGCGTCATCTCCCTGGACGACTTCGGCCGGGGCGCGTCCTCGCTCACCCAGCTCGCCGGCCTGCCGGTCGACGTGCTGAAGATGGACCGCGGCTTCGTCACCGGCATCGACACCGACCCGCGCCGCGCCGCGCTGGTGGCCGGCGTGGTCGACCTCGGCCGCACCCTGGGCCTGGACATCGTCGCCGAGGGCGTGGAGACCCCGGCGCAGCTCGGCGAGCTCGCCGCGCTGGGCTGCCGGTTCCTGCAGGGCTTCCTGCTCGGCCGGCCGGTGGACGCCGGCGCGGTGGCCGCCCTGGTCGACGGGTTCGACCCGGCGGCGTTGGGCCGGCCGGACCCGGACGTGTCCCACGACACGCACGACACCGTCCACCTGGCGGGACAGCTCGGTTGACGAGCAGGGCGGCGGAGGCGCACAGTGGGCGCGTGCGAACCGCCTGCCCGCAGCTCGTAGTCGCCTAGCGCGTCGGTCCTCGACCGACGCGCTCACCCCTCCGTGCCCGCGGCACGAGGGGTTTTTTTGCGCCCCGAGCAGGCGGCGCGCCATCGCCCTCACCCAGGCCGCCAGGAGATCGCCGACATGAGCAGCACCACCCCGAGCGAGCAGCCGACCCGTGACGCCGCCGCAGCCCTGGCCGGCGTGGAGACCGGCGCGCGCTCGGTCACCGAGGCAGCCCACGCCCCGCTCCAGGGCATCACCGGCGCGCAGAGCCTGGTGCGGTCCCTCGAGGCGGTCGGCGTCGAGGTGGCGTTCGGCATCCCCGGCGGGGCGATCCTGCCGCTCTACGACCCGCTGTTCGACTCCCGCATCCGCCACGTGCTGGTCCGCCACGAACAGGGCGCCGGGCACGCGGCCACCGGCTACGCGCAGGCGACCGGGCGGGTCGGGGTGTGCATGGCGACGTCCGGGCCCGGCGCCACCAACCTGGTCACCCCGCTGGCCGACGCCTACATGGACTCGGTCCCGGTCGTGGCGATCACCGGCCAGGTGCCCAGCGGCGCCATCGGGACCGACGCCTTCCAGGAGGCCGACATCCGCGGCATCACGATGCCGGTCACCAAGCACAACTTCCTGGTCACCTCGGCCGACGAGATCCCGCAGCGGATCGCCGAGGCCTTCCACCTGGCCTCGACCGGGCGGCCGGGGCCGGTGCTGGTCGACGTCCCCAAGGACGTCCTGCAGGCGACCACCGACTTCTCCTGGCCGCCGCGGCTGGACCTGCCCGGCTACAAGCCGACCACCCGCCCGCACGGCAAGCAGGTCCGCGAGGCCGCCGCGCTCATCGCCGCGGCCCGCCGGCCGGTGCTCTACGTCGGCGGCGGCGTCATCAAGGCCGGCGCGACCGAGGAGCTGGCCGAGCTGGCCCACCTCACCGGCGCGCCGGTGGTCACCACCCTGATGGCCCGCGGCGCCTTCCCCGACAGTGACCGCCAGCACCTGGGCATGCCCGGCATGCACGGCACCGTCGCGGCGGTCACCTCGCTGCAGAAGGCCGACCTGATCGTGGCCCTGGGCGCCCGCTTCGACGACCGGGTCACCGGCAACCTCGCCTCCTTCGCCCCCGAGGCCAAGGTGGTCCACGCCGACATCGACCCGGCCGAGATCGGCAAGAACCGCCGGGCCGACGTGCCGATCGTCGGGGACGCGAAGGCGACGATCGAGGAGCTCGTGGCCGCCGTCCGCGCCGAGCACGAGGCCGGCCACACGCCCGACCTGGACGCCTGGTGGGCGCAGCTGGACGACTGGCGCACCCGCTACCCGCTCGGCTACGACTGGCCCGAGGACGGCTCGCTGTCCCCGCAGTACGTCATCGAGCGGCTGGGCGCCATCGCCGGGCCGGACGCGATCTACACCTCCGGCGTCGGCCAGCACCAGATGTGGGCCGCGCAGTTCATCCGGTACGAGAAGCCCGGCACCTGGCTCAACAGCGGCGGCCTCGGCACGATGGGCTACGCCGTCCCCGCGGCGATGGGCGCCAAGTACGGCCGCCCGGAGACGACGGTGTGGGCGATCGACGGCGACGGCTGCTTCCAGATGACCAACCAGGAGCTGGCCACCTGCGCCATCGAGGGCATCCCGGTCAAGGTCGCCGTCATCAACAACGGCAACCTCGGCATGGTCCGGCAGTGGCAGACGCTGTTCTACGAGGGCCGCTACTCCAACACCAAGCTGCACCCGGTGGCCGAGGACGGGTCCCGCAAGCCGGTCCGCATCCCCGACTTCGTCGCGCTCGCCGAGGCGCTGGGCTGCGTGGGGCTGCGCTGCGAGTCCAAGGACGACGTCGACGCCGTCATCGAGAAGGCCATGGCCATCACCGACGCGCCCGTGGTCATCGACTTCGTCGTCGGCGCCGACGCCCAGGTGTGGCCGATGGTCGCCGCCGGCGCCAGCAACGACGACATCCTGGCCGCGCGCGACCTGCGCCCGGTCTTCGGCGACGACCAGGTCTGAGGAGAGTCATGACCCGCCACACCCTGTCGGTCCTCGTCGAGAACAAGTCCGGCGTCCTGGCCCGCGTCTCCGCGCTGTTCAGCCGGCGCGGCTTCAACATCGAGTCGCTGGCCGTCGGGCCGACCGAGAACCCGGACCTGTCCCGCATGACGATCGTGGTCGACGCCGAGTCCGCGCCGCTGGAGCAGATCACCAAGCAGCTGAACAAGCTGATCGAGGTCATCAAGATCGTGGAGCTGGAGGGCGGCGCCGCCGTCCAGCGCGAGCTGCTCCTGGTCAAGGTCCGCGCGCCGATGGCCGACCGCACCCAGGTGCTGCAGACCGCGGACCTCTTCCGGGCCCGCGTGATCGACGTCAACACCGACACCGTCACCCTCGAGGCGACCGGCACGCCGGACAAGCTGCAGGCGCTGCTCGCCGTCCTCACCCCGCTGGGGATCAAGGAGATGGCCCAGTCGGGCACCGTCGCCCTGGGCCGGGGTCCGCGGTCGATGTCGGGCGCCGGTACCTTGCGCCCGGTCGACCGCACCGCCTGATCCGCTCCACCGAGTACCGCAACCCGAAGGGAACCGCACCGCATGGCCGCCGAGATCTTCTACGACGACGACGCCGACCTGTCGATCATCCAGGGGCGCACCGTCGCCGTCCTCGGGTACGGCAGCCAGGGTCACGCCCACGCGCTGTCGCTGCGCGACTCCGGGGTCGACGTGCGCGTCGGCCTGCCCGAGGGCAGCAAGAGCCGGGCCAAGGCCGAGGCCGAGGGCCTGCGGGTGGTCACGCCGGCCGAGGCGGCCGCCGAGGCCGACCTGATCATGATCCTCGCGCCCGACCACGTGCAGCGGCACCTCTACACGGAGTCGGTCGAGCCGAACCTGCAGGACGGCGACGCGCTGTTCTTCGGCCACGGCTTCAACATCCGGTTCGGCTACATCAAGCCCCCGGCCGGCGTCGACGTCGCGATGGTCGCCCCCAAGGGTCCCGGCCACCTGGTGCGCCGCGAGTTCACCGACGGCAAGGGCGTGCCCTGCCTGGTCGCCGTCGAGCAGGACGCCAGCGGCAACGCGCTGCAGCTGGCGCTGTCCTACGCCAAGGGCATCGGCGGCACCCGCGCCGGCGTCATCAAGACGACGTTCGCCGAGGAGACCGAGACCGACCTGTTCGGCGAGCAGGCCGTGCTCTGCGGTGGCGCGAGCGCGCTGATCACCGCCGGGTTCGAGACCCTGACCGAGGCCGGCTACCAGCCCGAGGTCGCCTACTTCGAGTGCCTGCACGAGCTGAAGCTGATCGTCGACCTCATGTACGAGGGCGGCATCGCCAAGCAGCGCTGGTCGGTGTCGGACACCGCCGAGTACGGCGACTACACCTCCGGCCCGAAGGTCATCGACGCCCGCGTGAAGGAGTCGATGGGCGAGGTCCTGGCCGCGATCAAGGACGGCTCCTGGGCCGCCGCCTTCATCGCCGACCAGGACGCCGGCGCGCCGGACTTCCAGCGCCGCCGCGCCGAGGCCGAGGCGCACCCGATCGAGGAGACCGGGCGCAAGCTCCGCGGCCTGATGAGCTGGGTGTCGGCGTCCGACGACTACACCGGCACGGCCGCCCGCAACTGAGGCGGACGCGACGAGGCCCCCGCTGCTCCGCGCAGCGGGGGCCTCGTCACGTCGTCAGTAGGACTGGCCGCGCGCGGCGTAGTACTGCTTGACCGGCTGCTGGAACAGCAGCCCGATGATCACGCCGGGGATGACGAACCCGAGCACCGACGAGGCGGCCGAGCCGCCGTCCTGGATAAGCGACGCGACGAGCGAGAGCACGGCCAGGCCGATCGCGACGTAGCTGATCAGCAGCAGCAGGCGCGGGGACCGGCCCTGCAGCACCTGGATGCCCGCCCACAGCAGCAGCGCGGAGAACGCCAGCGAGACCAGGGCGATGAGGCCGACGAACGCCGCGCCGAGCCCGAAGGCCGCGAGCATCACCAGCAGGCCGAAGAGGGTGCCGAGGCCGCCCCACACGATGCCGATGATCGCCGCGGCGGTCGCCATGCCGGGGCGCTGACCGGCCGGGCCGCCGTAGCCGCCGTACCCCTGAGGGGGGCCGTATCCGGGCTGCGGCGCGCCGTACCCCGGCTGGGGTGCGCCGTAGCCCGGCTGGCCCTGGGGGGCGCCGTACGGCGGGGAGTTCGGGTCGGGGCTGGACATGGAAGGGCTTCCTCCTGGTACGCGGGGGCCCCCGGCTGCCCGGGGTCAGCGGCGCAGCCTAGGGGGCGGAGGCCGCCGGCGGGGTGCTCCGTCGCGTCAGCGGGGGCGGCGGGCGCGCTCGCTCGCGAACCAGGCGCCGGCCTGCCGGTTCGACAGCAGCACCACGATGAGGATCGAGACGACGAGCCCGATCAGGCCGAGGACGAGCCCGCCGGCCCCCTCGTCCTGCGCGGAGCCGATGCCCCCGACGAACATCAGCCCGGTGGCCGCGATGGCGATCGACCCGGCCACGATCAGCATCACCCGGCTGCGGCCGGTCAGCGCCCACACCGAGCCCCAGATGGTGACGACGGTCCAGGCCAGGGCGAGGACGCCGAGGAAGACCAGCACCCCCGCGGCGGTGCCCACCGCGTCGCCGAGGCCGGGCAGCGCGTCCTCCGCCTCGTCGGTGTTGCCACCGAGGAACGCCCCGCCGGCGAACAGGCTGATCGTGACCAGGACGCCGAGCGCGCCCCAGATGAAGCCGAGGACCGCGGCGGTGACCACGCCGCCGGGCCGGGTGGACCCGGCGCCGTACTGCCCGTACGTGCCGTAGGGGGACGCGGCGTACCCCTGCCCGTAGGAGGAGGCGGCGTACTGCCCGTACGGCTGGGCGCCGGCGGGCTGCTGGCCGTGTCCCTGCTGCTGGCCGTACTCCGGCTGCCCGTACCCCTGCTGGCCGTACTCCGGCTGCCCGTACCCCTGCTGCTGGCCGTACGGGGGCTGCCCGTACTGCTGCTCGCCGTACGGCTGCTCGCCGTACCCGGGCTGCCCGTACAGCGGCTGACCGTACCCGGGCTGGCCGTACTGCGGCCGGCCCTGGGGGGACTGGCCCTGGGGGGACTGGCCCTGGGGGGACTGGCCCTGGGGGGACTGGCCCTCGGGCCCGTCGGCCGGCCGGTCCTCGCCGTGCGTGCTCATCGGTCCTCCGTTCGGCGCCGGCCGCGCCGACGATCGGTCGCCAGGATCTCCCCGCCGGGTGGCGCGGGCAACCACCGCCCGGCGATCTCGCCCGACGGCGGCGAGCAGGGGCCGGATGCGACCTAGGCTCTGACCCCGTGACCGCCTCGTCCCCCGGGACCGCGCCCGTCGTCCTCATCGCCGAGGAGCTCGCCCCCAGCGTGCTGGAGGTCCTCGGCGGGGACGTCGAGGTCCGCCACGTCGACGGCGCCGACCGGGCGGCCCTGCTGCCGGCCCTCGCCGACGCCTCGGCGGTGCTCATCCGCAGCGCCACCCGGATCGACGCCGAGGCGCTGGACGCCGCGCCGCGGCTGCAGGTGGTCGCCCGCGCCGGGGTCGGCCTGGACAACGTGGACGTCGCCGCGGCCACCGCGCGCGGCGTCCTGGTGGTCAACGCGCCGACGTCCAACATCGTCAGCGCCGCCGAGCACGCCGTCGCGCTGCTGCTGGCGGCCGCCCGGCAGCTCCCGGCCGCCGACGCCTCCCTGCGCGCGGGCGCCTGGGAGCGATCGGCGTTCATGGGCGTCGAGGTCGCCGGCAAGACCGTCGGGGTGATCGGGCTGGGCCGCATCGGCGTCCTCGTGGCCCAGCGGCTGGCCGCCTTCGGGACGACGCTCATCGCCCACGACCCCTACATCCAGCCCGGCCGCGCGGCCGCGCTCGGCGTCCGGCTCGTCTCGCTGGAGGAACTGCTCCGGGAGTCGGACTTCATCACCGTCCACCTGCCCAGGACCCCCGAGACGGTCGGGCTGATCGGCGCGGCCGAGCTGGCCACCACCAAGCGCGGCGTCGTCCTGGTCAACGCCGCGCGCGGCGGGCTCGTCGACGAGGCGGCCCTCGCCGACGCCCTCAAGTCGGGCCAGGTGGGCGCGGCGGGCATCGACGTGTTCGCCCGGGAGCCCACCACCGACAGCCCGCTGTTCGAGCTGCGGAACACCGTCGTCACCCCGCACCTGGGCGCCTCCACCACCGAGGCGCAGGACAAGGCCGGGGCGGCCGTGGCCCACTCGGTGCGGCTGGCGCTGCAGGGCGAGTTCGTGCCCGACGCGGTCAACGTGCAGGCCGGCGGGGTCGTCGCCGAGGACGTGCGGCCCGGGCTGCCGCTGGCCGAGCGGCTGGGCACCGTGTTCACCGCGGTCGCCGGCGGGCTGGCGCAGTCGGTCACCGTGGACGTGCGCGGCAAGCTGGCCGAGTACGACGTGTCGGTCGTGCAGCTCGCCGTCCTCAAGGGCGTCTTCGCCGACGTCGTCGAGGACCAGGTCACCTACGTCAACGCCCCGCTGCTCGCCGAGCAGCGCGGGCTCGCGGTGGCCCTGACCAGCGACGTCGAGAGCCCGGACTTCCGCAACCTGGTCCGGGTCTGCGGCGCGATGGCCGACGGCACCGAGGTCACGGTCTCCGGCACGCTGTTCGGCAAGAACCAGCTGCCCAAGCTGACCGAGATCGACGGCTTCGACATCGACCTGGACCTGTCGGGCCACCTGCTGTTCTTCGTCTACACCGACCGGCCCGGCGTGGTGGGCACCGTCGGCGCCGCGCTCGGGGCGGCCGGCATCAACATCGCCGGCGCCCAGGTCAGCCGGACCACCCGGGGCGGCGAGGCCCTCATGGTCGTCACCGTCGACAGCCCGGTGCCGGCCGACCTGCTCGCCGACATCGCCGCCTCCATCGGCGCCCGGCAGGTGCGCGCCGCGGACGTGTGACGCAGGACGCAGCGGTGGCCCGGCTAGGGTCGGGCCCCATGCGCCTGGCAGTCATCGCGGGAGACGGCATCGGCCCCGAGGTCGTGGCCGAGGGGTTGAAGGTCCTCGGGGAGGTCGTCCCCGACGTCGAGACCACCCCCTACGACCTGGGGGCGGCGCGCTGGCAGCGCACCGGCGAGCTGCTGCCCGACAGCGTGCTCGACGAGCTGCGCCAGCACGACGCGATCCTGCTCGGCGCCATCGGCGACCCGGGTGTGCCGCCGGGGATCCTCGAGCGCGGGCTGCTGCTGCGGCTGCGCTTCGAGCTCGACCACCACGTCAACCTGCGCCCGGCCCGGCTGTTCGACGGCGTGCGCAGCCCGCTGGCCGCGCCCGGCGAGATCGACATGCTGTGCGTCCGCGAGGGCACCGAGGGCCCCTACGTCGGCAACGGCGGCGTGCTGCGCAAGGACACCCCGCAGGAGATCGCGACCGAGGTCAGCCTCAACACCGCCTTCGGTGTCGAGCGCGTCGTCCGGTACGCCTTCGAGCGGGCCGTCGCCCGGCCCCGCAAGCACCTGACGCTGATCCACAAGACCAACGTGCTGACCCACGCCGGCTCGCTGTGGTCGCGCACGGTCGAGGAGGTCTCGGCCGAGTTCCCCGAGGTCACCGTCGCCTACCAGCACGTGGACGCCGCGACGATGTTCTTCGTGACCGACCCCGGCCGGTTCGACGTCATCGTCACCGACAACCTCTTCGGCGACATCGTCACCGACCTGGCCGCCGCCGTGACCGGGGGCATCGGGCTGGCCGCCAGCGGCAACCTCGACGCCTCGGGCACCAACCCGAGCATGTTCGAGCCGGTGCACGGCTCCGCGCCCGACATCGCCGGCAAGGGGATCGCCGACCCGACCGCCACCGTCCTGTCGGTCGGGCTGCTCCTGGAGCACCTCGGCCGCGCCGACCAGGCGAAGAAGGTCAACGCGGCGGTCGCCTTCGACCTGTCGACCCGCGACCCGCAGGCGCAGATCCGCACGCAGGAGGTCGGCGACCGCCTGGCGGCGCTCGCCTCCGGCTGACGCTCCCGGCGCCGACAGCCCGGCGGCCCCGGCGCCCGCGGCCCTCCGGGGAGGCGGGCGCCGTGTGCTTTACTCGGCGGCGATGTACCGCACCGGCACGATCGTCATTCGCTAGCGCGCAGTCCGTTCCCCGACTGCGCGCAGACCTCCCGTACCCGGGGGGTCTTTTTCGTGTCCGGGCCGAATCCACCCCCGCAGGAGATCCGATGTCCACCGATCTCGACTTCCACGTCTTCGACACCACCCTGCGCGACGGGGCGCAGCGCGAGGGCGTGAGCTACTCGGTCGCCGACAAGCTCGCCGTCGCGCGGCTGCTCGACGAGATCGGCGTCGGCTACATCGAGGGCGGCTGGCCCGGGGCGCTGCCCAAGGACACCGAGTTCTTCGCCCGCGCCCGCACCGAGCTGGAGCTGCGGCACGCGGTGCTGGTCGCCTTCGGCAGCACCCGCAAGGCCGGCGTCCGGGTGGAGGACGACCCGCAGGTCGCCGCGCTGCTGGCCGCCGAGACGCCGGTGGTGTGCCTGGTCGCCAAGTCCGACGTCCGGCACGTCCGCGAGGCGCTGCGGACGACGCTGGAGGAGAACCTGGCGATGGTCGCCGACACCGTCGCCCACCTGGTGGCGCACGGCCGGCGGGTGTTCGTCGACTGCGAGCACTTCTTCGACGGGTACGCCGCCGACCCCGACTACGGGGTGCGGGTGCTGGAGTCGGCGTTCGCCGCCGGCGCGGAGGTCGGCGTCCTGTGCGACACCAACGGCGGGATGCTGCCGATGACCGTCGGCCGGGTGGTGGCCGACGTCCGGTCCCGCACCACCGGCACGCTCGGCATCCACTGCCAGAACGACACCGGCTGCGCGGTCGCCAACACCCTCGCCGCCGTGGAGGCCGGCGTCACCCACGTGCAGGGCACCGCCAACGGCTACGGGGAGCGCGCCGGCAACGCCGACACCTTCCAGCTGATCGCCAACCTGGTCACGAAGCTGGGCCTGCCCGTCGTCCCGGCGCAGTGCCTGCCGGAGCTGCAGCGGGTCAGCCACGCGATCGCGGAGCTGGCCAACATCGCCCCCGACGACCACCAGCCCTTCGTCGGGGCGTCGGCGTTCGCGCACAAGGCCGGGCTGCACGCCAGCGCGATCAAGGTCAGCCCCGAGCTGTACAACCACCTGGACCCCGCGGTCGTCGGCAACGACATGCGCATCCTGGTCACCGAGATGGCCGGCCGGGCCTCGGTCGAGCTCAAGGGCCGCGAGCTCGGCGTCGACCTGGCCGGGCACGGCGACGCCATCGGCCGGGTCGTCGACCAGGTGAAGGTGCTGGAGGCCGACGGCTGGTCCTTCGAGGCCGCCGACGCCAGCTTCGAGCTGCTGCTGCGCGCCCAGCTGCCCGACGCCCCGCCGCCGCTGTTCGAGCTGGAGAGCTACCGCGCCACCGTCGAGCACTGGGGCAACGGACTGGTGGTCGGCGAGGCGACGGTCAAGGTGCACGTGCCCAACGCCGACGGGACGACGGAGCGGATCATCTCCACCGCCGAGGGCAACGGCCCGGTCAACGCCCTGGACCGCGCGCTGCGGCAGGCGCTGGTCGGCCGCTACCCGCAGCTGGCCGGGGTGGAGCTGGCCGACTACAAGGTCCGCATCCTCGGCTGGAAGGGCGGCACCAGCGCCCGCACGCGCGTGCTGATCGACACCACCGACGGCACGGGGGAGTGGACCACCGTCGGCGTGCACGACAACGTCGTCGAGGCCAGCTGGCACGCGCTGGTCGACGCCCTCACCTACGCCGTCCGCCACCGCGGCCCGCGCCAGGATCAGCTCACCTGATCATCGAGCGTCCTCCCGCACGTCACACGGTGAGGGAGGACGCTCCACGATCAGGGAGGCTGATCTTGGCCGGCGCTCAGCCGCGGGGCTGGATCTCGCCCATCGGGCCGAAGCCGCTGACCTCGGGGGCGTCGATGTAGATGATCTGCGGCTGCGCGCTGACCAGGTCGGGGGCCACGTCGACGAAGCGCTTGAAGTGGTCGGTGCCGACGTGGGCGCCGCCCGCGTCGGCGTCCGTGAAGCCCTCGATGCAGACGAAGGTGTCCGGGTCGTCGAGGCTGCGCGACCACTCGAAGAAGACGCTGCCCTCCTCGGCGTTCACGGCGGCCGCGTAGTCGCGGGCGAGGGCCGTCCACTCCTCGGTGCGCTCGGGGCGGACGGGGAACTTCACGACGATGACGATCACTCAGATCTCCTCCAGTCTCTTGCGGAGCAGGCAGAACGGGTTGCCCTCGGGGTCGGCCAGCACGTGCCAGCTCTCGTCGCCGGTCTGCCCGACGTCGGCCGGGACGGCGCCGAGGGCCAGCAGACGCTGCAGCTCGGCCTCCTGGTCGCGGTCGGTCGGGTTGACGTCCAGGTGCAGGCGCGGCTTGGCCGGGGCCGGGTCGGCCACCGGCGCGAACACCAGCGTCGGCGCCGGACCGCCGAAGCCGGCCTCCGGGCCGATCTCGACCGCGCCGTCGTCGTCGCGGGACAGGACGCGGTAGCCGAGCACCTGCGCCCACCAGGCCGCGAGGGCCTCGGGGTCGCGCGAGTCGACGACGATCTCGGACAGGCGGCAGGCCACACCGGAGACCGTAGGGGTCCGGCGGCGGCGCGGCCCAGGGACGGGGGTCAGTAGCCTCGACGCGTGCGCATCGTCCGCTTCGCCTCGCCCTCGGGCATGTCCTTCGGAGTCCTCGACGGCGACGGCCAGGTCGCCCAGATCGACGGCCACCCGTTCGGCCCCATCTCCTTCACCGGCCAGCGCTTCCCGCAGGCCGACATCCGGCTGCTGTCGCCGATCCTGCCGAGCAAGGTGGTCTGCGTCGGGAAGAACTACGCCGCGCACGTGGCGGAGATGAAGACCGGCGACGCGCCGAAGGAGCCGCTGCTGTTCCTCAAGCCCTCCACCTCGGTCATCGGCCCCGGCGACGCCATCCGCATCCCGCCGGGCAGCACCAACGTGCACCACGAGGCCGAGCTGGCCGTCGTCATCGGGGCCCGCGGCGCGCGCAACGTCACCCCGGAGCAGGTCCCGGCCAGCATCTTCGGCTACACGATCGGCAACGACGTCACCGAGCGGGACATGCAGCGCAGCGACGGGCAGTGGACCCGGGCCAAGGGCTTCGACTCCTTCTGCCCGCTGGGCCCGTGGATCGAGACCGACCTGCCCGGCATCGGCAAGGACCCGGCCGACATCGAGGTCACCTGCACCGTCGACGGCGAGCTGCGCCAGCAGGGGCGCACCAGCCAGCTGCTGTTCGACGTGCCCACGCTGGTCTCCCACATCTCCCGCGTGATGACGCTGCTGCCCGGCGACGTCGTCCTCACCGGCACCCCGTCCGGGGTCGGGCCGATCGCGCCGGGCCAGCGCGTCGAGGTGTCGATCGAGGGCCTGGGCACGCTGACCAACACCGTCTCCGGCGCCGACACCGTCTCCACCGCCGGGGGCGCCCGGTGACCGTGAAGACCCGCTTCTGCCCGTCCCCGACGGGCCTGGTGCACGTCGGCGCGATGCGGACGGCGCTGTTCAACTGGGCGCACGCCCGGCACACCGGCGGCACCTTCGTCTTCCGCATCGAGGACACCGACGCCGCCCGGGACACCGAGGAGTCCTACCGGCACCTGCTGGACTGCATGCGCTGGCTGGGCCTGGACTGGGACGAGGGCCCCGAGGTCGGCGGCCCGAACGGCCCCTACCGGCAGTCCGAGCGCTCCGACGTCTACCGGGAGGTGGCCGCCAAGCTGCTGGCCTCCGGGCACGCCTACGAGTCGTTCTCCACCAACGAGGAGGTCGACGCCCGGCGCCGCGCGGCCGGCCAGGACCCCAAGCTCGGCTACGACAACGCCGACCGCGAGCTCACCGAGGCGCAGAAGGCGGCCTTCCGCGACGAGGGCCGGCTGCCGGTGCTGCGCCTGCGGATGCCCGACACCGACCTGACCTGGACCGACCTGGTGCGTGGGGAGATCACGTTCGCGGCGGGCTCGGTGCCCGACTTCGTCCTGCTCCGCGGCACCGGCGCCCCGCTGTACCCGTTCACCAACCCGGTGGACGACGCCCTGATGGGCATCACCGACGTGCTGCGCGGCGAGGACCTGCTGCCCTCCACCCCGCGGCAGATCGCGCTCTACCAGGCCCTCACCGACATCGGCGTCGCGCAGGGCACCCCGCGCTTCGGGCACCTGCCGCTGGTGTTCGGGGAGGGCAACAAGAAGCTGTCCAAGCGCGACCCGCAGTCGAACTTCGACGTCTACCGCGAGCGCGGCTTCCTGCCCGAGGGGCTGACCAACTACCTGGCCCTGCTCGGCTGGGCGATCGCCGACGACCGGGACGTGTTCTCGGTGGCCGAGATGGTCGAGGCCTTCGACGTCACCCGGGTCAGCGCCAACCCGGCCCGCTTCGACCTGAAGAAGGCCGAGGCGATCAACGCCACCCACCTGCGCGCGCTGCCGCTCGAGGAGTTCCTCGACCGGGTCCGCCCGTTCCTCGTCGGCGCCGGGCTGCTGGCCGATCCGCCGACGGCCGAGCAGGAGCGGGTGCTGGCCGCGATCGCCCCGCTGGCGCAGGAGCGGATGATCACCCTCTCCGACGCCGTCGGGCTGCTCGGCTTCCTGTTCACCGACGACGTGGAAGTCGACCCGGCCGCCGCGGCCAAGCAGCTGAGCGGCGCCGACGCCGCCGAGGTCCTCGACGCGGCCACCGCGGCGCTGACCGACCTCGGCGACTGGTCGACCGCGGCCATCGAGGAGGCGCTGAAGGCCGCCCTCGTCGACGGGCTGGGCCGCAAGCCGCGGCAGGCGTTCGGGCCGGTCCGGGTCGCCGTCAGCGGCCGGACGGTGTCGCCGCCGCTCTACGAGTCCATCGAGCTCCTCGGCCGCGAGCGGACGCTCGCCCGGCTCGCCGCGGCCCGCGCCAGCACGGGGTGAGGGGGGCGGGATGACCGGGGTGGGCGGGCCGTGGGCCGGCGGGGACGACGACGAGCCCTACGCCGGTCCGCCGCCCACGGCCCCCTACGCCGCCCCGCCCCGGGTCCCCGGCGCGCTGCCCGGCCGGCACCAGCCCGCGCCCCCCGGGGCGCCCGGCCCGGTCCCGTGGCCGCTGGGGCCCGTCCCGATGCCCGCCGGCCCGCACACGCCCACGGCCGGCCCGCCGCCGCCCTGGGTGCTGCCCGGCGGCGCCGTCCCGCCCGGCGGCCCCCTCGCCGGCCACCCGCCGTTCTACGGGCCGCCGCCCGGCCACCCGCCGTACGGGCCGCCGCCGTGGGCGCTGCCGCCGCCGCTGCCGCACGACGTCCCGACGCCCTACGTGCTCGTGATGCGCTCGCGCACCTGGCGGTGGTGGCGGCCGCTGCTCGGGCTGCTGCTGTTCGCCGTCGTCTACACGGTCGCCGCGGTGGTGGTGATCTTCGTCGGGGCGCTGGCGGTCGTCGCGCGCGGCACCGTCGACCTGGAGTTCGACGACCTCACCGACCCGTGGACGCTGCTGATCACCAACCTCAGCCTGATCGTCGCGATCCCGGTCGTGTGGCTGTGCTGGGTGGCGGCCCACCAGATGGGCATCGGCTCCTCGTCGTCCGTGCTCGGCCGGCTGCGCTGGGGGCTGTTCCGCGCCTACGTGCCCCTGGCGCTGCTGGCCCTGGGGCTGGGCATCGGCGTGCAGGTCGTGCTCGGGTTCGCGTTCGACGACGGCGCCGAGGTCACCGGGCCGATCCGCTCGTTCGCCTGGCTGCTGGTCCTCGTCGTCCTCACCACGCCGCTGCAGTCGGCCGCCGAGGAGTACGTGTTCCGCGGCTACCTGAGCCAGGCGGTCGCGGCGTGGATCGGCCGGGAGCGGGCCGGGGCGCTGGTCGCTGCGGTGCTCACCGCCGCGCTGTTCTCGCTGGCGCACGTGCCCGGCGACGTGCTGCTCTTCCTCGACCGGTTCGCGTTCGGCCTGGCCGCCTCGGCGGTGGTGTGGCTGACCGGGGGGCTGGAGGCGGCGATCGTGCTGCACGCGGTCAACAACGTCCTGGTGTTCGTGCTCGCCGGCGCGCTGGGGGAGGGGGTGGAGACCGAGGCGGTGGTCAGCGGCTGGGCCGGCCTGCTCGTCGTCGTCCTCGACGTGCTCGCCATGGCCGCCTACGTGCTGCTGGTCCGGCGCTCGGCCGCCCGCCGCCCGCCCGCCACCCGGACCCCCGCCCAGGACCTGCGGCCGGCGGTCGCGGCCCGCTGAGGGAGGGGGGTGCGCGGCGGCTCCGTGGCCGTCGGGTATGGTTGTCCCTGCGCCGCGAGGCGTGCACGACCCTTGGGGTATGGGGTAATTGGCAGCCCGACGGTTTCTGGTTCCGTTAGTCTAGGTTCGAGTCCTGGTACCCCAGCGAGGAAGCGCCATCTCCTCAGCACCACCGCAGTACCGCACGGCCCCGTCGTCTAGCGGCCCAGGACGCCGCCCTCTCACGGCGGTAGCGAGGGTTCGAATCCCTTCGGGGCTACGCGTCCGAGAGCCCCCGGCCTCCCCGGCCGGGGGCTCTCGCCGTTCCCGGGCCCGCCACCCCCGCCTGCGGACGTTCGGCCGCGGCGTGGCAGCATGGCGGTGCACGGCCCCGTCGTCTAGCGGCCCAGGACGCCGCCCTCTCACGGCGGTAGCGAGGGTTCGAATCCCTTCGGGGCTACGCGCTCGAGAGCCCCCGGCCTCCCCGGCCGGGGGCTCTCGCCGTCCCCGAGCCCCCGCGCGCGGCGGCCGGGAGGGGGCGCGACTAGCGTCGGTGCACGGCGCCGCCCCGCCGGGGCAGCAGGGAGGCGGGTTCGCGGTGATCCGGACGAGTCGTCGGCTGGCCGACGGCCGGGAGATCCTCTACTTCGACGCCGACGGCTCGCCGGCGGTGCACGACGGCGAGGACACGCGTGACCTGCCCCCGGTGAGCACCCACTCGCAGCTGCGCTGGGACGCCCTATTGGGGGAGTGGGTGGCCTACGCCGCGCACCGGCAGTCCCGCACCTTCCTCCCGCCGGCCGACGAGTGCCCGCTGTGCCCGACCCGGCCGGGCCGCCCGCCCACGGAGGTGCCCGAGGCCGACTACCAGGTGGTCGTCTTCGAGAACCGCTTCCCGTCGCTGGCCACCGGGGTCGACCCCGACGTGCCGCCCACCGCCCCCGGCGCCCCGTACGCGCCGCTGCGGCCGGGCTTCGGCCGCTGCGAGGTGGTGGTCTTCACCAGCGACCACGACCGGGAGCCGGCCGACCTCCCGCCGGAGCGCCTGCGGCTGCTCGTCGACGTCTGGGCCGACCGCACCGAGGCCCTGTCGGCGATCGAGGGCGTCGAGTACGTGTTCCCGTTCGAGAACCACGGCGAGGAGATCGGGGTGACCCTGGCCCACCCGCACGGGCAGGTCTACGCCTACTCCTACCTCCCGGCCCGCGCCGAGCGGCTGCTGGCCTCGGTCGAGCGGCACCGGGCGGAGACCGGCGGCGACCTGTTCGCCGACGTCGTCGCCGCCGAGCGCGGCGGCCCCCGGGTGGTCGCCGCCGACGAGCACTGGACGGCGTTCGTGCCCGCCGCCGCCCGCTGGCCCTACGAGCTGCAGCTGTTCCCCAACCGGCGGGTGCCCGACCTGCCCGCGCTGACCGGGGCGGAGCGCGACTCCCTCGCGGGCATGCTGCGCGACGCGCTCGGCCGCTTCGCGCACCGCTTCGACGAGCCGATGAACTACATCGCCGCCTGGAACCAGGCCCCGGTGCGCCGCGGCCGCGAGGACTGGTGGCTGCACCTGCAGCTGTTCAGCTTCCGGCGGGCGCCCGGGAAGCTGAAGTACCTGGCGGGGTCGGAGTCCGGGATGGGCGCGTTCATCAGCGACACCACCCCCGAGGACGTCGCCGAGCAGCTGCGGAACGTGCAGGTGATGGGCGAGTGAGCATCGCAGGGAGCACCGGCGACCGACGAGCGGAGCGGGTCCGGGACCGAGCCATGGGCACCGTGACGTGGTGAGGCCCGACGCCGAGCTGTCGGCCGCCGCGCGGGCCGCGTTCGCCGCCGCCTTCGACGCCGGGCCCGAGGGGGTCTGGGCAGCGCCCGGGCGGGTCAACGTCATCGGCGAGCACACCGACTACAACGAGGGCTTCGTGCTGCCCGTGGCGCTCGGGCAGACGACCCGGGCGGCGGCCGCCCGCCGCTCCGACGGCCGCGTCGCGCTCGTCTCCGCCCAGCACCCCGACCAGCGGGTGGAACTCGCCCTGGCCGACCTCGCGCCCGGTTCCCCCGCCGGCTGGGCCGGCTACGCGGCCGGGGTGGTCCAGGAGCTGCGGGAGCGGGTGCCCGGCGGGGTGAGCGTCCTCGTCGACGGCGACGTCCCGGCCGGGATGGGGCTGTCGTCGTCGGCGGCGCTGTCGTGCTCGGTGGCGCTGGCGCTGCGCGACCTGGCCGCCCCGGAGCTGGCCGTCGCCGACCTCGTCGACGTCGCCCGCGCCGCGGAGAACGACTTCGTCGGGGCGCCCACCGGGATCCTCGACCAGTCCGCGTCGCTGCTGTGCACCGCCGGGCACGCGCTGTTCCTCGACACCCGCGACCGCAGCAGCGAGCAGGTGCCGCTGGACCTCGAGGCGGCCGGGCTCGTGCTGCTCGTCGTCGACACCGGGACGACGCACAGCCACGCCGGCGGCGGCTACGGCGACCGGCGCCGGGAGTGCGAGCGGGCCGCGGAGCGCCTGGGCGTGCCCGCGCTGCGCGACGTCCCCGACGCCGCCGCCCTGGCGCCGCTGGACGACGGCACGGACGACGGCGCCGTCCTGCTCCGCCGCGCCCGCCACGTGGTCACCGAGGACGCCCGGGTGCTGGAGGTCGTCGACCTGCTGCGCGGCACCGGCGACCCGCGCGCGGTCGGGCCGGTGCTCACCGCCGGGCACGCCTCGCTGCGCGACGACTTCTCGATCTCCACGCCGGAGCTGGACGCGTGCGTGGAGGCCGCGGTGGGGGCCGGCGCCGCCGGGGCCCGGATGGTCGGCGGCGGGTTCGGGGGCAGCGCGATCGTGCTGGTCGAGGCGGGGTCCGTCGATCAGGTGACCGAGGTGATCACGCGTCGATTCCGGGAAGAGGGGTACAGCGCGCCCCGGACCTCCCTCGCCGTGCCGTCACGGGGGGCCCGCCGGATCGGCTGAACACCCCGCTCACCTGGAGGTCCGCGTGGACGAACTGCGTCTCGACGCCGAGCCGGTGGACTACCTGCTCGTCATCGTCTACTTCGCCGTCGTGCTGATGATCGGCTTCGCCGCGCGGCGGCGGGTCTCCGACAGCCTCGACTTCTTCCTCTCCGGCCGTTCCCTGCCGGCCTGGGTCACCGGCCTGGCCTTCATCTCGGCCAACCTCGGGGCCGTCGAGATCGTCGGCATGTCGGCCAACGGCGCCCAGTACGGCATGCCGACCATGCACTACTTCTGGATCGGCGCCGTCCCCGCGATGCTCTTCCTGGGTGTCGTGATGATGCCCTTCTACTACGGGTCGAAGGTCCGCAGCGTCCCGGAGTTCATGCGCCGGCGGTTCGGGACCGGCGCCCACCTGGTGAACGCGATCAGCTTCGCCGTCGCGCAGATCCTCATCGCCGGCATCAACCTCTACCTGCTGGCCAGCATCGTCGAGGCGCTGCTGGGCTGGCCGCTGTGGCTGTCGCTGATCGTGGCGGCGGCCGTGGTGCTCAGCTACATCACCCTCGGCGGGCTGTCGGCGGCGATCTACAACGAGGTGCTGCAGTTCTTCGTGATCGTCGCGGCGCTGACGCCGCTGACGCTGATCGGCCTGCACCGGGTCGGCGGCGTCGGCGGGCTGATCGACTCGATCACCGACGCGGGCAACGAGGGCGACCTGTCCTCCTGGCCCGGCACCGAGCTGACCGGCTTCGCCAGCTCCTTCTGGTCGGTCGTCGGCATCGTCTTCGGCCTCGGCTTCGTGCTCTCCTTCGGCTACTGGACGACGAACTTCGTCGAGGTGCAGCGGGCGATGGCGACCAAGTCGATGTCCGCGGCGCGCAGCACCCCCATCATCGGGTCGTTCCCGAAGATGTTCGTCCCGTTCGTCGTGGTGATCCCGGGCATGATCGCCGCCGTCCTCGTGCCGGGCATCGAGGCGCTCAAGGCCGGTCAGGAGAGCGACCTCGACTACAACGACTCGATCCTGGCGCTGATCGCGGAGGTGTTGCCCAACGGCCTGCTCGGCGTCGCGATCGCCGGCCTGCTCGCCGCGTTCATGGCCGGCATGGCGGCCAACATCTCGGCCTTCAACACGGTGTTCAGCTACGACATCTGGCAGCAGTACGTGAAGAAGGACCGGCCCGACGGCTACTACCTGAACATCGGCCGCTGGGCGACCGTCGGGGCCACGGTCGTCGCCATCGGGACGGCGCTGATCGCGTCGGGCTACAGCAACCTGATGGACTACCTGCAGACGCTGTTCGGCTTCTTCAACGCGCCGCTGTTCGCCACGTTCATCCTCGGCATGTTCTGGAAGCGGATGACGGCGACCGCCGGGTGGACCGGCCTGGTGTCCGGCACCCTGGCGGCGGTCCTGGTGGCGCTGCTCAGCGAGGACTCCTTCGGCTCGGCGTCGCTGGGGGTGCTGCCGCTCAGCGGCCAGGGCGCGAGCTTCGTGGCCGCCGGCGCGGCGTTCGTCGTCGACATCGTGGTGAGCGTCGCGGTCACCCAGGTCACCAGGCCGAAGCCGGTGGAGGCGCTCGTGGGCCTCGTCTACTCCGAGACCCCGAAGGAACAGCGCACCGACCCCGAGGCGCACCGCCTGCCCTGGTACCAGTCCCCGACCAAGCTGGCGGGCATCTCGCTGGTCATGGTCATCGCCCTGAACCTGATCTTCCGCTGAGGAGCCCTCGATGAGCAGCACGCCCGCAGAGCAGCCCTCCGGCCGGAAGCACGCCGCCGGGGCGTTCGACGTCCGCAACGTGATCGCCGCGCTGATCGGCTTCTACGGCGTCGTCCTGGTGATCGTCGGCCTGTTCGGCGAGACGGCCAGCGACCGGGAGAAGACCGGCGGCGTCAACGCCAACCTCTGGGCCGGCCTCGCGATGGTGGTCGTGGCCCTCGCCTTCTTCCTGTGGACGCGGTGGCGGCCGGCCGTCGTCGAGCCGCCCCACGCGCCGGGGGAGGGCGTGGACGACGGCACCGGCGCGACCACGGGGCCGCCGCGGCACTGAGCCGCGGCCCGGGCCCCGCGTTCGAGCGGGGACCGGGACGGCCACGACCGGCGTAGCCTGCCCGCCGTGGCCAGCCGGCTGTTCGCGGCGTTGTACGACCGCGCGCTGCAGGGCACCGAGGACGCGGGCCTGCGGGCGATGCGCGCGGAGCTCCTGACCCGGGCGCGCGGCGAGGTGCTCGAGGTCGGAGCGGGCACCGGGCACAACGTCGTCCTCTACCCGGACGCGGTGACCCGTCTGGTGCTCACCGAGCCGAGCCCGCACATGGCCCGGCGGCTGCGCGCGCGCCTCGCCGCGGAGGGGTCCGGCCGCGCGGCCGAGGTCGTGGAGGCGCCGGCCGAGTCGCTGCCGTTCGCCGACGCGAGCTTCGACACGGTCGTCTCGACCCTGGTGCTGTGCAGCGTCGGGGACCTCGCGCGCGCCGCCGCCGAGCTGTACCGCGTCCTGCGCCCCGGGGGCACGCTCCTCTACCTCGAGCACGTCCGCGGCGACGGCGGGCGGCTGGTCCGCTGGCAGGACCGCCTGGAGCGGCCGTGGGGGTGGTTCGCCGACGGCTGCCACCCCAACCGCGCCACCGAGGCCGCCCTCCGGCGGGCCGGCTTCACGGTCGGCGACGCCCGGCGGGCCGAGCTGCCGAAGGCCCCCGGGCTGGTGCGCCCGCTGGCCGTGGGCGCGGCCGGGCGCGACCAGCCCGACCGCCCGACGGCAACCCGCTAGGCCACGGTCACCGGGACCCGCTGCACCAGGTTGTTCGCCATCCCCTGGCGGTTCCACTCCTGCTCCAGCGGCTGCGCGCCGGCCTCGTCCCGGGCCCGCACCACGAGCTCGTGGCGGCCCGGCGCCGCCGTCCACTCCAGGGACCACGCCCGCCAGGCGGAGGGGTGCGCCGGGTCGGGGGCGGCGAGGTCCGCGTCGGCCCAGGTCGCCCCGCCGTCGGTGCTGACCTCCACCCGGGTCAGCGGCGCGCGGCCGGACCAGGCGCGCCCGGTGAGGACGACGCGGCCCGAGCGGACGAACCGCTCGCGGGTCATGAAGTCGGGGTGGCCGGGCGGGGCGAGCAGGGCCCGCGGGCGGATCCGGTCGACCGGGGTGCCCGGCTCGTCGCGGTCCACCTTCAGCCGGTAGGCGGTCGCGTTCTGGAACCCGTCGAAGGGCCGCTCCAGCACCTCGACGCGGGTCAGCCACTTCACGTGCGCCATGCCGTACCAGCCGGGGACGACCAGCCGCACCGGCGCCCCGTGCTGGGGCGGGAGGTCGGCGCCGTTCATCTGCCAGGCCAGCAGCACGTCCGGGCGCAGCGCCTCGGCCACCGGCAGGCCCCGCGCGTAGTCCTGCTCCACGCCGCGCTCGACCCCGTGGTCGGCGCCGGTGAACACGACGTCGACCGCCCGCGGTGAGACGCCGGCCTCGGCGAGCAGGGCGGCCAGGGAGGTGCCGGTCCACTCCGCGGTGCCGACCGCCTCCAGCAGCCAGGGCTGGCTCACCGGCCGCGGCTCGAACCGCGCCCGGCCGTTGCCCGCGCACTCCAGGGTCACCCGCTCGGTCTGCGCGGGCCGGGCGCGCAGTGCGGTCAGGTCGAGCTCCAGCGGCCGGTCGACGGCCCCGGTGACCACCAGCCGCCAGTCCTGCGGGTCGAGCGCGGGGATGTCGTAGTGGGTGAGGACGTAGTGCAGGCCGGGCGGCGTGACGTCGTAGCGCAGCGCCTCCAGCGGCATCCCGTGGTTGCGCGCGGCCAGCGCGAGCTCGTCGAGGCCGATGCCCTCGCCGGGCGCGGCGATGCGGGCCCGGCCGGCGGGCGCGGCAGCCGTGCCGGTGTCGGTGGCGGTCATGCCGGGTGTGTACGCGAGGGCCGCGCCCGGGGGAAGGGGCTTGGGTCAACCGCCTCAGCGGGCGGCGCGGCCGATCGCGCCGGCCGCCTCGAGCACGGCGGTGACGACCTCGGGGGAGGGGCGCCGCCCCAGCCGCTCGACCGGCCCGCTGATCGACACGGCGCCCAGGACGCCGCCGGTGGCGTCGCGGACGGGGGCCGACAGCGAGGCCACGCCGGGCTCGCGCTCGGCGATGCTGTGCGCCCAGCCGCGCCGGCGGACGTCGAGCAGGGTGCGCGCGGTGAAGCTCGCCGAGGGCAGCAGCGGCGTCACCTCCTCGGCCGGGGCGAAGGCGAGCAGCGCGTGCGCCGCCGACCCCGCCGTCATCGGCAGCCGCGCGCCCACCGGCACCGTGTCCCGCAGGCCCGACGCCCGCTCGGCCGCGGCGATGCACACCCGCGAGCCGCCGTCGCGCACGTAGAACTGGGCGCTCTCCCCGCTCGCGTCGCGCAGCGCCGCCAGGTGCCGGCCGGCCAGCTCGCCGAGGTCGGCGCCGCTGCGACCCAGCTCGGCCAGGCCCGGGCCGGGCGCCCAGGCGCCGGTCTCGGTGCGCCGGACCAGGCGGTGGCCCTCGAGCGCCACGGCCAGCCGGTGCGCGGTCGCGCGGGGCAGGCCGGTGCGCGCGACGAGCTCGGCGAGGGTCGCCGGGTGCTCGGCGACGGCCCGCAGGATCGCCACTGCTTTGTCCAGCACGGCCACGGGGTTAGGCTGTCCCACACAGCAATACTCGCATCCCACTGGGTGAGAAGCCAGCGGGACGTGTCACCCGGAGGGACACCGCCGTGCCGAAGACCCTGGCCGAGAAGGTCTACGACGCCCACGTCGTGCGCAGCACCGAGGGCGAGCCGGACCTGCTCTACATCGACCTGCACCTGGTGCACGAGGTCACCAGCCCCCAGGCCTTCGACGGGCTGCGGGCCGCCGGCCGCCCGGTGCGCCGTTCCGACCTCACGATGGCGACCGAGGACCACAACGTCCCGACCCTGGACATCCTCGCGCCGATCGCCGACCCGGTCAGCCGCGCCCAGGTGGAGGCGCTGCGCCGCAACGCCGCCGAGTTCGGCATCCGGCTGGCGCCCATGGGCGACCGCGACCAGGGCATCGTGCACGTCATCGGCCCGCAGTTGGGGCTCACCCAGCCGGGCATGACCATCGTCTGCGGCGACAGCCACACCTCGACCCACGGCGCCTTCGGCGCGCTGGCCTTCGGCATCGGCACCAGCGAGGTCGAGCACGTGCTGGCGACGCAGACGCTGCCGCAGTACCGGCCCAAGCAGATGGCGGTCACCGTCGACGGCGAGCTGTCCCCCGGGGTCTCCGCCAAGGACGTCATCCTCGCCGTCATCGCCCAGATCGGGACCGGCGGCGGCCAGGGCCACGTCATCGAGTACCGCGGCAGCGCCATCGAGAAGATGTCGATGGAGGCCCGGATGACCATCTGCAACATGTCGATCGAGGCCGGCGCCAAGGCCGGGCTGATCGCGCCGGACGAGACGACCTTCGAGTTCCTGAGGGGCAAGCCGCACGCCCCGCAGGGCGCCGACTGGGACGCCGCGGTGGAGTACTGGTCGACGCTGCGCACCGACGAGGGCGCCGTCTTCGACCGCGAGGTGCACATCGACGCGGCGTCGCTCACCCCGTTCGTCACGTGGGGCACCAACCCGGGCCAGGGCCTGCCGATCGCCGAGCGGGTGCCCGACCCCGCCGACATCGCCGACGAGAACGAGCGGCGCGACGTCGAGGGCGCGCTGGCCTACATGGGGCTGACCCCCGGCACGCCGCTGCGCGAGATCTCGGTCGACACGGTGTTCCTGGGCTCGTGCACCAACGGCCGGATCGAGGACCTGCGGGTGGCCGCCGAGCTGCTGCGCGGGAAGCGGATCGACGCCAACACCCGGATGCTCGTCGTCCCCGGCTCCGTCGCCGTCAAGGCGCAGGCCGAGGCCGAGGGCCTGGACGCGGTGTTCGTCGAGGCCGGCGCGGAGTGGCGCGGGGCCGGGTGCTCCATGTGCCTGGGCATGAACCCCGACCAGCTGGCCCCGGGGGAGCGGTCGGCCTCCACCAGCAACCGGAACTTCCAGGGCCGGCAGGGCAAGGGCGGGCGCACCCACCTGGTGTCGCCGGCCGTCGCCGCGGCGACCGCCCTCGCCGGGCACCTGGCCGCCCCCGCCGACCTGGCCGACGCGCCGGCCCCCGCGACCGTCTGACCGACCGGAGACCCCCATGGACGCCTTCACGACCCACACCGGCACCGTCGCGCCGCTGCGCCGCAGCAACGTCGACACCGACCAGATCATCCCGGCCGTCTACCTGAAGCGGATCACCCGCACCGGCTTCGAGGACGGGCTGTTCGAGGCCTGGCGGACCAACGAGCCGGACTTCGTGCTCAACCAGCCGCAGTACCAGGGCGCCTCGGTGCTCGTCGCCGGCCCGGACTTCGGCACCGGTTCCTCCCGCGAGCACGCGGTCTGGGCCCTGCTGGACGGCGGCTTCCGCGTCGTCATCAGCTCGCGGTTCGCCGACATCTTCCGCAACAACTCGACCAAGGCGGGCCTGCTCACCGTGCTGCTGCCGCAGGACGAGGTCGAGGCGCTGTGGGCCGCCGGGGAGGCCGACCCGGCCACCGAGGTCACCGTCGACCTGCAGGCCAAGGAGGTCCGCTTCCGGGCGGGCGGGGGAGAGCATCGCGTCGTCCCGTTCGCGATCGACGACTACACCCGCTGGCGGCTGCTGGAGGGCCTGGACGACGTCGGCCTGACCGAGCGCCACCTGGCCGACATCGAGGCCTACGAGGCCGCCCGCCCCGCCTGGAAGCCCCGGGCGCTGCCCGCGCTCCCCGCCTGACGCCGTCCGGCCACGATCAGCCGACCTGATCGCAGAGCGTCCTCCCTCACCGTCCGCGGTGAGGGAGGACGCTCGATGATCAGGTCCCCTGATCCGAGAGGACGCCGACGTGGACGCCGGGGCCGGTGGCGTCCGGGTCCGGGGCGAAGTCGCGGTAGTAGTCGGCGAGCAGCGCCCCGTGGCGGCCGCCGAGCACCCAGGTGCTGCCCTTGGCCGCCGGCGGCCACAGCGCCCCGGCCACCCCGGCCCAGCGGACCCCCAGGCTCATCAGCATCGAGGGGATCGCGCCGCCCTGGCTGCACACCACGGTGACCCCGGGCCCCGGCCGCGGCTCCAGCAGACGATCGATCGCGGCCAGCGCCGCCTGCGGGTCGGCGGCGAACTCCTCCTCGCCCACCTCCGGCAGCGGCTGGACGGGCAGGCCCAGCGCCTCGGCCAGCGGCTCCACGGTCTCCCGGCAGCGGGTCCGCTCCGCCGACAGCACCGCCGTGGGCGCGAACAGCGGCAGCACCTCGGCCAGCCGCCGCGCCTGCCGGCGGCCCTTGCCGTCCAGGGGCCGCAGGTCGTCGTCGCCGTCCCAGTCCGACCGGCTGCCGGCCCGCGCGTGCCGCACCAGCAGCAGCGTGGGCGAGCGCGGCAGGTCGGCGCGCGCGAGGTCGGCCAGCACCGCGCGGTCGTGGTCGTGGGTGACCAGGTCGGCGGCCGCGTCGACCGGCAGCCAGCGCAGCTCGTCGGTCTCGTGCCCGGGCTCGAACGCCCCGCCGACGGCCTCCATCAGCCAGTAGTCCACCCGCTTGGTGCCGGCCTCGACCGCGTACTCCGTGCGCAGGCTGCGCCGGCCGACGACCACGGCCAGGCCGGTCTCCTCGCCGACCTCGCGCACCGCGGTCTCGATCAGCGCCTCCCCCTCGTCGTGCTTGCCCTTGGGCAGCGACCAGTCGTCGTAGCGCGGCCGGTGCACCACCGCGGTCTCGACCTCGCCGTCGGCCGTGCGCCGCCAGACCGCGCCGCCGGCGGCCGCGACCACCTCGTCGGCCACCGGCTCAGCCCACCTGCTCGACGACGGCGGCCATCAGGCCCGCCTGGTGGTCGCGGCCCTCCCGGCGCGTCCACCGCGCGTCCGGGCCGAGCTCCCAGCAGCGCACGTCCGGGGCCATGGCGGAGTCGAACATCGCCACCAGCTGCCGCTGCGCGCCCTCCTCGCAGACCCGCAGCAGCACCTCCACCCGCCGGTCGAGGTTGCGGTGCATGAGGTCGGCGCTGCCGATCCACCACTCGCCCTCGCCGCCGTTGCGGAAGTGGAAGACCCGGGAGTGCTCCAGGAACCGGCCCACGATCGAGTGCACCCGGACGTTCTCCGACAGGCCCGGCACACCGGGCCGCAGCGCGCAGATGCCGCGGATGAACAGCTCCACCGGCACCCCGGCGCAGGAGGCGTCGTAGAGCGCGTCGATGACCCTCTCGTCGACCAGGGAGTTGACCTTGAACCGGATGCGGGCCGGGCGGCCCTCCGCGGCGTGCCGGGCCTCCCGCCGGATCTTCTCCACCAGCCCGGTCCGGACGCCGTGCGGAGCCACCATCAGCTGCCGGTAGGTCGTCTGCCGCGAGTAGCCGGTCAGCGTGTTGAACAGGTCGGTGAGGTCGGCGCCGACCCGCGGGTCGGCGGTGAGGATGCCGAGGTCCTCGTAGATCCGCGCCGTCTTCGGGTTGTAGTTGCCGGTGCCGATGTGGCAGTACCGGCGGATGACCCCGCCCTCGCGGCGGACGACGAGCGCGGTCTTGCAGTGGGTCTTCAGCCCGACCAGGCCGTACACGACGTGACAACCGGCCCGCTCCAGCTCGCGGGCCCACGTGATGTTGGCCTCCTCGTCGAAGCGCGCCTTGATCTCCACGAGGACGACGACCTGCTTGCCGGCCACGGCCGCGTCGATCAGCGCGTTGACGATGGGAGAGTCACCCGAGGTGCGGTACAGCGTCTGCTTGATCGCCAGCACGTTGGGGTCGGCGGCGGCCTGCTCGATGAACCGCTGCACGCTCGTGGCGAACGAGTGGTACGGGTGGTGCACCAGCACGTCACCCTCGCGCAGGGTGGCGAAGACGCTCATGGGCGTCTCGCCCTCCGACAGCCGCGGGTGGGTGGCCGGCACGAACGGCTCGTCCTTGAGCTCGGGCCGGTCGAGGTCGTAGAGGGCCATCAGCGCGGCCAGGTCCAGCAGGCCCGGCACGGTGACGACGTCCTGCGGGCTGACCTCCAGCTCGGAGACCAGGACGTCGAGGATCCGCGGGTCCATCGTGTCGTGGACCTCCAGCCGCACCGCGGGGCCGAACCGGCGGCGGGCCAGCTCGCGCTCCAGGGCCTGCAGCAGGTCCTCGTCGCGGTCCTCCTCGACCTCCAGGTCGGCGTTGCGGGTGACCCGGAACAGGTGGTGCTCGAGCACGTCGAGGCCGGGGAACAGCTGCGGCAGGTGCGCGGCGATCAGGTCCTCCAGCGGGAGGAAGGTCGCCGTCGCGTCCGCCGTCCCCACCTGCACGAACCGCGGCACGTTGTTGGGCACCTTGAGCCGGGCGAACCGCGGGGCGCCGGTGTCGGGGTCGCGGACGGAGACGGCGAGGTTGAGCGACAGCCCGCTGATGTAGGGGAACGGGTGGGCCGGGTCCACCGCCAGCGGGGTGAGCACCGGGAACACCTGGTCGCGGAAGTACTCGCGAAGCCGCAGCGCGTCGGAGTCGGCGAGGTCGTCCCAGTGCACGATGCGGATGCCCTCGGCCTCCAGCAGCGGCCGGACGTCGCCGGCGAAGCACGAGGCGTGCCGGTGCACCAGCTCCTGGGTGCGCTCGGTGACGCGGGCGAGCTGCTCGCGGATGGTGAGCCCGTCCGGGGAGCGGACCGTGAGGCCGGTGCTCTGCCGCCGCTTGAGGCCGGCGATGCGGACCATGAAGAACTCGTCGAGGTTGCTGGCGAAGATGGCCAGGAACTTCATCCGCTCCAGCAGCGGCAGCGAGCCGTCCTCGGCCAGCTCGAGCACCCGCGCGTTGAAGTCCAGCCAGGACAGCTCCCGGTTGAGGAAGCGGTCGGGCGGCAGCTCGGCCCGGGGCGCGGGAGTGTCGGTCGTCGTCTCGGCCACGGCGTCATCGTGCCGCAGGAAGGTGAACGGCGAGCGATGGCGGGGGACTCCCGCAGGTCAGCGCGGGGGCGCCGGCAGCGGCAGGCGGGGCAGCACCCCCGCGGTGTGCCGGCCGACGCCGAGCCGCACCGCCTCGGCCAGGTCGGCGGCGGTGTCGACGTCGCGGCGCAGCCCCGGCCAGTCGCCGGTCAGCGGCCGCGCGCCCCCGGCCGCGTGGGCGGCCGCCGACCCCGCCCCGAAACGCGGGTCCAGGTCGCCCGCGCGGGCGGTGAGCAGGGTGGTGCCCGTGCCCGCCGCGTCGGCGACCAGGCCCCGGGCGGTGCCCTCGGCCGCCGCCAGCGCGGCGGCGAGCTCCGCCGGCCGCAGGGCGGGCAGGTCCGACGACAGCGCCGCCACGGCGGCCGTCCGCGCGGCGCGGGCGCCGTGGGCCAGGGCGGGGTTCAGGCCGCGGTCGGGCTCGTCGGGCACCGTGCGGGCGCCGAGCCCGGTGACCACCGCCGCCGCCCGGGGGTCGTCGGTGACCACCACGACGTCGGCCACCGCCGTGCCGCCCGACGCGGCGGCCAGGGCGGCGGTGACGGTGTCGGCCAGCAGCGCGAGCACGAGGTCGGCGTGCAGCTCCGCGGCGGCGCCGGTGAGCGGGGCGAGCCGGGTCTTGGCCACCGCCAGCCGCTTGGCCGGGACGACGACGGACCACTCCACGGCCACAATGTGAGCACACCGGCCCGTCGGGGCGGCGCGCACGGAGGACCCGGTGGGCGGTCGGCGGGGCGCCAGGGTCGATCATGGTCCGGGTCACAGCGAGCGAGAGGGGTGCCGGTGACGCAGGGAACGTCCCCCGAGGTGGCCGGGGAACGGCCGCCCAAGCGGCGGACGCGGGGCCACATCCCGTGGGCGCTGCGGCTGGCGGTGGTGCTCATCTACCCGACGGCGTCCCTGCTCTACCGGCTCCGGTACCGGCACGGCGAGCGGCTGCCGGCCACCGGCCCGGTGCTGGTGGTCGTCAACCACGTCTCCGTCGTGGACCCGCTGGCCTGCGCCCGGCTGGTGTGGGACCAGGGCCGGGTGCCGCACTTCCTCATCAAGGACGCCGTCTTCAAGGGGCTGCTCGGCACCCTGCTGCGCCAGGCCGGGCAGATGCCGGTCGCCCGGGGCTCCTCGGACGCGGCCCGGTCGCTGGAGGAGGCCCGGGCCGACCTCGCGGCCGGCAACGTCGTGGTGATCTACCCGGAGGGGTCGGTCACCCGCGACCCGGACTGGTGGCCGATGCAGGCGCGCACCGGTGTCGCCCGGCTGGCGCTGACCACCGACGCCGTCGTGGTCCCGGTCGCCCAGTGGGGGCCGCAGCGGGTGCACGACTACCACGCGAAGAAGCTGCACCTGCGCCCGCGGACGCCGGTGGACTACCTGGTCGGCGAACCGGTCGACCTGGCGGCGCTGCGGGCGGAGGTCCGCGCCGGGCGCCCGCTCAGCCCCGAGCTGCTGCGCGAGACCACCGACCTGGTCATGGGCCGGGTGCGCGACCAGCTCGCCGAGCTGCGCGGTGAGCCCGCGCCGGCCGGCTTCGCCCCGCGCCCGCGCAGGAAGCTGCCCGGCGACCTGCCGGGGACGGCCGCGTGACCGAGCTCGCGAGGTCACGGACGGGGCCCGGCACCCGCGTCGCCGTCCTCGGCGCCGGGTCCTGGGGGACGGCGTTCGCGAAGGTCCTCGCCGACGCCGGCAGCACCGTCGTCCTGCACGCCCGCCGCCCGGAGCTGGCCACGGCGATCACGGCCGACCGGGAGAACGCCGACTACCTGCCCGGCGTGCGGCTGCCCGACGGGCTGCGCGCCACCGCCGACGCCGCCGAGGCGCTGGACGACGCCGACGTCGTGGTGCTGGCGGTGCCGTCGCAGTCGCTGCGGGCCAACCTCACCGACTGGGCGCCGCTGCTGCCGGCCGACGCCAGCCTGCTGTCGCTGATGAAGGGCATCGAGCTGGGCAGCACCAAGCGGATGAGCGAGGTGATCTGCGAGGTGACCGGCGCCGGCCCCGACCGGGTCGCCGCGCTGTCGGGACCCAACCTGGCCCGGGAGATCGCCGAGGAGCAGCCGGCGGCCACGGTCATCGCCTGCCCGGACCACGACCGGGCGGCGGCCATCCAGGCGGCGTGCGTGACCCCGTACTTCCGTCCCTACACCAACACCGACCTGGTCGGCTGCGAGCTCGGCGGCGCGGTGAAGAACGTGATCGCGCTGGCCTGCGGCGTCGCCGAGGGCATGGGCTTCGGCGACAACACCCGCGCCTCGCTGATCACCCGCGGGCTGGCCGAGACCGCGCGGCTCGGGGCAGCGCTCGGCGCGGAGCTGACCACCTTCGCCGGGCTGGCCGGCCTGGGCGACCTCGTGGCGACCTGCAGCTCGCCGCTGTCGCGCAACCGCACCTTCGGGGAGAAGCTCGGCCGCGGCATGTCGCTGGAGGAGGTGCAGCGCAGCACCCGCCAGACCGCCGAGGGCGTGAAGAGCTGCCGGCCGGTGCTCGACCTCGGCCGCGCGCAGGGCGTCGACATGCCGATCACCGAGGCCGTCGTCCGGGTGTGCCACGAGGGCGTGACCGCCGCGCAGATGGTCAAGGAGATCATGTCGAGGGAGGCGAAACCGGAGTGACCGGCGTGCCCAGCGGGACGGAGCCGGAGTGAGCGCACTGCCCCCCGGGTGGGGCGACGGCACCCGGTCGGTGCGCGCGGGGGAGGAGTCGGCCGTGCCGGGCGCCCCGCTGCGGCCCTCGCCGGTCTTCGCCGCCCCCTTCCACCTGGCCGACCAGCCGCCGCGCGCCGGCGGCGCCGACGCCTACGCCCGGACCGAGCACCCGACCCTGCGGGTGCTCGAGGAGGCGCTCGGCGAGCTCGACGGCGGCCGCTGCCTGTCCTTCGCCACCGGCATGGCGGCGATCAGCGCCGCCGTCCTGGCGGTCACCGCGGCCGGGGACCGGGTCGTGCTGCCGTCGGACGGCTACTACGCCACCCGCGTGCTGGGCCGGGAGGAGCTGACCCGCTTCGGGCTGCGGGTCGAGTACGTGCCCACGCCGGAGATCGAGGCGTACGCGGCCGGCGGCGGCCTGCGCGGCGCCCGGCTGGTGCTGCTGGAGACGCCGAGCAACCCCCAGCTGGACGTCTGCGACGTCGCCGCGGTGGCCACGGCGGCCCGCGACGCCGGGGCGCTGGTGGCGGTCGACAACACCACCGCCACCCCGCTGGGCCAGCGGCCGCTGGCGCTGGGCGCCGACCTCACCGTCGGCTCGGACACCAAGGCGCTCACCGGGCACAGCGACCTGCTGCTCGGGCACGTCAGCACGACCGACGACGGCCTGCACGACCGGCTCAAGGGCTGGCGCGACCGCACCGGCGGCACGCCCGGCCCGTTCGAGGCGTGGCTGGCGCACCGCTCGATGGCGACCCTGGACCTGCGGCTGGCCCGGCAGGCGGAGAACGCGCGGGCCGTCGCCGGCCTGCTCGCCGCGCACCCCGGCGTCACCGGTGTCCGCTGGCCGTGGCTCGAGGGCGACCCGTCGGCGGCGCTCGCGGCCCGCCAGATGCTGCGGCCCAACGGCGTGGTCTCGGCCGAGCTGCCCGACGAGGCGGCGGTGGCCCGGCTCGTCGCGGCCGGCCGGCTGTGGGCCGCGGCGACCAGCTTCGGGGGGCTGCACAGCACGGTCGACCGACGCGCCCAGTGGGGCGGCGACGCCGTGCCGCCGGGGTTCGTGCGGTTCTCCTGCGGCATCGAGGACACCGCCGACGTGGTGGCCGACCTCGCGACCGCGCTCGACGCCGCCGTGGGCGGTGTCCGCTGAGCCGCACGACGCTCGACCGGGTCCTGGCGGCCGGCGAGGTGCTGCGCGTCGGCCGGGACAGCCCGTACCACGCGCTGGCCTGGCGGCCCGGCGAGCCGCACCGGGTGCGCCGCGACCTGGTCGGCGGCTCGTGGGAGCCGCCGCGGACCGGCACGGAGGCGATCGCCTGCCTGGCGCACGTGACCGACATGCAGCTGGCCGACGTCTGCTCGCCGGCGCGGTTCGAGTTCTTCAACCGCTTCGCCGCCGACCCGCGGATGGCCGCGCTGGTGCCGATGCAGCGGCCGCAGGAGGCGCTCACCGCGCACGCGATCGACGCGCTGGTGCGCACGCTCAACGCCGTGCGCGGCGGGCCGCGCACCGGGCACCCGCTGCAGGTGGTGGTCACCACCGGCGACGCGATCGACAACGCCCAGTGGAACGAGCTGTCGCTGTGGCTGGACCTGCTGGCCGGCGGTGTCGTGTACCCCGGCGCGGGGCTGACCGCGTACGACGGTGTGCAGGCGGCGGGCTGGCCGCACGACCTGTTCTGGCGGCCCGACGTCGAGGGCGAGCCCGACCTGTTCCGCGACCGGCACGGCTTCCCGCACCGGCCGGGCCTGCTCGAGGCGGCCTTCGCCGGCTTCTCCGCCGAGGGGTTGCGGCTGCCGTGGCTGGGCTGCCACGGCAACCACGAGGCGCTGATCCAGGGCGTCGGCGTGCCGACCCCGGCCCTGCAGGAGTACCTGCTGGCCGACCAGAAGCCGGTCGAGATCGCCCCGGACCTGCCGCTGGAGGACGCCGTCCGGCTGTTCACCCACTCCTCGGAGGTCTTCACCACCGCCCCGTCGCGCACGGTCACCCCGCTGGCCGACCGGCGGATCGTCGACCGGCGCTCGTTCGTCGCCGCGCACCTGTCCGACCCCGGCACGCCGGAGGGGCACGGCTTCACCCCGGACAACTACCGGGACGGGACGGCGTACTACGCCTGGGACGGCCTGCCCGGCGTCCGCGTCATCTGCCTGGACACCACCCGGGTGACCGGCGGCAGCGCCGGTTCGGTCGACGCCGTCCAGGCCCGGTGGCTGGCCGAGCGGCTGCGGGAGGTCTCCTCGGCCTACCTCGAGCCCGACGGCACCCGGGTGGTCACCGGCAACGCCGACCGCCTCGTGGTGCTGCTGTCCCACCACGGGTCCACCACGCTGACCCGGGCGGAGGCCTTCCGCGCCGTCCCGGCCGGCGAGGCGGGCGTGCTCGGCGGCCCCGACCTGGTCGACCTGCTGCACCGGCACCCCAACGTCGTCCTGTGGCTCAACGGGCACACCCACGTCAGCGAGGTGCGGCCGTGGCACTCGCCGGCCGAGCCCGGCCGCGGCTTCTGGGAGGTGACGACCTGCGCGGTCGTCGACTGGCCCGGCCAGGCCCGGCTGGTGGAGTTCCTCGACAACGGCGACGGCACCCTGTCGCTGGTCTGCACGATGGTCGACCACGACAGCCCCGCCCGGCCCCCGGACCCGCTGGACCCCGCCGCCCGCGACCCGCGGGCGCTGGCCTCGCTGCACCGGGAGCTGTCGGCCAACGTGCCCTGGGCCGGCCTGCACTCGGGCCTGGCCGGCGGCCCGCAGGACCGCAACGTCGAGCTCGTCCTGCGCGACCCGCGCCGGCACGACTGACCCCGCCTCGGGCCGTGCCCGCGGAGCCCGCCACCGCGCAGACCGTCACCGCGCAGACCGTCACCGCGCAGCGGTCCTGTTCCGCTGCACCGTGACAGCGGAGCTGCCCGCCGACACCGCGGGCGGCGGCCCTCAGGCGGGGACCCGCTCCGCGCGCCGGCGCCGCCGGGCGGCGAGCGCGGTGAGGTAGAAGCTGACGGCCCAGTAGTAGACGACGTAGGCCAGGGACGCGGCGACCACCAGCGGGTGGGGGTCGGGGTACTGGAGGAGCAGCACGGCGTAGGTGACCGCCCAGACCGCGGACAGCACCAGGCTCAGCGTCCGCAGCGCTCCGCTGCGGGAGGGGTACAGGAAGCGGATGGGGACGAACACCAGGATCGAGAAGGCGACCAGGAACGCCGCGAGGACCGGCTCGCCGGCGTCGAGCACGATCGCGTAGAACGCCACGACGTTCCAGTAGCTGGGGAAGCCCAGGAACGTGTGGTCGTCGGTCTTCGCGTCGACCCGGCAGAACTGGTAGCTGGAGGCCAGCAGCGGCAGCGCCGCCAGGACCCACCCCAGCGGGCCGTCGGGGAGGTGGCCGGTCGTCCACAGCAGGACGACGGGCGCGAAGACGTAGGTCAGGTAGTCGACGATGTTGTCCAGCAGGGCGCCGTCGAACCAGGGGATCGTCTGCTTGACCCGGGCGCGCCGGGCGAGCATCCCGTCGGTGCCGTCGATGAACAGCGCCGCCAGCCCCAGCCACAGGGCCGCCTCGGCGTCGCCGTCGATGGCCGCGATGACGATGAGGAAGCCGAGGACGGTGCCCAGCGCGGTGTAGAGGTGCACCGCGGCACCGGCCAGCCGCAGCCCTCGGGAGAACGGCGGACCCCCGGCGTCTCCCGGCGACCGCTGGGCCTCGGGTGCCACGGGCGCCACGGTGGCGGGGTCCTCGGACATCGGCGACGAGGTTCCCACACCGCCCGCGCCGCGGCTCTCCGGGCGGCCGGGCACCGCTCGGTTAGGGTCGCTCCCGATGAGCGGACAGGCACGGAAGCTGCGCGTCGCGGTGGTGTTCGGCGGTCGCAGCGCCGAGCACGCCATCTCCTGCGTGTCGGCGGGCAGCGTCCTCGCCGCGCTGGACCGCGACCGGTACGACGTCGTCCCCGTGGGCATCGCCCGCGACGGCCGCTGGGTGCTGACCGACCCGGACCAGGCCCTGGCGATCGAGGACGGCCGGCTGCCCGAGGTCACCGGCGGGACGCCGGTGTCGCTGGTCGGTGACCCGTCCGGCCGCGGGCTGGCGCCGCTGGACGCGGCGGCCGCCGAGAAGCTGGTCGAGGTCGACGTCGTGATCCCGGTGCTGCACGGCGCCTACGGGGAGGACGGCACCGTCCAGGGCCTGCTGGAGATGAGCGGCCTGCCCTACGTCGGCTCCGGCGTCTTCGCCAGCGCCGCGTCCATGGACAAGGAGTTCACCAAGAAGCTGCTGGCCGCGGCCGGGCTCCCGCAGGGCGACCACGTGGTCCTGCGCGACGCCTCGGGCGCGCTCTGCCCGGACCCCGCGGTGCTCGACGAGGCCGCCCGCGAGCGGCTGGGCCTGCCGGTGTTCGTCAAGCCCTCCCGCGCGGGGTCGAGCATCGGCATCTCCCGAGTCACCGACTGGGCGCAGTTCCCCGAGGCGGTGGCCACCGCGGCCGCGGTCGACCGCAAGGTCGTCGTCGAGGCCGCCGTCCCGGGCCGGGAGATCGAGTGCGGGGTGCTCGCGGGCCCCGCGGGGGGCGCGCCGGAGGCGAGCCTGCCCGCCGAGATCCGGCTCAAGCCCGGCACGGACTGGTACGACTTCGACGCCAAGTACCTCGAGGACGCCGTCGAGTTCGACGTGCCCGCCGACCTCACGCCCGAGCAGACCCGGCTGGTGCAGCGGACGGCCACCCGCGCCTTCCTGGCGCTGGACTGCCGCGGCCTGGCGCGCGTGGACTTCTTCCTCGGCACGGGCCCCGACGGCGCCGACCGGCTGGTGATCAACGAGGTGAACACGATGCCGGGGTTCACCCCGATCTCGATGTTCCCCCGGATGTGGGCGGCCAGCGGGGTGGCGTACCCCGAGCTCGTCGACCGGCTGGTGGCCAGCGCGCTGGACGGCGCCGCCGGCCCGCCCACGGGCGGTCCCCGGACCGGTCGGTGACCCGCCGGCGGCCCGCGCGGCCGGTCGCCCCGCTGCTCGCCGCCCTGCTCGCCGTCCCGGCCACCGCCTGCGGCACGGAGGACGGCGGGGACGCTGCGCGGGCCGCGGCGCCGGCCGCCGCCGCGGCCACCCCGGAGACCGCCGAGGAGCTGGCGGCCCTGCTGGTCACCGAGGTGCCCTCCGGGCTGGCCCGGGTGCCCGACGCCGACGTCGACCCGCCGGCGGGGGAGAAGTCGATCGAGGACGTCGCCGGGTACGCCGACGACCCGGACTACGAGCGCGGCGTGCTGGAGGACTACGGCTACCGCTACGGCTGGGAGCGCTTCTGGGGCACCCCCGGCGGCACCGTGACGAGCGTGTTCGTCGACCAGTTCGCCGACGCCGCCGGGGCCGCGGCCTACGCCGGGGACCTCGCCGCGGACGGCGCCGACTTCTACGCCGGCCTGCTGCGGCACGACCCGGCGCAGCTGCCCGAGGGCTGCCGGCTGCTCACCGTGGAGCGCCCCGACCCCGGCTCGCGGGTGACCGGCCCCGCGGCCTTCGCCTGGTGCTCCTCCGGCGTCTTCAGCGTCGCCGTCAGCGCGGTGGCCGGCACCGTGCAGGCCGCCACGGACGAGGTCACCGCCCTGGTCCCCGAGCAGCTGGACCGGCTGGCCGGCTGATCAGCCGGCGGGCTGCGGCTCCCGGTAGGGCAGCGTGGCGGTGACCAGCGGGCCGAGGGCGATCGCCGGGCCGCTGCTGACGTCCGCGGGGACGGTCAGCTCGACGTACACCGAGCGGTCGACCGCGGTCCACACGACCTGGTCGGGGTCGGTGTCGTCGACGAACCAGGCGACCCCGTTCAGCTCGAACAGCTGGGGGCCGCCCACGACGAACCCGGCGGGCCGCTCGACGCCGCAGCGCAGCACGACCGGCGGCTCGCCCCACGCGTAGGCGTAGGGGGTGTCCGACCGCACCCGCCGGGACTCCAGCCCCGCCAGCTCGTTGGGCAGGTCGGTCATGAACGCGGGGCACGCGGCGTCGGCCTCGGGGGTCACCGGGGGCACCGCCACGTCGAGCACCGGCAGCTCGTCGCGGGCGCTGGTGGGGCCGCTGACCCGCGCCGGGGAGCCGTCGTCGTCGCCGGCGTCGTCCCCGCGCACGTTGACCAGCACGAGCAGGACCGCCAGCAGCGGGACGACGACGGCGGTCACGAGCAGGGCCGCGCGCCGCAGCGGGTCGGGCCGGGGGGCGTCGGGCTCGTCGCCGGCGCCGCCCGCGGGGCGGGGCTGCTCGGTCAGCGGCTCAGATGTTGACGACGGGGCAGGTCAGCGTGCGGGTGATGCCGTCGACCGACTGCACCCGCGCCACCACCAGGCGGCCGAGCTCGTCGACGGTCTCGGCCTCGGCGCGCACGATCACGTCGTAGGGGCCCGTCACGTCCTCGGCCTTGGTGACCCCCGCGATCTCGGCGATCGTCGTGGCGACCTGCGCGGCCTTGCCGACCTCGGTCTGGATCAGGATGTAGGCGTGGACCACGGGAGAACCTTCCTCGGGCAGCGCTGCCGCCGGTGTGCGACCGCCGGCCGGCGGGTCGGACCGAAACGTACCGCAGTGACCGGGGGCACCCCGTGACGCGGCCTCCCGCACCCGGCGGCCGGGCGGAGACCGTCGCGGCCCTGGGCGAGTTCGGTCTGATCGACCGGGTCGTCGCCCGGGCCGGCGTCGCGCGGGTCAGCGAGGTGGGCCCCGGCGACGACGCCGCCGTGCTGCGAGCCCCGGACGGGCGGGTGGTGGCCACCACCGACGTGCTCGTCGAGGGCCGGCACTTCCGGCGCGACTGGTCGTCGGGCACCGACGTGGGGCACAAGGCGGCCGCGGCCAACCTCGCCGACGTCGCCGCGATGGGCGCCGTCCCCACCGCGCTGCTGGTGGGGCTGGCCTGCCCGCCCGACACGCCCACCGCCTGGCTGGAGGAGGTGGCCGACGGGCTGGCCGCCGAGGCGGGCCCGCTGGGCGCGGCCGTCGTCGGCGGGGACACCGTCGCCTCCGCCCCCGACAGTGGCGCCGTCGTCCTCTCCGTCACCGCGCTGGGCGACCTCGGCGGCCGCCGGCCGGTGCTGCGGTCGGGTGCCGCGCCCGGCGACGTCCTGGCGCTGGCGGGCCGGCTGGGCTGGTCGGCGTGCGGGCTGGCGGTGCTGCGCCGGGGCTTCAGCAGCCCGCTGGCGGCGGTGCGGGCGCATCGCCGTCCCGAACCGCCCTACGCCGCCGGCCCCGCGGCGGCCGACGCCGGCGCCACCGCGATGTGCGACGTCAGCGACGGCCTGCTCGCCGACGCCGCGCACCTGGCCGAGGCGAGCGGGGTGGCGATCGAGATCGACGGGACGGCGCTGGCGGCGGCCACGCTGGACCTGCCCGGCCCGCTGCCCCAGGTCGGCGCGGCGCTCGGCGTCGACCCGATGGCCTGGGTGCTCACCGGGGGCGAGGACCACGCGCTGCTGGCCACCTTCCCGGCGTCTGCCACCCTGCCCCCCGGCTGGTCGGCGATCGGGGCCGTGCTCGACGCCTCGTCCGGCGCCGGCGACGGGCCGGGTGTGCGGGTGGACGGCCGGCCGGCGGCCGCGGTCGCCGAGGCACTGGGGGCAGGAGGAACGGGTCATGTCCACTTCGGGTGACGGGACCCCGTCGGGGGAGCACCGGCTCGCCGACGGCCGGGTCGTGCGGCTGCGGGCCGCCGGCTACGACTCGCCGGTCGCCCGCGCCCTGGTGGCGGCGGTGCAGCGGGAGTACGTGACCCGCTACGGCGGGCCCGACGAGGCGGCCGTCGACCCCGCCGAGTTCCGGCCGCCGGCCGGGCTGTTCCTCGTCGCCGAGGCGGACGGCGAGCCGGTCGGCTGCGCCGCGTGGCGGGTGCACGCGCCGGGCGTGGTGGAGGTCAAGCGGGTGTACGTCGCCGCGGGCGCCCGGCGGCTGGGCCTGGCCTCGCTGCTCATGGACGCGATGGAGGCGAGCGCCGCGGCGGCCGGGCACTCGGCGGTCGTGCTCAACACGGGGGACCGCCAGCCCGAGGCGATCGAGCTCTACCGGCGCCGCGGGTACACCCCGGCGCCCGGCTACGGCGTCTACGCCGACTCGCCCGGCGCGGTGTTCCTCGGCAAGGAGCTGGCCGGCCCGCCGGCCGCGGAGGAGGAGCAGTCGTGGGCATCGTGACCGTGTCCGCCCCCTACGGCGCCGGCGGCGCCGAGGTGGCGCCCGCCGTGGCCGAGCGGCTGGGGCTGCCCTTCCACGACCGGGCGATCCCGTTCCAGGTCGCCGGCCGGCTGGGCGTGCCGGTGGCCGAGGCCGAGGAGAACGACGAGCGCGTCGCCCGCGGCCTGTGGCGGCTGATCGCCTCGCTGGGCAGCGTGCCCGACCCGGTGGGCGGGGTGCTGCCGGTGACCGGCATCCCCGACGAGGGCGCCTTCCGGCTGCAGACCGAGCGGGTGCTGACCGAGATCGCCGACACCGGCGGGGGCGTCGTCCTCGGCCGCGCCGCCGCGCTGGTGCTGCGCGACCGCGCCGACGCCCTGCACGTGCGCCTGGACGGGCCGCCGGACCGCCGGCTGGCGGCCGTGGTGGCCCGCTCCGGCCGGCCGCGGGAGGAGCTGCGCCGGGAGATGGAGGCCAACGACCGGGCGCGGGAGGCCTACGTGCGGCACTTCTACCGCTGCGACCCGGCGTCGGCGCGGCACTACCACCTGGTCGTCGACGGGACGGCGCTGCCGCTGGACTCCGTCGTGGACCTCGTCGTCCTCGCCGCGCGGGCGCGGGGCATCGGCGCCTCCTGAGCCCGGGCACGACGAAGGACCCCGCAGGTCGGTGACCTACGGGGTCCTCGGTGTCAGGCCCTCCTGCAGGGGCCCACCGCGAGCGCGCGAGCGGTGGGGGGCAGGAGGGTCCTCACTCAGGCGCGGGTCACCTTGCCGGCGCGGATGCACGAGGTGCACGCGTTGATCCGGCGACGGTTGCCCGGGGCCACGAGGGCCTTCACGGACTGGATGTTCGGGTTCCAACGGCGCGGCGTGCGGCGGTGCGAGTGCGACACCGACATACCGAAACCGGGCCCCTTGCCACAGACATCGCACACGGCAGCCACGGCGGATCACTCCCAGATCTTCGACTTCACAGGCGGCGCTCGGAACGGCGACCGCGTACAGACCGTCGGCCAGTCTAACCGCTCCCAGCCGGGAACGTCGCGCGGCCCGGCGGCGTCGGTGCGCGTGGGTACCCTCCGCCCGTGCTGCCGGTGCTGGACGACGCCGCGGCCGGCCGGTGGTGCCGGGCCGCGGTCGCCGCGTTGTCCGAGGCCCGGGGCCGCCTCGACGAGCTCAACGTCTTCCCGGTGCCCGACGGCGACACCGGCACCAACCTGCTGCTCACCGGCGAGGCCGCGCTCGCCGCCCTCGACGCGGCGGGGGAGGCGGGGGAGGCGGAGTCGGCGTGGGCGGTCCTGGCCCGCGGCGCGGTGCTGGGCGCCCGCGGCAACTCCGGCACCATCCTCGCCCAGCTGATGCGCGGCCTCGCCGACCGGCTGGCCGGTGCCGGGCCGGCCGACGGGCCGGCCTTCGCCGCGGCGCTGCAGGGCGCGGCCGAGGCCGCCTACGGCGCGGTCGCGGTGCCCGAGGAGGGGACCTTCCTCACCGTCGCCCGCGCCGCCGGGGAGGCCGCCGTCGCCGCCGTCGCCGACGGGTGCGCCGCGCTGGCCGAGGTGGTGCGCGCCGCCGCCGACGGCGCCCGGGTCGCCCTGGAGGGCACCCCCGCGCAGCTGGCGGCGCTGCGCGACGCCGGGGTGGTCGACGCCGGCGGCGCCGGCCTGTGCCTGGTGCTCGACGCGCTGGTCACCACGGTCACCGGCGTCGAGCCGGCCCGCCCGCCGCTGGTGCGCCGCACCCCCGCCCGCGACGCCGGCCCGGCGACCGGGCACCGGCACCACGGCCACGCCCACCCCGGCGACCCGGACGTGCCGCACCAGCCGCCCGCGGGCCCGGGCAGCGAGGTGCAGTACCTGCTGGCCGACACCGACGAGGCCGCGGTCGCCCGGCTGCAGGCCCGGCTCGCCGAGCTCGGCGACAGCCTCGTCGTCGTCGGCGTCGACACCCCGACCGGCCGGGAGTGGAACGTGCACGTGCACGTCGCCGACGTCGGCGCCGCGATCGAGGCCGGCATCGAGGCCGGGCGCCCGCACCGGATCTCGGTGACCCCGCTGGCCCCCGTGCCGCCCGCGGCGCCGGTGCAGGGCACCCGGGCGGTGGTCGCGCTGGTCCCCAGCGACGGCCTGGCCGCGCTGTTCGCCGGCGAGGGCGTGTTCGTGGTCACCTGCGGGCCGGACGGCGTCACCGAGGACGACGTGCTCGACGAGGTGCTCGGTTCCACCGCCGCCTCGGTGGTGGTGCTGCCCAACGACGCGGGGCTGACCGCGCTGGCCTCCCGCGCCGCCGTCCGCGCCCGCGGGATGGGGCGCGAGGTCGCCGTCCTGCCCACCCGGTCCCCGGTGCAGGGGCTCGCGGCGATCGCCGTCGCCGACCCCTCGAGGCACTTCGGCGACGACGTGGTGACGATGGCCGAGGCGGCCGCGGCCACCCGCTGGGCCGAGGTGACCGTCGCCGACCAGGAGGCGCTGACCTCCGCGGGCCGGTGCCGCCCCGGCGACACGCTGGGCTCGGCCGAGGGGGACGTCGTGGTGGTCGGGCCGGACCGGGTCGCGGTCGCCTGCGAGCTGCTGGACCGGCTGCTGTCGGCCGGCGGGGAGCTGGCCACGCTCGTCGTCGGGGAGGACACCGAGCTGGGCGACGCCGCCTGCCGGCACCTGTCGGTGGTGCACCCGACCGTGGAGGTCGTGCGGTACGACGGCGGGGCGGCGGGGGTGCCGCTGCTGGTGGGGGTGGAGTGAGTGGCCTTCGAGCTGAGCACCGACCTGTCGAAGGTGCTGGGGCCCAAGACGGCCAAGGCCATGGCGACCTCGCTGGGCCTGCACACGGTGCGCGACCTGCTGCGGCACTACCCGCGGCGCTACGCCCGGCGCGGCGAGATGACCCGGCTGGACGACCTGCAGGTCGGTGACCGGGTCACCGTGCTGGCGCAGGTCCGCAAGGTCGCCACCCGGCCGATGCGCCAGCGCCGGGGGATGCTCACCGAGGTCACCGTCGGCGACGGCGCCGGCACCATGCAGCTCGTCTTCTTCAACCACCGGCACGGCCACCTGCGCGAGGGTGCGTGGGGCCTGTTCGCCGGCACCGTGGGCGAGTACCGCAACAGCAAGCAGTTCGCGCACCCCGACTTCCACCTGATCACCGGCGACGACGACGAGGAGTGGGCGCGGGCGCTCATCCCGATCTACCCGGCGAGCAAGGAGGTCAGCAGCTGGGTGATCCAGCGGTCGGTGAAGCTGCTGCTCGACTCCGGCGGCGGGTTCGGGTTCGTGACCGACCCGCTGCCCGAGGAGATCCGCGCCCGGCACGGGCTGCCCAGCCTCCCGGCCGCGCTGCTGGACATCCACCGGCCGACGTCGACCGACGACGTCGAGCGGGCCGAGGAGCGGCTGAAGTGGGACGAGGCGCTCACCCTGCAGCTGACGCTGGCCGCCCGCCGCCGGGCCGCCGCGCTCGAGCCGGGCACCGCCCGGCCGCGGCGGGCCGGCGGGCTGCTGGACGCGGTCGACGCCGCGCTGCCGTTCGAGCTGACCGAGGGCCAGCGCGCGGTGGGCGAGGAGCTCGCGGCCGAGCTCGACCGCGACGTGCCGATGCACCGGCTGCTGCAGGGCGAGGTCGGCGCGGGCAAGACCGTCGTCGCGCTGCGGGCCATGGCGCAGGTGGTCGACGCCGGCGGGCAGGCGGCGCTGCTGGCGCCCACCGAGGTGCTGGCCGCCCAGCACGCCCGCGGCATCGCCGCGCTCCTCGGACCGCTGGGCCGGGCGGGCGAGCTGGATGGCGACCCGGCCGGCACGCGGGTCGTGCTGCTCACCGGCTCGCAGCGGGCCGCCGCCCGCCGGGAGGCGCGGGCCGCGGTCGCCGACGGCAGCGCCGGCATCGTGATCGGCACCCATGCCCTGCTGCAGGAGGGCGTGGACTTCGCCGACCTCGGCCTGGTCGTCGTCGACGAGCAGCACCGCTTCGGCGTGGAGCAGCGCGACGCGCTGCGGGCCAAGGGCAACCGCCCGCCGCACGTGCTGGTCATGACCGCCACCCCGATCCCGCGGACCGTCGCCATGACCGTCTACGGCGACCTCGAGACCTCCACGCTGCGCCAGGTGCCCAGCGGCCGCGGCGGGGTGGCCAGCTCCGTGGTGCCGTCGAAGGACAAGCCCGCCTGGCTCGAGCGGGCCTGGGAGCGGCTGCGCGAGGAGGTCGCCGCCGGCCGGCAGGCCTACGTCGTCTGCCCGCGGATCGGCGAGGTCGAGGGGGAGAAGGGCACCGAGGAGGAGGAGCCCGGGGACGACGACGGCGCCCCGGCCGACGACGGCGGCGAGCGGCGGGCGCCGCTGGCGGTCCTCGACGTCGCGGAGCACCTGCGCACCGGCCCGCTGGCCGGCCTGCGGCTCGACGTCCTGCACGGCCGGCTGACGCCGGACGACAAGGACGCGCGGATGCGGGCGTTCGCGGCGGGGGAGACCGACGTGCTGGTGGCCACGACCGTCGTCGAGGTCGGCGTGGACGTCCCGAACGCCACCGTCATGGTCGTGATGGACGCCGACCGCTTCGGCGTCAGCCAGCTGCACCAGCTGCGCGGCCGGGTCGCGCGGGGGAAGCACAAGGGGCTGTGCCTGCTGGTCTCGGAGGCGTCGCCGGACTCGGCGACCGGGCAGCGGCTGGCCGCCGTGGCCGGCACCTCCGACGGGTTCGAGCTGGCCCGGCTGGACCTGGAGACCCGCCGCGAGGGCGACGTCCTCGGGGCCGCGCAGTCCGGCCGCCGCTCCGGCATCCGCCTGCTGTCGCTGCTCGAGGACGAGGAGCTCATCGCCCGGGCCCGCACCGAGGCCACGGCGCTGCTGGCCACCGAGCGCGGGCTGGCCGACCACCCGGGCCTGGCGATGGAGGTGGCCGCGCTCGCCACCGACGAGCGCGCCACGTACCTCGAAAAAGCGTGATGGCCCTGGAGCAGGCATGACCCGCCTCATCGCCGGCGCGGCCGGCGGGCGGCGGCTCGCGGTGCCCCCGTCCGGGGTGCGGCCCACCGGCGACAAGGCCCGCCAGGCGCTGTTCAACAGCCTGGGCGGCCTGCTCGACCTCGAGGGTGCCGCGGTGCTCGACCTCTACGCCGGCTCCGGGGCGCTGGGCCTGGAGGCGCTGTCGCGCGGCGCCGACCCGGTGGTCCTCGTCGAGTCCGGCCCGCGGGTGCTGCCGGTGCTGCGGGCGAACGTGGCCGCGGTCGGGCTGCCCGGGGCGCGGGTGGTCGCCGGGTCGGTGCCCACCGTCGTCGCCGGCCCGCCGCCCGCCCGGTTCGACCTCGTGCTGGCCGACCCGCCGTACGCGACACCGAGCGAGGACGTGATCGGGGTGCTGCGCGCGCTGGCCGGCGGCGGGTGGCTCGCCGAGGACGCCGTCGTGGTCGTCGAGCGCTCCAGCCGCGAGGAGCCGTGGGAGTGGCCGACACCGCTGACCGGGATCCGCGATCGCCGCTACGGGGAGGCCCTGCTCCGGTACGGTCGGCTGTCGTGAGGCGCGCCGTCTGCCCCGGTTCGTTCGACCCGGTCACCAACGGCCACGTCGACGTCATCTCCCGGGCCGCCGGCCTCTACGACGAGCTGGTCGTGGCGGTGCTGGTGAACCCCGGCAAGGCGGGGCTGTTCTCCGTCGAGGAGCGCATGGAGCTGCTCCGCGACGCCTGCGCCGACCTGCCCAACGTCGTCGTCGACAGCTTCCACGGCCTGCTGGTCGACTACTGCCGCGCGCACGACGTCCCGGTGATCGTGAAGGGCCTGCGCGCGGTCGGCGACTTCGAGTACGAGCTGCAGATGGCCCAGATGAACCGCGAGCTGGCCGGCATCGAGACGCTGTTCGTGCCGACCGCGCCGCAGGTCGGGCACCTGTCCTCCAGCCTGGTCAAGCAGATCGCCACCTTCGGCGGGGACGTCTCCCGCCTGGTGCCCAAGGCCGTCCTCGACCGGCTGCTGGCCAAGCGGGAGCAGGAGTCATGACGGAGGTCGTCTACCGGCTCTACGACGTCGTCGACGAGCTCAGCCAGGTCATCGAGAACGCGCGCAGCGTGCCCATGTCCGGCTCGTGCATGGTGCCCCGCGACCACCTGCTCGACCTGCTCGACGAGCTGCGGGAGAACCTCCCGGAGGAGGTGCAGCAGGCCGGCCGGATCGTCGAGCAGCGCACCGAGATCCTCGAGATGGCGCAGGCCGAGGCCGAGCGGCTGACCGGCCGCACCCGCGGGGAGAGCGAGCAGCTGGTCTCCTCGGCGCGGCGGCAGCGGGAGGAGATCCTCGGCGTCGCGCGTCGGCAGCGCGACGAGCTGCTCGCCCAGGCGCAGGCCGAGGCCGAGGACCTGCTGGCCGAGGCCGAGGCCGAGGCCGCGCGGCTGGTCGAGGAGGCCCGGCTGCACCACGAGGCCGTCCTGGTCGACGCGCAGGCCCAGCGGGCGCAGCTGCTCGCCGCGGCCGCCGAGGAGCACGAGCGGCTGGTCACCGAGACCGAGGTCTACCGCGGCGCCGTCGCCCGCGCCGACGAGCTCGGCGCCCAGACGGCGACCGACGTCGCCCGGATGCGCGCCGAGGTCGAGCAGTACGTCGACACCCGGCTCGCCGACTTCGGCACCACCCTGGAGCGCATGCTGCGCTCGGTGGAGAAGGCGCGGCTGAACCTCCGCGAGCCCTGACCCGCCGGCCCCCCGCCGGGATCAGGTGACCTGATCGTGGAGCGTCCTCCCTCACCGCAGGAGGTGGGGGAGGACACCGCACGACCAGGGGAGCTGATCGTGGCGAGGGTCGCTCCCCGGCGGGCGGACGGCGCCGCGGCGGGATCGGGTAGTCTTGGCAGCTGCTCCGGCTCCGGGTCGTTCCCGCCGGGCATCCTCCCTCTCCCGACCCCGCGAGTACCGACATGCCTGCCGCACCGCTGCCCCGTCCCGGCGCCGCGTCCCCGGACGCCCGGCGTCCCGCCGGCGACCCCTGGCGCGTGGACCTGCGCGAGCTGGGCCGCCGGGCCGGGTCGATGACCGAGCTGGACCGCACGGCGCCGGCGCCCGAGGGCTTCCGCGTCGAGCTGATCGGCGTCCCCGAGGGCGCGCCGGTGCAGCTGCACCTGCGGCTCGAGGCGGTCATGGAGGGCGTGCTGGTCACCGGCGACGTCGAGGCCCCGCTGGTCGGCCAGTGCGCGCGCTGCCTCGAGGACGTCGAGGACACCCTGACCCTCTCCGTGCAGGAGCTGTTCGCCTACTCCGGCAGCACGACCGAGGCCACCAGCGAGGAGGACGAGGTCCGCCGGGTCGAGGGCGACCACCTCGACCTCGAGCCGATGGTGCGCGACGCCGTCGTCCTCGCCCTGCCCCTGTCGCCGACCTGCACCGACGACTGCTCGGGGCTGTGCGTCGACTGCGGCGAGCGCCTCGACGACCTCCCCGCCGACCACTCGCACGACGTGGTCGACCCCCGCTGGGCCGGGCTCGCCGGCAAGCTCACACCTCCGCCGGGCGCTCCTGGCGGTACCAACCCGAAGGAGAACTGACGTGGCCGTCCCGAAGCGGAAGATGTCCCGCAGCAACACCCGCGCGCGCCGCTCGCAGTGGAAGGCGACCGCCCCCACCCTGACGCCGTGCCCGAACCGGGCCTGCGGCGAGCTCAAGCCCCCGCACCAGGCCTGCCCGAACTGCGGCCAGTACGACGGCCGCCAGGTCCTCGCGGTCTGACCCTCGGCGACCGTGGGTAGCCCCGCCGCGGCCGCACCGGCCACCGGCACCGGCGCCGGGCAGAGCCCGTCGCCGGCCGGGGCTGCCCACGCCGCCACCGCGGCCGCCTGGCTGCGCGACGCCCTCGGCGTCGAGCTGCCCGGCGGCCTGCTGGCGTTGGCGCTGACCCACCGCTCCTACGCCTACGAGAACGGCGGGCTGCCGACCAACGAGCGCCTGGAGTTCCTCGGTGACTCGGTGCTCGGCCTCGTCGTCACCGACGAGCTCTACCGCAGCCAGCCCGACCTGCCCGAGGGGCAGCTGGCGAAGCTGCGCGCCTCGGTGGTCAACATGACCTCGCTGGCCGGCGTCGCCCGCCGGCTGGGGGAGGGCGGCATCGGCCCGCACCTGCTGCTCGGCCGCGGTGAGGAGACCACCGGCGGCCGGGACAAGGACTCCATCCTCGCCGACGCCATGGAGGCGCTGATCGGCGCGATCCACCTCGGCCTCGGGCTGGACGTCGCCGCCGCGATCGTGCACCGGCTGTTCGACCCGCTGCTGGCCGAGTCGGCCACCCGCGGCGCCGGCCTGGACTGGAAGACCAGCCTGCAGGAGCTCGGCGCCGCGCGCGGGCTCGGGGCGCCGACCTACGTGGTGCAGGACACCGGCCCCGACCACGCCAAGAGCTTCACCGCCGCCGTCCTGCTGTCGGGCACCGAGTACGGGCGCGGCGGCGGCCGCACGAAGAAGGCCGCCGAGCAGGAGGCGGCCGAGGCCGCCTGGCGGGCCCTGTCCGCCGAGGCGCCCGCCGCGAGCCCGGCGCCGACCCCGGCCGAGGACCCGGCCGCGACCCCAGAGGACTGAGCCGCCCGTGCCCGAGCTGCCCGAGGTCGAGGTGGTCCGGCGCGGCCTGGCGCAGTGGGTCGCCGGCCGCACCGTCGCCGCCGTCGAGGTGCACCACCCGCGCGCGGTGCGGCGGCACCTCGAGGGCACCGAGCACTTCGTCGCCGCGCTGACCGGCCGGACGCTCACGGCGGCGCACCGGCGCGGCAAGTACCTGTGGCTGCCGATGGCCGAGCCGGACGGGACGCCGTCGGGCCGCGCGCTCGTCGCGCACCTGGGCATGAGCGGCCAGCTGCTGGTGGAGAAGCGCACCCAGCCCGACGAGGTGCACCTGCGGGCCCGGTTCACCTTCACCGACGGCGGGCGGGAGCTGCGCTTCGTCGACCAGCGCACCTTCGGCGGGCTCGCCGTGGAGGACACCCCGGCCGACGACCCCGCCGGCCTGCCGTCCCGGCTGGCGCACATCGCCATCGACCCCCTCGACGCCTCCTTCGACGAGGCGGCCTTCAGCGCGGCGCTGCGGCGCCGGCGCACCGAGGTCAAGCGGGCGCTGCTCGACCAGACGCTGATCGGCGGCGTCGGCAACATCTACGCCGACGAGTCGCTGTGGCGCGCCGGGCTGCACGGCGCCCGGCCCACCGACGCCCTCACCCGGCCTCAGGTCGCCGCCCTGCTGCAGGGCGTGCGCGACGTCCTGGACGAGGCCCTGGCGCAGGGCGGCACCTCGTTCGACTCGCTGTACGTCGACGTCAACGGCCAGAGCGGGTACTTCTCCCGCTTCCTCGCCGTCTACGGCCAGGCCGACCGCCCCTGCCCGCGGTGCGGCACGCCGATCCGCCGCGAGTCGTTCATGAACCGGTCCAGCTACAGCTGCCCGCGCTGCCAGCCGCGCCCGCGCGCCCGGCGCGCCCGCCCGTGACCGCGCCGGTCCGCGTCGTCGCCCTGGTCTCCGGGCTGGTGCAGGGCGTGGGCTACCGCTGGTTCGTCCGGGGGCTGGCGGTCGACGCCGGCCTGGCCGGCTCGGCGCGCAACCTGCCGGACGGCCGAGTCGAGGTGGTCCTGGAGGGCCCCGAGGACGCCGTCCGCGCCGCGGTGGCCGCCCTCGCCGGCCCCGGCGCGCCCGGCGCGGTGCGCGCGGTGGACGCCCGGGACGGCCTGGTGCAGGGCGTTCAGGGCTTCACCACGGCGTGACGAAGACGACATCCCCCTGACACGGGACGTCGGCAGTGTGCCGTTGACCTGCGTGTCCCTCCCTGTCACCCTTGTGGTATCCAGCCCGCGCCGACCGCGATCCGGGGCGCCGGGCACACCTCTCGCTGTCAGGAAGGCCGCCACAACCATGGCCAAGGCCCTGTTCGGTCACGTCGTCAGCCCGGCGCAGCTGGTCGTCGAGGAGAACGCAGCGCTGCGCGCCCGAGTACGCCGTCTGGAGGCCGAGCTCGAGGAGCTGCGCGCCCAGCGCGACGCCGCCCGCGACGCCGTCATCGCCTCCGAGCTGCTCAGCATGGCCGGCGACAACTCCGAGCCCGCGCTGGCCTGAACGACGCGTCCTGCGAGCGCCGGCCCGGTCCCGGGCCGGCACCCCACACCCCGGCCGGCCCGCCCCGTGAGGGGTGAGGTCTCAGTCCTCCACCGGCTGCAGGCTCAGCGCCCGCTTCGGGCAGCTGTCCACCGCCTCGCGGACCCTGCCCAGCAGGGCCTCCGGCGGCCGCTCCTGCAGGACGTAGAGGAAGTTGTCGTCGCGGACCTCGAACACCTCGGGCGCGATGCCCATGCAGACGGCGTTCGACTCGCACAGGTCGAAGTCCGCCACCACCCTGTAGCTCGCCACGCGCGCAGCCTAGTGCCGCCGGGCCGGCGGTCCGTGCCTCTCCGGCCCCACCCGGCCCACCCGCCCCGCGAGCCGGGTCGCCGGCTCCCTCCTCGGTTAACCTCCTGATCCCGTGCACCTGTCGAGCCTGACGCTGAAGGGCTTCAAGTCCTTCGCGTCCCCGACGACCCTGCGGCTCGAGCCCGGGATCACGGCCGTCGTCGGCCCCAACGGCTCCGGCAAGTCCAACGTCGTCGACGCGATCGCCTGGGTCCTCGGCGAGCAGGGCGCCAAGAGCCTGCGCGGCGGCAAGATGGAGGACGTCATCTTCGCCGGCACGGCCGGCCGCCCGCCGCTGGGCCGGGCCGAGGTGACCCTGACGATCGACAACGCCGACGGCGCGCTGCCGATCGACTACACCGAGGTGTCGATCACCCGCCGCATGTACCGCTCCGGGGAGAGCGAGTACGAGATCAACGGCGACAAGGTGCGCCTGCTGGACGTGCAGGAGCTGCTCAGCGACTCCGGCATCGGCCGGGAGCAGCACGTCATCGTCGGCCAGGGCCAGCTCGACGCCGTCCTCTCCGGCCGGCCGGAGGACCGCCGCGCCTTCATCGAGGAGGCGGCCGGCGTGCTCAAGCACCGCCGGCGCAAGGAGAAGGCCCTGCGCAAGCTCGACGCGATGCAGGCCAACCTCGACCGGCTCGGGGACCTCACCGCGGAGCTGCGCCGCCAGCTCAAGCCGCTGGGCCGGCAGGCCGAGGTGGCCCGCCGCGCCGCCGGCGTCCAGGCCGACCTGCGCGACGCCCGCCTGCGGCTGCTCGCCGACGACCTGGTGCGGCTGCGCGAGGCCCTGGACAAGGACGTCGCCGACGAGACCGCCGCCCGGGAGCGGCGCGCCGTCGTGGAGGCGGAGCTGGCGGCCGTCGCCGCCCGGGAGTCGGCACTGGAGTCGGGCCTGGCGGCCAACGCCCCGCTGCTCGGCGGGGCGCAGGACACCTGGTACCGGCTGTCCGCGCTCACCGAGCGGTTCCGCGCGCTCGCCTCGCTGGCCGCCGAGCGGCACCGCCACCTGTCCGCGCCGCAGGCCGCGGCGACCGGCGGGCGCGACCCCGAGCAGCTGGAGGCCGAGGCCGACCGGATCGCCGCCACCGAGGCCGAGCTCGCCGAGGGGCTGGCCGCCGAGCGGGGGCGGCTGGCCGCCGCCGTGGCCACCCGCGCGGAGTCGGAGCAGGCCCTGGCCGCCGCGGAGAGGGCCTGGGTCGCGGCCACCCGGGCGCTCGCCGACCGCCGCGAGGGGCTGGCTCGCCTCTCCGGCCAGGTCGCCGCCGCCCGGTCCCGGGTGACGGCGGGCCAGGCCGAGATCGACCGGCTGGCCGTGACCGCCGGCGAGGCCGTCGAGCGCGCCGACGCCGCAGCCGAGCGGCTGGCGCAGCGCCGCGCCGCGCTCGCCGAGCAGGAGGACGACGACGTCGCCCTCGTGACCGCCCACACCGACGCGGTCGCCGCGCACGCCGACGCCGCGCGCCGGGTCACCGAGCTGGTCGCCGCGGAGCGGGCCGCCGAGCGCGACCGCGCCGGCGCGCAGGCCCGCCGCGACGCCCTCGCCTCCGGCCTGGCGCCCGCCGATGGCGCCGCGGCGGTGATGGCGGCGGGCCTGCCCGGGGTGCTGGGCCCGCTCGCCGACCTGCTGACCGTGGCACCGGGCGCCGAGACCGCGCTGGCCGCGGCGCTGGCGGGCCGGGCCGACGCGGTCGTCGTCACGGGCGTGGCCGAGGCCGCCGCCGCCCTGGCGCACCTCAAGGAGGACGCCGCCGGCCGGGTCGCCCTCCTGGTCACCGCCGGGTTGCCGCCGCTGCCGCGCGAGGGCTGGCCCGAGCTGCCCGAGGGCGCGCGCTGGGCGCTGGACCTCGTGCAGGCACCCGAGGGGACCGGCCCCGCGCTGTCCCGGGCCCTGGACCGGGTCGCGGTCGTGCCGACGCTCGACGCGGCGGCGGCGCTGGTCACCACCCACCCGCGGGTGCGCGCCGTCACCGCCGAGGGCGACCTCGTCGGCGCCGACTGGGCGGCCGGCGGCCAGGCCGACGCGCCGACCGGCCTGGAGGTCCGCGCGCGGGTGGAGGAGGCAGGCCGGGAGCTGACCGTCGCCGCCGACCGCGCCGCGGCCCTCGCCGAGGAGCTCGCCGCCGCCCGCGAGGCCGCGCGGGAGCGCTCCGCCGACGTGGAGGCCGCGCTGGCCGCCCGCCAGGCCGCCGACCGCAGCCGGTCGGCCGTCGCCACCGAGCTGGCCGAGCTCGGCGCCGCGGCCCGGTCGGCCGCCGCCGAGGCGGAGCGGTCGACGGCGGCGCGGGTCCGCGCGGAGCAGGCGCTGGAGCAGGCCGAGACCGCCCTCGCCGGCCTGGAGGAGCGGCTGGCCGCGGCCGAGGCGGTGCCGCTGGAGGACGAGCCCTCGTCGGAGGAGCGCGACCGGCTGCGGCTGGAGTCCGCCGCCGCGGGACGCGCCGAGACCGAGGCCCGGCTCGCCGTCCGCACGGCCGAGGAGCGGGCCCGCGCCCTGTCCGGCCGGGCCGAGTCGCTGCGCCGGCAGGCCCGCCAGGAGCGCGCCACCCGGGAGCGGGCCGCGGCCGCGCGGGCCGCCCGCCAGCGCGGCGCCGCCGTCGCCGGCCGGGTGCGCGCCGACGCCGAGGCCGCGCTCACCGCGCTGGCCGGGTCGCTGGCGCGGGCGGCCGCCGAGCGCGACGAGCTGGCCCGCCGGCGCAGCGCCGCCGAGGCCGAGCTGCTGGAGGTGCGCGGCCGGGTGCGGACGGCGACCGCGGAGCTGGAGCGGCTCACCGACGAGGTGCACCGCGACGAGGTGGCCCGCGCCGAGCAGCGGTACCGGATCGAGTCGCTGGAGGGGCGGGCGGCCGAGGAGTTCGGCGTCGACCTGCCCACCCTCGTCGCCGAGTACGGGCCCGCGGCGCCGGTGCCGCCGTCCCCGGCGCAGGTGGCCGCCGCGGAGGCGGCGGGGGAGCCCGAGCCCGAGCCGGTGCCCTACGACCGGGCCGCCCAGGAGCGGCGGGCCGCCCGCGCCGAGCGCGACCTCGCGACGCTGGGCAAGGTCAACCCGCTGGCGCTGGAGGAGTTCGCGGCGCTGGAGGAGCGGCACACGTTCCTGGCCACCCAGCTGGAGGACCTCAAGGCCACCCGCCGCGACCTGCTCACCGTCGTCCGCGAGGTCGACGACCGCATCCACGACGTCTTCGCCGCCGCGTTCGCCGACGTGCAGCGGGAGTTCGAGCAGGTCTTCGCCGTGCTGTTCCCCGGCGGGCAGGGCCGGCTCACCCTCACCGAGCCCGACGACATGCTGACCACCGGCGTCGAGATCGAGGCCCGCCCGCCCGGCAAGAAGGTCAAGCGGCTGTCGCTGCTGTCCGGCGGCGAGCGCTCGCTCACCGCGGTCGCGCTGCTGGTGGCGATCTTCCGCGCCCGGCCCTCGCCGTTCTACGTGCTCGACGAGGTCGAGGCCGCCCTCGACGACGTCAACCTTGGCCGGCTGCTCACGCTGGTGGAGCAGCTGCGTGCGACGTCGCAGCTCATCGTCATCACCCACCAGAAGCGGACGATGGAGATCGCCGACGCCCTCTACGGCGTGAGCATGCGCGGCGACGGCATCACGGGCGTGATCAGCCAGCGCCTGCGCGAGGCCGAACCCGCCTGAGGAAGGACCCCGCTGCGCCCCACCGCTCGCAGGCTCGCGGAGGGCCCCTGCAGCGGGGATGCACACGGTGCCGGCCGAGCGACCGCTCAGACTCCCGAAGGGACCAGCAGGTCGACCACGAGCGGCAGGTGGTCGGAGGCGCCCTCGGCGTCGAGCACCCGCGCGGCGACGACGGAGATGCCGCCGGAGACCCACACCTGGTCGATCCGCCGGCGGGGCGAGCCGGCCGGGTGGGTCATGCCCTGCCCGCTGTGCCAGAACCGCCAGCCGGCCCGGTCCTCGGTCGACTCGGCCAGCTCCCAGGCGTCGGTGAAGCGCCCGCGCAGCGGCTCGAGCTCGGGGGCGTCGGGGGAGGCGTTGAAGTCCCCGACCAGCACGCCGGTGCCCATCGCCCCGCTGTGCAGCCCCGCGAGGACCTCCACCTGCCGGGCCCGCTCCTCCGCCGAGGTGGTGGTCAGGTGCGTGGCGGTCACCCACAGCGCGCCGCCGTCGAGCTCCACCATCGTCTGCAGCGCGCTGCGCGGCTCCCCGTCGCCGGGCAGCGGGTGGACGTCGCTCACCAGCACGGGCAGCCGGGAGAGCAGCGCGTTGCCGTACTGCCGCCGGTCCTCGCCGTCCCGTCCGGGCTCGTCGATCGCCGGCCCCCACGCCAGCTGCATGTCCAGCGCCCGGGACAGCAGCAGCGCCTGGTCGACGTCCTCGCTGCGGGGGCCGAACCGGCGGTCGACCTCCTGCAGGCAGATCAGGTCGGCGTCGACCGCGGCGAGCACCGTGGCCAGGCGGGCCAGGTCGTGCCGTTCGTCGGTGCCCACCCCGTGGTGGGTGTTGAAGGTGACGAGGCGGACGGGGATCGGCGGCTGGTCCGGGCCGGGGGCCGGCCGCGGTCGTCCGGGGTCGGTCTCTGCGTCGCTCACCCGGTCAGCCTGACACCTCCGCCGGGACCAGGGCGGTCAGCGGGAGGTCCAGCACCTGGTGCAGCTCCTCGGTGCTCCGGGTGCGCTCGTCGGCGACCAGCAGCCGGAACCGGGCGCTGCTGCCGTCGAGGACCAGCTCGCCGACCTGGTTGCCGAAGAACGGACCGGCGACCTTGGTCCAGGCCAGCGGCGACGGCGCGACCCGCGCGATCTTGGCCAGGCCGGTCGTCAGCCGGCGGGCCCAGCCGCTCCAGCCGATCCGGAAGCCGACCTTGATCGGGTGCGGCGCCTGGTTGTGCAGCGGCGAGACGGTCAGCTGGTGCACCCGCGAGGTGAGGCCGCCGGGCTCGGTGAGCTCGGCGACGTAGGCGTGGTGGACGTCGCCGGAGAGCACGAGCACGGTCGCCGGTGCCCGGCCGGCCTCGCCGCGGGCCAGCGCGGTGACCGCCCGGCCCAGCCGCTCGAAGGAGTGCCCGAACGCCGCCCAGTGCTCCAGGTCGGCGGCCTGCCGCAGCGCCTCGGCGAGCCGGCCGCGCCACCGGCCCTCGTGGCGCACGTTCAGCGTCTCGTTCCACCGCTCCACCTCGTGGATCGCGTGGGGGAGCAGCCAGGGCAGCGACGTCCCGAGGACGACGTGCTGCACGCCCTCCTCGACGGCGCGGCGCATCGCCGCCTCCACCCAGTCGAACTCGGCGTCGTCGAGCATGCGGCGGGCCTGCTCGTCGAGGACCCGCCCGGCGCGGCTGTCGACCATCACCATCCGCACGTCGCCCCAGTGGCGGACGTAGCTCCACCGGATCGACGGCGGGTCGCGATCGGCCGCGAGCGCGAGCCGGCGCAGCATCGGCTCGGCGTCGTCGCTGTCGTCGGTGCGCGTCTGCATCGCCTGCCAGACGTCGTTGTCGGCCAGCTCCTGCGGGCTGAGGTTGCCCAGGTGCTGGTAGACCCAGTAGCTGATCAGGCCGCCGGAGATGCGCTCGGCCCACCAGTCGGTGCCGGTCACCCGGCGGCGCCAGGCGGCCGAGGTGTTCCAGTCGTCGATCATCTCGTGGTCGTCGAACACCATCGACGACGGGATGGTCGACAGCAGCCAGCGGACCTGCGGGTCGGCCCAGGACTCGGCGTAGAGGCGGGTGTACTCCTCGAAGTCGGCGACCTGGACGTCGTCCGGCAGGGTCCGGCCGCGGCGCAGCGACAGCCACTGGCGGGTCGGCCCGGTCAGCTCGTCGGCGTACACCTGGTCGCCGAGCAGCACCAGCGCGTCGGGCCACCGGTCCTCGGGCAGCGCGGCGACCCGCGCGCCGTAGACGTCCAGCGCGTCGGGTGGGATCCCCTCCGACAGGGCGACGGTGCTCGGGGTGGCGTAGCGGCAGGAGCCGAAGGCGATGGTGAACGGGCCGGGGCGCCCGGGGGTGCGGATCCGGCTGGGCGGGAACGGCGACGCCGCGTCCGGCCACACCCGGGCGCCGTCCAGGCGCACCTCGTAGGGGGTGCTGCTGCCCGGCTCGAGGTCCTCGACGACGACCAGCGCGTAGTGGTGGCCGCCGACGCAGAACGTGCGGGCCCGGCGACCCAGCACCTCGACCTCGCAGGCGCGGTCGGTCTCCACCCACACCGTGGCCGACACGGGGTCCACGTGCCGCAGCAGGGGGCCGATCAGCAGGGCGGGGGGATCGCCGGGGGACGGTGCCATGCGGGCGAGCCTCCCACCCGGAGCTCGGGTCGTGCCCGGTGCGGGCCGTCACATCGCGGCCGGTGCCTGCCGTGACATCGCGGCCGGTGCCTGCCGTGACATCGCGGCCGGTGCCTGCCGTGACATCGCGGCCGGTGCCTGCCGTGGATCGCCTGGGAGACTGACGGCATGGAGTTCGTGCTGATCGCGATCGCGATCCTCGTCGTCGCCCTGCTGGTCGGCGCCGGCCTGCTGGTGAGCCGCGGGCGGCGCACCACCCGGCTGGACGACGACGCCGTGGCGGGCACGACGCTCACCCGTCCCCGCCCGCCGCAAGCCCCGCCGAAGGCCCCACCGGCGCAGCCCCGCCCGGACTCCGGGGCGACCGCCAGCGGGCTGGGCACGACCCCCGCGGAGGAGACGCGGCCGGCCGAGCCCGTCGAGCTGCCGCCGGCCGAGCCCGAGCCGGAGCTGACCTTCGAGACCCCGCCGCCGTCGGCCGGCCGGCTGGTCCGGCTCCGGGCCCGGCTGGCCCGCTCGCAGTCCTCCCTGGGCCGCGGCCTGCTCACCGTCCTGGCCCGGGAGAAGCTGACCGAGGACGACTGGGAGGAGCTGGAGGAGACCCTCCTGGCCGCCGACGTCGGCGTCGCCGCGACCACCCAGATCGTCGACCGGCTGCGCACCCAGTCGATGGTGCTGGCCACCGCCTCCGGCGCCGAGCTGCGCGCGCTGCTGGTGCGCGAGCTGACCGCCGTCCTCGGCCCAGACCTCGACCGGTCGCTGGGCGTGGAGCGGCACGAGGGCCGGCCCGGCGTCGTCCTGGTGGTCGGCGTCAACGGCGCCGGCAAGACGACGACGGTCGGCAAGATCGCCCGCGTGCTCGTCGGCGACGGCCGCAGCGTCGTCCTCGGCGCCGCCGACACCTTCCGCGCGGCCGCGGCCGACCAGCTGGAGACGTGGGGCGAGCGGGTCGGCGTGCTGACCGTCCGCGGCCGGGAGGGCGGCGACCCCGCCTCGGTGGCGTTCGAGGCGGTGCGGACCGGCATGGAGGGCGAGGTCGACACCGTCGTCGTGGACACCGCCGGGCGGCTGCACACCAAGTCCGGCCTGATGGACGAGCTGGGCAAGATCAAGCGGGTGGTCGAGAAGCAGGCCCCGGTCACCGAGGTGCTGCTGGTGCTCGACGCGACGACCGGCCAGAACGGCGTCGTCCAGGCGCGGGTGTTCACCGAGGCGGTGGAGGTGACCGGCGTCGTCCTCACCAAGCTCGACGGCACGGCCAAGGGCGGCATCGTCGTCTCGGTGCAGCGCGAGCTCGGCATCCCGGTGAAGCTGGTCGGCCTCGGCGAGGGCGCCGACGACCTGGCCCCGTTCGAGCCGGAGGCGTTCGCCGAGGCCCTGGTCGGCGGCGCGGACTGAAGAAGGACCCCGCTGCCCCCCACCGCTCGCAGGCTCGCGGCGGGCCCCCGCACCGGGGCCGCCGCGGCTACGGCACGCGGGTGGGGTCGAAGCCGTAGGGCAGCTCGAGCCGGTGGCGGGCCAGCAGGTCGGCGTCGGCGAGCAGCTCGCGGGTCGGGCCGTCGGCGACCACCACGCCGCCGTCGAGCACCACCGAGCGCGGGCACAGTTGCAGGGCGTAGGGCAGGTCGTGGGTGACCATCAGCATGGTCACCGGCAGCCGGGTGAGGACCTCCGCCAGCTCGCGGCGGCCGGCCGGGTCGAGGTTGGACGACGGCTCGTCGAGCACCAGCACCTCCGGGTGCATCGACAGCACCGTGGCGACGGCGACGCGGCGGCGCTGGCCGAAGGACAGGTGGTGCGGCGGCCGGTCGGCGACCCCGGCCATGCCCACCTGGTCCAGCGCCGCGGCGACCCGGGCGGTGACCTCGTCCTCGGGCAGGCCGAGGTTGCGCGGGCCGAACGCGACGTCCTCGCCCACGGTCGGCATGAACAGCTGGTCGTCGGGGTCCTGGAAGACGACGCCCACCCGGCGGCGGACCTCCTGCAGCGTCCGCCTCTCGACCGGCAGCCCCGCCACCTCCACCCGGCCGCGGCCGCCGCGCAGCACCCCGTTGAGGTGCAGCACCAGCGTCGTCTTGCCGGCGCCGTTGGGGCCCAGCAGCGCCACCCGCTCGCCGGGGTCGAGCCGCAGGTCCACCCCGTAGAGGGCCTGGTGCCCGTCGGGGTAGGCGAAGGCCACGTCCTCCACGAGCAGGCTGGGTGCGGGCCCGGAGTCGCCCAGGGGGGAGGGGACGGCGGCGCTCACCCGACCAGCATCCCCGCCCCGAGGACGGCGGCGGCGGCCAGGGGCAGGCTCAGCCCGACGGCCCACTGCCGCGGGGCGACCGCGGCGGCCGGTGCGCCGGCCAGCCGGCCGGTGTAGCCGCGCGACAGCATCGCCAGGTGCACCCGCTCGCCGCGCTCGTAGGAGCGGACGAACAGCGAGGCCGCGGCGGGGCCCAGCACCCGCAGCGCGCCCAGGTGGCGGGGGCGGAAGCCGCGCGACTCGCGGGCCACCCGCATCCGGCGCAGCTCGCCGGAGACGACGTCGGCGTAGCGGATCATGAACGACAGGATCTGCACGAGCGCGGCCGGCAGCCGCAGCCGCTCCAGCCCGCGCAGCAGCTCCCGGGCCTCGGTGGTCGCCGCCAGCACGGTGGCCGCCAGCACCGACAGGGTGGCCTTGGCCAGCAGGCCGCCGCCGGCGACCAGGCCGCTCTCGGACAGCGACAGCCCGGCGACCTCGACCCGCGGGCCGCGGGACACGAACGGCAGCAGCAGCGCGAAGACGACGAACGGCAGCTCGACCGCCAGTCCGCGGACCAGCCGCCGCGGGGTCAGCCGGGCGACCGCGGCGACGCCGAGGACCAGGACGGCGAACCCGGCGTAGGCCACCCACGCCCAGTCGGCGTGCACCGGCGTCGCGACGACCACGAGGGCGAACGCGAGGACGGCGACGAGCTTGACGTGCGGCGGCAGCCGGTGGACGACGCTGGAGCCCGGCACGTAGGCGGCGCCCAGCGCCCCGCCGTGCCCGCTACCCACCGGACCGGCCCACTCAGCCCGCCCGGTCGGCGGGGACCGGCTCGCCGGCCGCGTCCCCGGTCGCCTCGCCCGCGGCGGCACGGCTCCCGCCGCGGCGGCGCAGGACCAGGGTCAGCCCGCCGGCCAGCGCCAGCGTCGCGGCCACCCCGATGACCCCGGCCAGGCCGCCGGAGAGCCGGCCGTCGTCCACCCCGCTGACGGCGTAGTCGGCCAGCGGCGAGTCGGCGGTGGCGCTGTCCTCGGCCGTGTGCCCGAAGCCCTCCTCCTCGGCCGACCACTCCAGGCCGTCGGGGGAGGACGAGGCGTAGTAGCTGCCCACGCCGGCGATCAGGAGGGCCACGAGCACGCCCACGAGCAGGAAGCCCCGGTTGCGGCGGCTCACCGGACGCTCCCGGCGGCCGGCGCAGTCAGCGGCCTCGGGGCCAGGTCTGCCGGCCGGCGCAGGTGGGCGGCGCCGTGGACCAGGTCGGGCCGGACGGTGAGCACCGCGCTCAGCACGGCGACGGTGATCGCGGCCTCGCCCAGGCCGATGAGCAGGTGGATGCCGCCCATCGTGGCGGCGACCGCCCCCAGCGACACGTCGGCGACCCCGCCGACGGCGAACAGGCCGACGAAGGCCAGCGCGGCGGCCGGCACCGAGACGAAGGCGCCCGCGGCCGCGCCGGCCAGCACCCCGGTCCGGGTGCGCGGCAGCAGCCGGACGACGAGCCGGGACACCCCGTAGCCCAGCGCGACGGCGACCAGGCCCATGAGCGTGACGTTCGTGCCCAGGGCGGTCAGCCCGCCGTCGGCGAACAGCACGGCCTGCACCACGAGGACGACGGTCATGCACAGCACCGCCGTCCACGGCCCGACCAGCACCGCCGTGAGGGCCCCGCCGATGAGGTGACCGCTGGTGCCGGCGCCGACCGGGAAGTTCATCATCTGCACGGCGAAGACGAAGGCCGCCGTCAGCCCGGCCAGGGGAGCGGTGCGCTCGTCGAGCTCGCGGCGGGCGCCGCGCAGCGCGAGGGCGACGGTGCCCGCCGCCACCACGCCCGTGGCCACCGAGGTCGGGGCGTCGAGGAAGCCGTCCGGGACGTGCACGCTGCCTCCACGGGAGTCCAGGGGATGGGCGGGCCCGGAGGCCCGGCGGCGAGCTTATTGCATGCCGTTGGCAACTGCGACGGCGTCGCAGCAGGGCCCCGCGCTGTGCCGGCGGTCACCCCCGGAGGCGCCGGCAACAGCGGCGAAACACGACCGCCGGACACGCGGGGCGGAGTTCACCGTCCGGAAACAGTCGCGCGCCGCCAGGCGAAACAGGCTCCCGGCACCGTGAACGCCGGTCGCTCCCAGGGACGGGAGCCCGCCTCTCCACTCGCGCCCGGGTCCCCGGGTCCGCTCTCGTGGCCCGTCTCCGCAACCGGGCCGCACCGACACCCTCAGGAGGTTGCCGTGGACACCGGCGACACCGCCTGGGTGCTGATCAGCGCCGTGCTCGTGCTGTTCATGACCCCAGGACTCGCGCTCTTCTACGGCGGCATGGTCCGCGCGAAGAGCGTCCTCAACATGATGATGATGAGCTTCGGCGCGCTCGCGCTGATCGGCGTGCTGTGGGTGCTCTACGGCTACTCGATGGCCTTCGGGGACGACATCGGCGGCGGCCTGCTCGGCGACCCCTTCGAGTTCTTCGGCCTCGACGGCCTGATGGGGACCGCCGGCCTCGACGGCGGCTTCGCCGCGACCGAGCTGGTCTTCACCGTGCCCTCCATGGCCTTCGTCGCCTTCCAGGGCATGTTCGCGATCCTCACCGTCGCGCTGATCTCCGGGGCCATCGCCGACCGGGCCCGCTTCGGCCCGTGGATGGTCTTCGCCGGCGTGTGGGCGACGATCGTGTACTTCCCGGTCGCGCACTGGGTCTTCGCCTTCGACGGCGCCGAGTCCGAGACCGGCGGGTGGATCGCGAACGACCTGCTGGCCGTCGACTTCGCCGGTGGCACCGCGGTGCACATCAACGCCGGTGCGGCCGGCCTGGCGCTCGCCCTGGTGCTCGGCAAGCGGCGCGGCTTCGGGCGCGACCCGATGCGTCCGCACAACCTGCCGCTGGTCATGATCGGCTCCGGCATCCTGTTCTTCGGCTGGTTCGGGTTCAACGCGGGCTCGGCGCTGGCCGCCAACGGGCAGGCCGCCGAGGTCGCCGTCACGACGCTCGCCGCCACCGCCGCCGCGGCCCTGGGGTGGCTCGCCACCGAGAAGATCCGCGACGGGCACGCCACGTCGCTGGGCGCCGCCTCCGGCGTCGTCGCCGGCCTGGTCGCCATCACCCCGGCCTGCTCCGCGGTCTCGCCGGTCGGCGCGCTCATCCTCGGCCTGGTCGCCGGCGTCGTCTGCGCCCTCGCGGTCGGCCTGAAGTACAAGCTGGGCTACGACGACTCGCTCGACGTGGTCGGCGTCCACCTGGTCGGCGGCCTGTGGGGCACCCTCGCCGTCGGCCTCTTCGGGACCGCGGCCTCCACCGCCGGCATCGACGGCCTCTTCTACGGCGGCGGCCTGTCGCAGCTGGGCAAGCAGGCCGTCGGCGCGCTCGTCGTGCTGGTGTACTCCTTCGTGCTCACGCTGGTCATCGGGTTCGTCATCTCGAAGGTCATGCGCTTCCGGATCACCGAGGAGGAGGAGGTCACCGGCATCGACACCACGATCCACGCCGAGTCCGGCTACGACCTCGACTCGCTCGGCGGCGGCAGCGGACCCACGCTGCGTGAGCAGGCCCGGGCCGAGGCCCGCAACATCGAAGGGAGCCGGGTGTGAAGCTCGTCACCGCCATCGTCAAGCCGTTCAAGCTCGACGACGTCAAGAACGCCCTCGAGCTGATCGGCATCGCGGGGCTGACCGTCAGCGAGGTCCAGGGCTTCGGCCGGCAGCGGGGCCACACGGAGGTCTACCGCGGGGCGGAGTACCAGGTGGACTTCGTCCCCAAGGTCCGCATCGAGATCGTCGTCAGCGAGCTCGACGCGGCCCGCGTGGTCGACGCCATCGTCGAGTCGGCCTCCACCGGCCAGATCGGCGACGGCAAGGTCTGGGTGACCACGATCGACGAGATCGTGCGGGTCCGGACCGGCGAGCGCGGCGCGGACGCGCTCTAGGCACAGCAGGACGTCGGCCGGGGCGGTGGGGAGCGACCCCGCCACCCCGGCCGACGTGTCCCCACCCCCGGCGCCGCGGCGCGCCCCTCGTTCCGGCGCCCGCGGCGCCGACGCCGACTCCGATGGGGGAGACGTGCTCGACACCGACGCGCTGGCCGCACTGCCACGGTCGCAGCGGGTGCAGGCCATCGACGCCTGGCTGGCCGGGCTGCTCGACGACGCGGTCGCGGGCACGCCCCCGCCGTCCCCGCGCCGCGGCGGCGCCGCGCCGCGCACCGGCACCGACGGGCTGGCCCTCGTGGCGGTCGGCAGCCTGGGCCGCCGCGAGCTGCCACCGCACGGCGACCTCGACCTGGTCCTCGTCCACGACGGCCGCCCCGAGATCGCCGCCCTGGCCGACGCCGTCTGGTACCCCGTCTGGGACGCCGGCCTCAAGCTGGACCACTCCGTGCGCTCGGTCGCCGAGGCGGTCGCCGTGGCCTCCTCCGACGTCAAAGCCGGGCTGGGGCTGCTCGACGTCCGGCTCGTCGCCGGCGACGCCGACCTCGCCGCCCGGCTGCGCACCGCCACCCGCGGCAGCTGGCGCCAGTCGGCGTCCCGGCTGCTGCCGCAGCTGCGGGACCTGCGCCGGGACCGCGCGCGCCGGGTGGGGGAGCTGGCCTTCCTGCTGGAGCCGGACCTGAAGGAGGCCTACGGCGGGCTGCGCGAGGGCCAGGTGCTGCGGGCGGTGGCCGCCGCCCAGCTCGCCGACGAGCCCTCCGCCGAGGCCGAGGAGGCCTACGCGCTGCTGCTCGACGTCCGCGACGAGCTGCGCCACCGGTCGGGCCGGGCCTCCGACGTCCTCGTCCGGCAGGAGCAGCGGCCGGTCGCCGCCGCGCTCGGGATGGCCGACGAGGACGCCCTGCTGCGCGCGGTGAGCCTCGCCGGGCGGCGGCTGGCCTTCGTGGCCGACGAGACCTGGCGGCGGGTGGAGGCCGGCCTGGTCCGCCGGCCCCGCGGCCGCCACCGCCGCGTGCACCGCGAGCCGCTGGCCGAGGGCGTCGTGCGGCAGGGCGACGAGGTCGTGCTGGCCCGCGACGCGCGGCCCGCCGCCGACCCCGGCCTGGTGCTGCGCGGCGCGGCCGCCGCGGCCCGCGCCGACCTGCTGCTCTCCCCGTACACGCTCAAGGTGCTCGCGGTGCACAGCCCGCCGGTGCCCGAGCCCTGGCCGGCCGAGGTCCGGTGGTCGTTCCTGCGGCTGCTGGCCAGCGGCCGCAGCGCGGTGCCGGTCCTCGAGCAGCTGGACCAGGAGGGGCTGCTGGTCCGGCTGCTGCCGGAGTGGGACCGCGTCCGGTCGCTGCCGCAGCGGCACCCGTGGCACCGGTTCACCGTGGACCGGCACCTGGTGGAGGCGGCCGCGGCGGCCGCCGAGCTCACCCGGGACGTCGACCGGCCCGACCTGCTGCTGGTCGGCGCGCTGCTGCACGACATCGGCAAGGGCTGGCCCGGCGACCACAGCGTGGTCGGCGAGCCGATCGGCGCCGCGATCGCCGAGCGGATGGGGTTCGCGCCGGCGGACGTGGCCACCATCGCCGCGATGGTGCGCCACCACCTGCTGCTGCCCGACACCGCCACCCGGCGCGACATCGACGACCCGGCCACGATCTCGCGGGTCGGGGAGACCCTCGGCGGCGACCCCGCGCTGCTGCAGCTGCTGCACGCGCTGGCGCAGGCCGACGGCGCGGCGACGAGCACGTCGGCGTGGTCGCCGTGGAAGGCCCACCTGGTCGCCGCCCTCGTCGCGCGGGTGCAGACCTCCCTGGGCGGTGTGGCGCGCGACCCGGAGCCGGTGCTGCACCCGACCCGGCCGCAGGTCACCGCCGCCTCGGCGGCCGACGCCGACGACGCGGTCACCGTCGGCATCGAGGACGTCGCCGACGGGCAGCAGATCACCGTCGGCGCCCCCGACCGCCCGGGCCTGTTCAGCGTGCTGGCCGGTGTGATGGCGCTCAACCAGCTCGACGTGCGCGCGGCCAAGGTCAACGTGCTCGACGGGCGGACGACGGCGGTCTTCGCGGTGCGGCCGCGCTTCGGGCGGGTGCCGGTCGCGACGATCCTGGCCGACGCCGTCCGCGCCGCGCTGGAGGGGACGCTGCCGCTGGCCGAGCGGCTGCGGCAGCGGGAGGCCGACTACCGGCAGGACGCCGGCCGCGCCGCTCCGCCGCGGATCTCCTGGCACGACTCGGAGGCCAGCGGGGAGCAGAACAGCATCGTCGAGGTCCGCGCCGGCGACCGCGCCGGGCTGCTGCACCGGCTCACCGCGGCGCTGGCGGGGGAGGGGCTGGACGTCACCTCCGCCCGCGTGGAGACCCTCGGCGCCGACGCCGCCGACTACTTCTACGTGTGCAACGCCACCCGCGAGCCGATCGACGCCGCGCAGCGGGCCCGGGTGGAGGCCGCCCTGGTCAGCGCCGCGCGCGGGACGCCGGAGCCGGTGCCCAGCGGGCGGGGGAGCGGGGACACGCCGGGCTGAGGTCCGCGGTCCTGTCGGAGGGTCGTGTTCTCCTCGGGCAGCGGGACGGAACGGTCCCGTCTGGTACGAGAGGAGTGCGTCGTGTCCACGTCCCTGGATGTGCAGAGCCGCGACTGGTCCTGCCCCGACTGCGGCGACGTCCGGACGTTCGTCCAGCCGCCGTGCGCGGACGGCCACACCGACGACGGCGGCGAGTGCCCCGAGTGGGTCTGCGCCGACTGCGGGGCGGCCCTGCTGGCCGGCCCCTCCCCGGTCGCGGTCGCCGTGACCGTGCGCCGGGCCGCCTGAGGTAAGGACCGGCCTTCCCCCCGCGCCTCGCACGCTCGGCGCGGGCCCCTGAAGGCCGGCCGGGCCCGGATACCCTGGGGGCAGGAGGCGCGGTGTGCCCGCGCCCGGAACTCTCCCCTGAGGACGGCTTGTGTTCGAGACCCTCTCCGACCGCCTGGACAAGGTCTTCACCGGTCTGCGCGGCAAGGGCCGGCTGACCGACGCCGACATCGACGCCACCGCGCGCGAGATCCGCATCGCGCTGCTGGAGGCCGACGTCGCGCTGCCGGTGGTGCGCGCCTTCATCACCGCGGTCAAGGAGCGGGCCCGCGGTGCCGACGTCTCCCAGGCGCTCAACCCGGCCCAGCAGGTCATCAAGATCGTCAACGAGGAGCTCATTCAGGTCCTCGGCGGCGAGACCCGGCGGCTGCGCTACGCCAAGACGTCGCCCACGGTGATCATGCTCGCCGGCCTCCAGGGCGCCGGTAAGACGACGCTGGCCGGCAAGCTCGGCACGTGGCTGAAGAGCCAGGGCCACACGCCGCTGCTCGTCGCCGCCGACCTCCAGCGCCCGAACGCGGTCAACCAGCTGGCCATCGTGGCCGGCCAGGCGGGCGTCGACGTCTACGCGCCCGAGCCGGGCAACGGCGTCGGCGACCCGATCAAGGTGGCCGCGGACTCGATCGACCACGCCCGCCGCACGATGCACGACGTCGTCGTCGTCGACACCGCCGGCCGGCTGGGCATCGACGCCGAGATGATGGCCCAGGCCGCCGGCATCCGGGACGTCGTCCACCCCGACGAGACCCTCTTCGTCGTCGACGCGATGATCGGCCAGGACGCGGTGACCACCGCCGAGGCCTTCCGCGACGGCGTCGGCTTCACCGGTGTCGTGCTGACCAAGCTCGACGGCGACGCCCGCGGTGGTGCCGCGCTGTCGGTCCGCTACGTGACCGGCCAGCCGATCATGTTCGCCTCCACGGGCGAGAAGCTCACCGACTTCGACGTCTTCCACCCCGAGCGGATGGCCTCGCGCATCCTCGGGATGGGCGACGTGCTCACCCTCATCGAGCAGGCCGAGCAGGCGTTCGACGCCGAGCAGGCCGAGCGGATGGCCGGCAAGCTCGCCTCCCGCGAGGGCTTCACCCTCGAGGACTTCCTCGAGCAGATGATGGCCATCCGCAAGATGGGCCCCATCGCCAACCTGCTGGGCATGCTGCCCGGCGCCGGGGCGATGAAGGACCAGCTCAAGCAGATCGACGACCGCGACCTCGACCGGACCGCGGCGATCATCCGCTCGATGACGCCGGAGGAGCGGGTCAACTCCAAGATCATCAACGCCTCGCGGCGGGTGCGCATCGCCAACGGCTCCGGCGTCAGCGTCACCGACGTGAACCAGCTGCTGGAGCGGTTCGCGCAGGCCCAGAAGATGATGGGCCAGATGGCCGGCAGCATGGGCCTGCCCGGCATGGGGCCCATGTCGAAGAAGGCCCGCGGCCGCCAGATGCAGGCGCAGTCGAAGAAGGGCAAGGGGAAGAAGGGCAAGGGCAAGGCCCCCGCCCGCCGGCCGATGGGCGGCGCCGGCCTGCCGCCCGGCGGCAACCCCTTCGGCGGCGGGATGCCGGGCGGCATGCCCAGCCTGCCCCCGGGCCAGGCGCTGCCGGACCTGTCCAAGCTGAACTTCGACCAGTTCAAGGACGGCGGGCGCTGACCAGGTGACGCCGCCCGCGCTGCACCTGTCGGGCGTCGTCCTCCCCGAGGGCGAGCACCGCGACCTGTGGGTCCGCGACGGGCGGATCACCGCCGAGCCGGTGCCCGGCGCCGAGACCGTCTCCCGCGGCGGCTTCGTGCTGCCCGGGCTGGTCGACGCGCACTGCCACGTGGGCATCGCCCGCGGCGGCGGGCCCGTGGAGACCCTCGAGGGCCTGCGCGCGCAGGCGCTGGCCGAGCGGGACGCCGGGGTCCTGGCGCTGCGCGACTGCGGCTCGCCGGTCGACACCCGCGCGCTGGACGACGAGCCGGACCTGCCGCGCATCGTCCGGGCCGGCCGGCACCTGGCCCGCACCCGCCGCTACCTGCCCGGGCTGGGCATCGAGCTCGAGCCGGAGGACCTGGTCGCCGAGGTGCGGGTGCAGGCCCGCCGCGGCGACGGCTGGGTGAAGCTGATCGGCGACTGGATCGACCGCTCGGTGGGCGACCTCGCGCCGGAGTGGCCGGCCGACGTGGTCGCCGCGGCGATCGCGGCCGCGCACGAGGAGGGGGCGCGGGTCACCGCGCACACCTTCGGCACCGACGCGCTGCCCGGCCTCATCCGGGCCGGCATCGACTGCGTCGAGCACGGCACCGGGCTGACCGAGGAGCTGGTCGGCGAGATGGCCGCGCGCGGCACCGCCGTCGTCCCCACGCTGGTCAACGTCGAGAACTTCCCCGGCTTCGCCGCGGCGGGGGAGAAGCGGTTCCCGGCCTACGCGTCGACGATGCGGCGGCTGTACGCGGGCTCCGGCGCCGTCGTCCGGGCGGCGTTCGAGGCCGGCGTCCCGGTGTTCGCCGGCACCGACGCCGGCGGCGGCATCGACCACGGCCGGGTCGCCGACGAGATCCGCGCGCTGGCCGCCGCGGGGCTGCCGGCCGAGGCCGCCCTGGCCGCCGGGTCCTGGGCGGCGCGGGACTGGCTCGGCCTGCCGAACGTCACCGACGGCGCCCCGGCCGACCTCGTGGTCTACGACGCCGACCCGCGGGCCGACCTCGACGTCCTGGCCCGCCCGGCGCTGACCGTGCTGCGCGGGCGGGTGTACCGCTAGGAGGTCGGGCGGACGGCGGGAAACCCGGGGGCGGACGGCGCGGGGCGCCTGGGAGGATCGGCGCCGTGCTCCTCCGGATGTCCTCCCTGTTCCTGCGCACACTCCGCGACGACCCGGCCGACGCGGAGGTGCCCAGCCACCGGCTGCTGGTCCGCGCCGGGTACATCCGCCGCGCCGCGCCCGGCGGCTTCACCTGGCTGCCGCTGGGCTACCGGGTGTTCCGCAACGTCGAGCGCGTCGTCCGCGAGGAGATGGACGCGATGGGCGCCCAGGAGGTGCACTTCCCGGCGCTGCTGCCGCGCGAGCCCTACGAGGCGACCAACCGGTGGACCGAGTACGGCCCCAACCTGTTCCGGTTGCAGGACCGCCGCGGCAACGACTTCCTCCTCGGCCCCACCCACGAGGAGATGTTCACGCTGCTGGTGAAGGACCTGTACTCGTCGTACAAGGACCTGCCCCTCTCGCTGTACCAGATCCAGACCAAGTACCGGGACGAGGCGCGGCCGCGGGCGGGGCTGTTCCGCGGCCGCGAGTTCACGATGAAGGACAGCTACTCCTTCGACGTCGACGACGCCGGGCTGGACAAGTCCTACGCCGCGCACCGCGACGCCTACATCCGGATCTTCGACCGGCTCGGCCTGGACTACGTGATCGTCTCGGCGATGTCCGGCGCGATGGGCGGCTCCCGGAGTGAGGAGTTCCTGCACCCCACCGAGATCGGCGAGGACACCTTCGTCCGCTCGGCCGGCGGCTACGCGGCCAACGTCGAGGCCGTCACGACCGTCGTCCCCGACGAGATCCCGCTGGAGGGGCTGCCGGCCGCGCACGTCGAGGACACCCCCGACACCCCGACCATCGAGACGCTGGTCACGGTGGCGCAGCAGCTGTTCCCCGACGCCGGGTACACCGCCGCCTCGACGCTGAAGAACGTCCTCGTGACGCTGGTGCACCCCGACGGCACGCGGGAGCCGGTCGCCATCGGCGTCCCCGGTGACCGGGAGGTCGACGCCAAGCGGCTGGAGGCCCAGGTCTCCCCGGCCGAGGTCGAGCCGTTCGCCGAGTTCGAGCAGCACCCGGCGCTGGTCAAGGGCTACATCGGCCCGCAGGTCCTCGGCGCCGACGGCGACTCCGGCATCCGCTACCTGGTCGACCCGCGGGTGGTGTCCGGCACGCGGTGGATCACCGGCGCCAACGAGCCCGGCAAGCACGTGTTCGACCTCGTCGCCGGCCGCGACTTCACCTGGGACGGCGTGGTCGAGGCCGCCGAGGTGCTGCCCGGCGACCCGGCGCCGGACGGCTCCGGGCCGCTGGAGCTGGCCCGCGGGGTGGAGATGGGCCACATCTTCCAGCTGGGCCGCAAGTACGCCGAGGCCCTCGACCTCAAGGTGCTGGACGAGAACGGCAAGCTCGTCACGGTCACGATGGGCTCCTACGGCATCGGCGTCTCCCGCGCGGTGGCGGCGATCGCCGAGTCCACGCACGACGAGCTCGGCCTGGTCTGGCCGCGCGAGATCGCGCCCGCCGACGTGCACGTGGTCGCCACCGGCAAGGACGCCGCCGTGTTCACCGCCGCCGAGGAGCTCGCCCAGGCGCTCGTCGCCGCCGGCCTCACCGTCCTCTACGACGACCGGCCGAAGGTGTCGCCCGGGGTGAAGTTCAAGGACGCCGAGCTGCTCGGCATGCCGACGATCGTCACCGTGGGCCGCGGGCTGGCCGAGGGCCTGGTCGAGCTGCGCGACCGGGCGACCGGCGAGCGCGAGGAGGTCCCGGTCGCCGAGGCGGCCGACCGGGTGCTCGCCGCCGTCCGCGGCTGACCCCGGCCACGATCAGGTGACCTGATCGTGGCGTGTCCTCCCTCACCGTGGACCGTGCGGGAGGACGCGCTGCGGTGAGGGAGGACGCCGTCAGTCCGGGTCGGCGACCAGTTCGACCTCGTAGCCGTCGCCGTCCTCCAGGTAGGCGGCGCGGTGCCCGGGACCGCCGGCGAACGGGTGCCGGTCGGCGAACAGCAGCCGCCACCCGTGGGCCGGCGCCTCGGCGACCAGCGCGTCGAGCTCGGCGGCCGTCCCGGCGTGCAGGGCCAGGTGGTTGAGCCCCGGCGCGCGGCGGTCGTGCCGGTCGCCGACCAGCGCGGGGGACTGCTCGACGACGACGTAGGCGTCCCCCCGCCGCCACGATCGGCCGTGCTCCCACGACTGGTGCGGCCGGGCCCCCAGGCGGGTCAGCAGCCACCCCCACGAGCGCTCGGCGCGGGCCAGGTCGGGCACCCACAGCTCGACGTGGTGCACCAGACCCCGGCTGGCTCGATCCCCGGTCGTCACGTCTGGCATCATGGACGGTCGAACACGGCCGTGTGCGGCCCTCTCACCGTGCCCGCCCGTGTCCCTGGCTCCGCCCCGGCGTACCCCACGCGTCCGTCCGGCGAGCACCGACAGACAGCGTTCGAGGAGAACACGAGCCACCGTGGCCACCAAGATCAAGCTCATGCGCCTGGGCAAGATGCGCGCCCCGTACTACCGGATCGTCGTCGCCGACTCGCGCACCAAGCGCGACGGCCGCTCGATCGAGACGATCGGCAAGTACCACCCGAAGGAGGACCCGTCCTTCATCGAGGTCGACAGCGAGCGGGCGCAGTACTGGCTGGGCGTCGGCGCGCAGCCGACCGAGGCCGTCGCCGCCATCCTCCGGGTCACCGGCGACTGGCAGAAGTTCAAGGGCGAGCCGGCCCCGGCGCCGATGAAGGTCGCCGCCCCCAAGCCGGACAAGAAGGCCCTCTACGAGGAGGCCGTCCGCAACTCCGGTGACGAGCCGGCCGCCGGCGCGACCACCCCGAAGAAGAAGGCCGCCCCGAAGGCCGACGCCCCCGCTGCCGACGCGGCCCCGGCCGACGCCGCCGCCGAGACGCCTGCCGAGTAAGACGTGGTCGAAGAGGCGCTCGAGCACCTGGTCAAGGGCATCGTCGACCACCCGGAGGACGTCCAGGTCGACCTGCTCACCAGCCGCCGGGGCAAGACCCTCGAGGTCCGGGTCCACCCCGACGACCTCGGCAAGGTCATCGGCCGCGGCGGACGCACCGCCAAGGCGCTGCGCACCGTCATGACCGGTGTCGGCGGCCGGGGCCTGCGGGTCGACGTCGTCGACACCGACGGGCGCTGAGCGCACCTCCCCTTGAGCACCACCCCCGACGACACCGTGGTGGTCGGCCGCATCGGCCGGCCCCACGGTGTCCGCGGTGAGGTCACCGTCGAGGTCCGCACCGACGACCCCGAGCTGCGCTTCGCCCCCGGCGCCGTCCTGCGCACCGAGCCCGCCGGCCGGGGGCCGCTGACCGTCGCCGGCCGGCGCTGGCACCGCGAGGTCCTGCTGCTGCGCCTGGAGGGCCCGGCCGGCCCGGTGGACAGCCGCGAGGACGCCGAGGACCTCCGCGACACCGAACTGCACGTGCCGGTGGCCGAGCTGCCCGAGCTCGACGACCCCGACACCTACTACGACCACCAGCTGGTCGGCCTCGCCGCGCGGCTGGCCGACGGGTCCCCGCTGGGCGAGGTCGTCGCCGTCCGCCACGAGGGCGCCGACCTGCTCGTCGTCCGCCGCCCCGACCGCGGCGACGCGCTGGTCCCCTTCGTGACCGCGATCGTGCCCACCGTCGACCTCGCCGGCGGGTTCCTCGTCGTGGACCCGCCCGAGGGGCTGCTGGACCTGTGACGCCGTACCGCATCGACGTCGTCACGATCTTCCCCGAGTACCTGGCGCCGCTGCGCCAGTCCCTGCTCGGCAAGGCCGCCGAGCGCGGCCTGGTCGCCATCGGCGTGCACGACCTGCGGACCTGGACCGACGACGTGCACCGCACCGTGGACGACGCCCCCTACGGCGGCGGGCCCGGCATGGTCATGCGCCCCGAGCCGTGGGCGCGGGCGCTGGAGGCGGTCCGCCCGCCGGGCACCCGGCTGGTCGTCCCCACCCCGGCCGGCCGGCCGTTCACCCAGGCCGTGGCCGCCGAGTGGGCGGCCGAGCCCGGCCTGGTCTTCGCCTGCGGCCGCTACGAGGGGATCGACCAGCGGGTCGCCGAGTGGGCCGCCGACGCCGGGCCGGTGTCGGAGGTCTCGATCGGCGACTACGTCCTGGCCGGCGGCGAGTCCGCGGTGCTGGTCATGGTGGAGGCGGTCACCCGGCTGCTGCCCGGCGTCGTCGGCAACCGGGAGTCGGTCGAGTTCGACTCGCACGCCGACGGGCTGCTCGAGGGACCCTCGTACACCCGGCCGGCGTCCTGGCGCGGCCGCGACGTCCCGCCCGTCCTGCTGTCGGGCGACCACGCCGCGATCGCCCGCTGGCGGCGCGCGGAGTCGCTGCGCCGCACCGCCGCCCGCCGTCCCGACCTGCTCGCCGCGCTGCCCGCCGACGCGCTGACCGACGCCGATCGCGCCGCGCTCGAGCGGCCGTGACGGAACTCGCCGGGTCCTCCCCGGACCGGCCCTGGGTGCGGCCGACGGCGCGGGTCGTCGTCCTGGACCGGGCCGGGCGGGTGCTGCTGCTCGGCGCCCGGCTGACCGGCCCCGACGAGGTGCCCGGCGACGTGCTGTTCTGGTACACGCCCGGCGGGGGAGTCGAGGACGGCGAGACGGTCCGCGAGGCCGCCGTCCGCGAGCTGGCCGAGGAGATCGGGCTGGTCGCCGACCCCGCCGACCTCGAGGGGCCGGTCTGGTTCCGCCGCCACCTCGGCGCGTTCGGCGGCGTCGAGATCGACTCGCGCGAGACGTTCTTCGTGCTCCGCGACGTCGAGCACACCGTCGACGCCTCCGGGCGCACCGAGCTCGAGGTGCTCGGCGACGAGCCGCACCGCTGGTGGACGGTCGAGGAGATCGCCGCCGGCGACGAGACCTTCGCCCCCGGCGACCTCGCCGACGCCCTGGCCGAGCTGCTGCGCGGCCCGCACCGGGGGCCGCCGCGCTTCGTGGCCTGAAGTCGTGGCAGAATGGCTAGCTGCTGCATGACCGTCGGCCTGGCCGATGGGGCTCCGCGCACGCCGGAGCCGCAGCTCCCCGGGACGGACAGCCGGGGTGCCCCGCTGTCCGACACCGCTGAGACCACCGCTAGAGCTGAGGAACGCCGCGATGAACACCCTGGACGCACTCGACGCCGACTCGTTGCGCGACGACATCCCCGAGTTCCGCCCCGGCGACACCGTCAAGGTGCACGTCCGCGTCGTCGAGGGCAACCGCTCGCGCATCCAGGTCTTCCAGGGCGTCGTCATCCGGCGCCAGGGTGGCGGGATCCGCGAGACCTTCACCGTCCGCAAGGTCAGCTTCGGCGTCGGCGTGGAGCGCACCTTCCCGGTGCACACCCCCGTCGTGGAGAAGATCGAGGTGCTGACCCGCGGTGACGTGCGCCGCGCCAAGCTGTACTACCTCCGCGAGCTGCGCGGCAAGGCCGCCAAGATCAAGGAGAAGCGCGAGACGGTCGCGCGCTGACACGCTGCGACGGCTCGACCTGCCTCGGCACGGCGGGTCTCCCGCGCCCGTACGCTGACTCCCGATGAGCAGCGACCGGCACGGGGGACCCGCCGACGTCGTCCCGGGGGACGACGGAGAGGACCGGCAGGAGACCCCCGCCGCGTCCGGGGGCAGACACGGCCGCCGCCGGGGCCGGCGTCGCCCCGAGCCGGGCAGGAAGCCCTCCCTGCTGCGGGAGCTGCCCGTGCTGCTGCTGGTGGCGTTCGTGCTGGCGCTGCTGGTCAAGACCTTCCTGGTGCAGGCCTTCTTCATCCCCTCCGGGTCGATGGAGACCACGCTGCACGGCTGCCCGGGGTGCACCGGTGACCGCGTGCTGGTGAACAAGGTGCCGTACTGGTTCGGCGAGCCCGAGCCCGGCGACATCGTCGTCTTCGAGGGGCCGGAGACCTGGTCGCCCGAGGTCGAGGTCGCCGAGCCGGGCAACTGGTTCTCCGGCGGCCTGCTGTGGCTGGGCCGGGCGATCGGCGTGGCCCCGCCCAGCGAGGACGACTACGTCAAGCGCGTCATCGCCGTCGGCGGGCAGACCGTCGAGTGCTGCGACCCCGAGGGCAACGTCGTCGTCGACGGGCAGCCGCTCGACGAGCCGTACATCTACCAGAACACCCCGCCGGAGACCCGGGCCTTCGGGCCGGTCACGGTCCCCGACGGCCGGCTGTGGGTGATGGGCGACCACCGCTCGGCGTCGGCGGACTCGCGCTCGCACAGCGACGACCAGTACGCGGGCACCATCGCCGTGGACGACGTCATCGGCAAGGCCGCGGTGATCGTCTGGCCGCTGAGCCGGTTCGGCACCCTCGACTCGCCCGACATCCAGGGCACCGAGGCCGCCGCGGCCCCGGTCACCGGCGCTGCCGCCGTGGCCGCGCCGCACGTCCTCGGCCTCGTGGGCGCCGTCCCGGTCGTGGCCTGGCGCCGCCGGCGCTCCCGGCGGCGGGCTGCCCGCCGTCCGGCGGCCTGAGCCGCCGCACCCGCTGCGCATCCCTCCCGCCCGCCCCGCGCGCGGGTCCGCCCGCCGCGGCTGCCCTCCGGACGCCCGGCGGGTCCCCGACCCCTGCCCGGGATCCCGCGTGCGCGCCCGCCGGGAAAATGACCGGGGAATGGTGCATCGCCATGTCGACAATCGAGAGCGGTGTTACGGATGTGCTCCGACGAAGCCGTTCCGGACCTTTCCGACAATGGCGGAAAAAATGTCGGGAAAGGTGTCAAGCAGTTCTCTCACCCGTCCGATGGATGGTGTGTAAGCACCACCCCGAACGTGTGAAACGGAGTCGACAGTGTCTGCACCCATGGCGAGCACCGCCCGCGGCGTGACCCGCGTGCTCATCCTCGCCGACGCCCCGGTCCTGCGCCGCGGGCTGGTCAGCATGATCAACGAGACCGCCGGGATGCAGTCGGTCGGCACCCCGGGCGAGCTGCGCCGGGCCCTGACCCTGGTCGAGACCGCCCGCCCCGACGCCGTCGTCGTCGAGCTGGGCTCGGGCCGCGCCGCCACCCTGGCCGCCTGCCGGGACCTGCGCCGCCGCTTCCCCCGGGTCGCGATCGTGGCCCTGGCCACCTCCGAGGACCCGGCCGTGGTCAACGAGGCCGTCGCCGCCGGCGTCCGCGGGTACCTGATGATCAACACCAGCCCGACCCTGCTCGGGTGGGCGATCCTCGCCGCCCGCGCCGGCCGCACCGTGGTCGACCCCCAGATCCGCCGGGTGGAGCCCTCCGCCCTGCCGGCCGCCAAGCCCTTCGCCCCGGAGGTGCCCCTCACCCGTCGCGAGTCCGACGTGCTCGACGAGCTCCTGCAGGGCCAGTCCAACCGGCAGATCGGCCGCAACCTGTTCATCAGCGAGGACACGGTCAAGAGCCACGTGAAGGCCATCCTGCGCAAGCTCGGCGCCCGCGACCGCGCCCACGCGGTCTCGCTGGTGCTCTCCTCCCGCGCGGCCGGGGGCGGCTGCACCTGCGGCGCCCACGCGGTCGTGCCCGCGGAGACCGCCGAGGTCTGACACGGACCCGCGCCGGTCCGGACGGTTCGCCTCCTCAGCGATCCGGCCCGGCGCCCGCGACCGGCAACCGGTCGCACCCGTCCACGAGCCGGCCCCTCCGACCCAGGGGGCCGGCTCGTGGCGCGTCGGCGTCCGGCCGACGGCTGCCCGTCGGCGGCCCGTCGTAGGGTCGGGACGCGATGGCCCTCCGTACCGCCCCCTCCCGTCCCGCGCCCGCGCCGGCCGGCCCGGACCCGGTCGCCGACGACGCGCTCTGGGACATGGAGCGCCGCCTGCGCCGCCGCGGCTTCTCCGCCGTCGCCGGCGCCGACGAGGCCGGCCGCGGCGCGTGTGCCGGGCCGCTGGTGGCCGCCGCGTGCGTGCTGCCGGCGGGCCGCCGGGGCCGCGTGCCCGGGCTCGCGGACTCCAAGCTGCTGACCGCGGCGGCGCGCGAGCGGGTGTACGAGGAGGTCGTCGACCGCGCCGTCGCCTGGTCGGTCGTGGTGATGCCCGTCCCCGACCTCGACGCCCGGGGCATGCACGTGACCAACATCGAGGCGCTGCGCCGGGCGGTGTGGCCGCTCGACCCGGGCGCGGACTACGTGCTCACCGACGGCTTCCCGGTCAGCGGCCTGGCCCGGCCCACGCTCGCGGTGTGGAAGGGCGACCGGGTCGCCGCCTGCGTCGCCGCCGCCTCCGTGCTGGCCAAGGTGACGCGGGACCGGATCATGCTCGACCTGCACGAACGGTGGCCGGAGTACGACTTCGCCGTCCACAAGGGCTACATCACCGACGCGCACAGCGCCGCCCTCGAGCGCCACGGCCCCTGCCCGGAGCACCGCCGGCGGTTCGTCAACGTGGCCCGGGCGGCCGAGGCACACGCCGGTCGGGCCTCCCGGCTGACCAGTTGCGCGCCGATGGTCGATGATGGGCCCATGCGCACCGTCTCCGGAGAGCCGCGATGAGCACCGAGGACCTGGAGAAGTACGAGACCGAGATGGAGCTGCAGCTCTATCGCGAGTACCGGGACATCGTCCGCCAGTTCACCTACGTGGTGGAGACCGAGCGGCGGTTCTACCTGGCCAACTCGGTCGACCTGCAGGTGCGCGAGGCCGGCGGCGAGGTCTTCTTCGAGCTGAAGCTGTCCGACGCGTGGGTGTGGGACATGTACCGGCCCGCGCGGTTCGTGCGGAACGTGCGCGTGCTGACGTTCAAGGACGTCAACGTCGAGGAGCTGGACAAGCCCGACCTCGAGCTGCCGGACGGGCCGCGCCTGCCCTGATCCGGGCGGGGGACGAACGACCCTGGGGCGCCCCGCGCCCGCTCCCTAGCGTCGCCCCCGCCGGGGGCTGACGAAGGGGGACGTCGTGCGTCTCGTGCGGGGCCTGCTCGGACTGCCGCTCCTGCTGGCCGTCGTCCTGGTACCTCGGGCCCGGCGGCCGCCGCGCCCGAGGTACCACCTGACTGCGCGGTCCCCCCGGACGTCGACCTCACGCAGTTCAACGTGGTCATCGGGACGGACCGCTCGGAGGTGCTCGTGGGCACCGACGGCCCCGACGCGATCTGCGCGCGCCTCGGCAACGACGTGATCCGGGCGCGGGGCGGGGACGACATCGTCCTCGGCGACACGACCACGTTCTTCGGCGACGTGCAGGCGGCCGGTGGCAACGACGTGATCTCGGCCGGGCCGGGGGACGACCAGGTGCTGTCCGGTCCCGGCAACGACGTCGTGGGCGGCGACGCGGGCGACGACTTCCTGGCCCTCGCCGTCGGCGACGACATCGGCCACGGGGGTGCCGGAGACGACGCCGTCCAGGGCGGCATCGGCCGCGACGTGCTCAACGCCGGCGCCGGCGCAGACACCGCCGCGGGTGGACCCGGGAACGACGTGGTCAACGGCGGCCCGGGCGACGACACCCTGTTCGGCGACATCCCGCCGGACTCCCCACCGCCGCCGCCCGGGGTCCCGGTCCCTCCGCCGGGGAACGACGTGTGCAACGGCGCCAGCGGCACCGACACCGCCGTGGGCTGCGAGATCACCGCGTCGATCGAGGGCTGACCGCCCAGCCTGTCGCGAGGCCCCGACCGCTCCCGCCGCCCCGTCCACAGCGCTCCCGGCTCTCCACAGCCGGGCCGGGCCGGTGGTGCCGGGGTCGCCGGACGCCGCACCGTCACCGGGTGCGAACGACGACGGAACTGGGCGAGCGCGGTGAGCGGATCGCCGCCCGCTACCTGACCGACCACGGCCTGCGGCTGCTGGACCGGAACTGGCGCTGCCGGGAGGGCGAGCTCGACATCGTGGCCCGCGACGGGGACGCGATCGTCTTCTGCGAGGTCAAGACCCGCCGCGAGGTCGGCTTCGGCCACCCCGTCGAGGCGGTCACCCCGGTCAAGCAGCGCCGGCTCCGCCTCCTCGCGCACCGCTGGCTCGCCGCGCACGACGAGCACGCCCCCGACCTGCGCTTCGACGTGGTCGGCGTGCTGGTGCCGCGCACCGGCCCGGCGGTCGTGACGCACCTGCCGGGGGCGTTCTCGTGAGCCTGGCGCGCACCTGGTCGGTCGGCCTGGCCGGCGTGGCCGGCGCGATGGTCGAGGTGGAGGTCGACATGTCGGCCGGCGTGCCCACCGTCGTCCTCGTCGGCCTGCCCGACGCGGTCGTCCGCCAGTCGGTCGACCGCGTCCGGGCGGCCGTGGTCAACGCCGGCGCCGCATGGCCGATGCGCCGCACGACGATCGGCCTGTCGCCGGCGTCCATGCCCAAGCAGGGCAGCGGGTTCGACCTCGCCCTGGCCGCCGGGGTGCTGGCGGCGGCCGAGGCCGTGCCCGCGGCCGCGGTGGCCGACCTCGTCCTCCTGGGCGAGCTGGGGCTCGACGGCACGGTCCGGGCGATCCGCGGGGTCCTGCCCGCGGTGCTGGCCGCGCGACGGGCGGGACACCGGCAGGTCGTCGTGCCGGAGGGCAACGCCGACGAGGCGGCGCTGGTCGAGGGGATCGCGGTGCTGCCGGTGGGGTCGCTGCGCGACCTGCTCGGCCACCTCGCCGGCCGCTCGGCGCTGCGCCCGCACGTGCGGGGGCCGCTCCCGGCCCCGCCGCCGGTCCCGGACCTCGCCGACGTCGTGGGCCAGGCGATCGGCCGGCGTGCGGTCGAGGTCGCCGCCGCCGGCGGCCACCACCTGTACCTGGCGGGGCCGCCCGGCGCGGGCAAGACGATGCTCGCGGAGCGGCTGCCCGGGGTCCTGCCACCGCTGGACGAGCAGGCGGCGCTCGAGGTGACCGCGATCCACTCCGTGGCGGGGACCCTGCCGCCGGGGGCGCCGCTGGTCTCCCGGCCGCCGTTCGAGGCGCCGCACCACTCGGCCACCATGGCCGCGCTGGTCGGCGGCGGGTCGGGCCTCATCCGGCCGGGCGCGCTCTGCCGGGCCCATCGCGGGGTCCTCTTCCTCGACGAGAGCCCGGAGTTCCCGCGGGCGGTCCTGGACACGCTGCGGCAGCCGCTCGAGCGCGGCTCGGTGACGATCTCCCGCGCCTCGGGCGCCGCGACGTTCCCCTGCCGGGCCCAGCTGGTGCTGGCCGCCAACCCCTGCCCGTGCGCGACGGCGGCGGGGGACTCCGCCTGCACGTGCAGCGCGCTGGAGCGGCGGCGCTACCAGTCGCGGCTGTCGGGCCCGCTGCTGGACCGCATCGACCTGCGCGTCGACCTGCCGCCGGTCACCCGCGCGGCCTGGCTGGACGGGACGGACCCTCCGGAGTCCTCGGCGGCCGTGGCCGCGCGGGTCGCCGCGGCCCGCGCGGCGGCCGCCGAGCGGTTGCGGGGCAGCGGCCTGACGCTCAACGCCCAGGTCCCGGGGCGGCTGCTGCGCGAGCGGTGGGTGGTGCCCCGGTCGGCCTCGGTGCTCGCCGAGCGGGCGCTGGAACACGGCGTCCTGTCGGTGCGCGGCTTCGACCGCGTGCTGCGGGTCGCCTGGACCCTCACCGACCTGGCCGGCCTGGCCGTGCCCGGGCGGGACCAGGTCGCCGAGGCACTGGGGATGCGGCTGCAGCGGGTGGCGGCGTGACCGCCGGCACGGACCTCGACGCGGACCTCGCGACCGGTGCGGGCGGGTCGCCGGCGGCCACCGCGGTGGTGCGCCGGGCGCGCGCCTGGCTCAGCCGGGCCGCCGAGCCCGGCAGCGTCGGCTTCTGGCGCTTCGTCGAGGAGGCCGGTCCGGTGGACGCGGTGCGCCGGCTACGGGCCGGGCGGGCCCCGGACGCGGTGCAGGCCCTGGTCGGCGTCCGCGCGCAGCAGGACGCCAGCCTCGTCGACCTACGCCGCGCCGAGCGCTGCGGTGCCCGCCTCGTCGTCCCGGAGGACGACGAGTGGCCGGCCCTGGCCCTGCACGCCCTCACCGTCGCCAGCGCCGAGCAGCCCGCCGGCTCCCGGGAGATGAGCGACCGCACCAAGGCGCCGGTGCCGCCCGTGGCGCTGTGGGTCCGCGGGCCCGGCCGGCTGGACGAGACCGTCGACCGGTCGGTCGCGCTGGTCGGCAGCCGCGCGTCCACGGCGTACGGGGAGCACGTGGCCGGCGACCTCGCGTACCGGCTGGGGGAGCGGGGCTGGACCACGGTCTCCGGCGGCGCCTACGGCATCGACGCGGCCGCGCACCGCGGAGCGCTGGCCGCCGGGGCGCCCACGGTCGCCGTGCTCGCCTGCGGCGTCGACCGGGTCTACCCGAGCGGCAACGGCGCGCTGCTGGAGCGCATCGCGCAGGACGGGCTGCTGGTCAGCGAGTGGCCGCCGGGCGCGGCGCCCCACCGGCACCGGTTCCTGGTCCGCAACCGGCTGATCGCCGCGCTCACCCGGGGCACGGTGGTCGTGGAGGCGGCCGCCCGGTCCGGGGCACAGGCCACGGCGCGCCGCGCCGGCCGGCTGGGCCGGCCGGTGATGGCCGTTCCCGGGCCCGTCACCTCGGCCATGAGCGTGGGCTGCCACGAGCTGGTCCGGGACGCCTCGCTGGGCGCCGTGCTCGTCTCCGGCGCGGCGCACGTGATCGAGGCGGTGGGCCGGCTGGGGGAGGACCTGGCCCCGGCGCCGGTGGTGCCCGCCGACGTCCGGGACGACCTCTCCGACCTCGCGGTGCGCGTGCTCGACGCCTGTCCGGTGCGCCGTGGGGTGAGCGTGGAGCGGCTGGCGGCGGTGGCCGGGTGCGGGGTGCTCGAGGCACTGCAGGTGCTGCCGGCGCTGGAGGTGGCCGGCCTGGTGGAGTGGACCGGCACCGGCTGGCGGCTGACGCCGCCCCCGAAGACCGACGACGGCGGGCGGGTCAGGAGCGGGGAGAGAAGGTGATGACCTCCTGCGCGAAGGAGGCCACGACGGAACCGTCGCGGGTGCGGACGGTCCCGTGCACCAGCCCGCGGTCGCCGCAGACGCGCGCCGGCTCGGCCGAGTACAGCAGCCACTCGCCGGCGTCGACCGGCCGGTGGAACCACAGCGTGTGGTCCATCGTGACGCCGCGGGTCTCCGGCGGCGGCGGGGACCCGGGCACCTGCGAGGCGGCGAACACCATGTAGTCCGACACGAACGCGACCACGGCGGCGTGCAGGCCGGGGTCGTCGGGGAGCGGCAGGTGCGGCCGCACCCAGTACGGGTGCAGCGCCGCGTACACGTCGGCCCCGGCGTCCACCCGATTGCCGCCCGCGGGGCGGAACTCGAACGGGTCCATGCCCATCAGCCGCACCTGGTCGGGCGCGATGTCCTCGGGGGGCGTGGGCACCGGCGGCTGCGGGGACTGCCAGTCGGGTCCCGGCCCGCCGGCGTGGAAGAGGGCGGTGAGCAGCAGCGGCGTGTTCCGGCCCTGCTCCACCGTCACCTGGCGGACCGCGCTGGACCGGCCGTCGCGGACCGCCCGCACGTCCAGGCGCAGCGGGGTGCCGAGCTCGCCGCCGGACGGGAACGCGGCCTGCACGCAGTGCGGCAGGAGCCCCGGCGCGACGGTCCGGGCGGCCGCGCGCACCGCGAGCGCCAGCGTGTACCCGCCGTACAGGTGACCGTCCACCACCGGCTCGTTCTCGAACGCGGCGTCCCCCCGCGGGTGGAGGCGGAGCAGCGCGTCGAAGTCGTGTGCCACAGCGGATCCCTACCACCGCCGCGGCCGCAGCCGGTGCCGACCGCGGTGGGCGGCGGACCGGCGCGCCCGCTTGACCCTGTCCCGGCGCCGACGGACCGTCGCTCCCGTGACCCGGTCGACGGCGGAGGTGCGCGCCGCGCTCCCGCCCGCACTCGCCGCCGTCCTCGACGACTACGAGGACCACCTGCGGGGCGCACGCGAGCTGTCCGCCCACACGGTGCGGGCCTACCTCGCCGACACGGTCGCCCTGCTCGACCACCTCGCCCGCCGCAGCGGCACCCGCGTCGACGACCTCGACCTGTCGGCCCTGCGCAGCTGGCTGGCCAAGGGCCGCACGACCGGCGACAGCCGCGCCACGACCGCCCGCCGCGCCGCGGCGGCCCGGGCGTTCACCCGCTGGCTGCGCCGCACCGGACTCACCCCGGAGGACGTCGGGCTGCGGCTGGTCAGCCCCAAGGCGCACCGGACGCTGCCCGACGTGCTGGCGCCCGACCAGGCCCGCGCCGTCGTGGAGTCGGCCGCCGGCGCCGAGGGCCCCCTCGCGCTCCGCGACGCCGCCGTCCTCGAGCTGCTGTACGCCAGCGGCATCCGCGTCAGCGAGCTCGTCGGCCTCGACGTCGACGACGTGGACCGCGGCCGCCGGCTCCTGCGGGTGCTGGGCAAGGGCCGCAAGGAGCGCAGCGTCCCCTACGGCGCTCCCGCCGAGCGGGCGCTGGACGCCTGGCTGACCCGGGGCCGGCCGGCGCTGGCCGGGGAGCGCTCCGGCCCGGCGCTGCTGCTGGGCGCCCGCGGCGGCCGGCTCGACCCGCGGGAGGCGCGGCGCGTCGTGCACGCGGCGGTCGCCGCGGCCCCCGGCGCACCGGACATCGGGCCGCACGGGCTGCGCCACTCGGCCGCCACGCACGTGCTCGAGGGCGGCGCGAACCTGCGCTCGGTCCAGGAGCTGCTGGGGCACGCTAGCCTCGCGACCACGCAGATCTACACGCACGTGACGGTGGAGCGGCTCCGCGCGGTGCACGCGCAGGCCCATCCACGCGCGTGACGGCGCCGGCGGCTGCCGATACTGGACTGCGATGCCCACCACGGGCCCGTCCCGGCGGCCCATGAGCGAGCGGGGGAGCCACACCGTGCCCGAGGCGACGATCGACGCGATCGACGAGTCGAACGAGGACACCGACGCGGCCATCGCCGCCCTGTGGCGCGACTACGTCGCCGACCGGGACCCCGCGCTGCGCGACCGGCTGATCCTGCACTACGCCCCGCTGGTCAAGTACGTCGCCGGCCGGGTCGGCTCGGGCCTGCCCGCACACGTCGAGCAGGCCGACCTGGCCTCCTACGGCACGTTCGGGCTGATCGACGCGATCACCCGCTACCAGCCCTCGCGCGAGGTCAAGTTCGAGAGCTACGCGATGGCCCGCATCCGCGGCGCGATCATCGACGAGCTGCGCACCACCGACTGGATCCCGCGCTCGGTCCGCAGCAAGGCCCGCCAGTTCGAGAAGACGGTCGCGGCCCTGGAGAGCCAGCTGCAGCGCAGCCCCACCGACGAGGAGGTGGCCGCCGCGATGGACATGGACGTCGAGGACGTCCGCAAGTTCCTCGGCCAGCTCTCCCTGGTCAACGTGGTGGCCCTCGACGAGCTGCTCACCGACGACGACGGCGGCGCGCCCCGTCTGGTGGACACGCTGCAGGACACCAGCGCCCTCGACCCGCAGGCGATGGCCGAGCACGGCGAGGCCCGCCAGCTGCTGGCCCGCGCCGTCGAGCAGCTGCCCGAGCGGGAGAAGGTCGTGGTCAGCCTCTACTACTTCGAGGGCCTGACCCTGGCCGACATCGGCCGCGTCCTCGGCGTCACCGAGAGCCGCATCTGCCAGCTGCACACCAAGGCCGTGCTGCACCTGCGCACGAAGCTCGCCGACATCGCCTGACGTCCCCGCGGTCCGGACGGCTAGAACGGGGGCTCGCCGCCCACGTGCGCGAAGGTCTTGTTGACGATGCGCCAGCTGCCCTCGATGCGGCACAGGGACAGGAAGTCGACGAAGGACACCGTGCCCCAGTAGCCCTCCTCGGCGACGGTCGCGGTGGCCACGTCGCCGAGCTGGGTGACCGAGAGGATCCTGCTCCGGTAGTTGCCGGTGTCGGCGGGCGCCTCGGCCGACATCGCGAGGAACTCCTCGAGGGCCACGTCGTACCGCACGCCGGCGAGCTCGCCGAACAACCGGGCGTCCGGGTGGAATGCCTCGCGCAGCTTGGCCACGTCACCCCTGGCCTCGCCGTCGAGGCACAGCTGCACGGTGGCCCGGATGGCGTCGTGGTCCTCGATCAGGGTCCCCGCAGTGGCCTCCAGCGTCGACATGGCGGACTCCTCCCTCGCTGCCGGGCACGACGGGACGATGCTGGGCTCGAGCCCGGACCGAGACCAGAGACGCACAGCCCTGCGCCGCCGCACGGCCGGGGCGCTCCCGCTCAGGCCGGCGGGAGCAGCCGCACCCGCGGCGGCGCGAGCAGCAGCAGCGGATCGAGGTAGGTCTCCCCGCGGCGCAGACCCCAGTGCAGGCACGCCGCGGCCGGACACCCTGCGTGGCCCGGCGCCAGGACGCCGATCGGGGATCCGCGGGCCACCGCCTGCCCGGCGCCCACGGTGGGGTCGACGGGCTCGTACGTCGTCCGCAGTCCGCCCGGGTGGTCGATGCTGACCACGGGCCGGCCGGCCACCGACCCGGCGAACGCGACGACGCCGTCGCCGACGGCGAGCACCGCCGCGCCCGGGCCGGCGGCGAGGTCCACGCCGCGGTGGCCGGGCCCGTAGGGCGACGCCGGCGCCTCGAACCGGCGCGTCACCTCGGCCCCGGGCAGCGGCGACGCCCAGAGGGCGCCTCCGGCCGGAGGCGCCGCAGCTGCCGCGGCCGCCGGAGCGCCGGCCGCCGGAGCCGGCGGGGCCGGAGCGGCAGCCGCCGGGACGGCCGCGACGAGACCGGCGACGAGCAGCAGCGCGGGCAGCAGGCGGGGCGGCACGCGGCCGACCGTGCCCCGGCGCCGGGCCGCCCGGCCCCGTGGAGCGCAGGCTGTGGACGCCGCCGGCCCGGTGGACGGCCCGGGAGGGCGCCCCGCGGGCGGGGCGTATGCTGTCCGGTGCGGCCCGCCCCGGTGGGTCGACTTCGCGCGTCCTCGCACCCCGCCGCTGCGCGGCGGGGTGGTCGCCACCTCGGTCCCCGCGGTCCTCCGCGGGGTGGTGTGGCGCCCGGACGCCAGGGCGGTGCACCACCCGGTGCCCGCGGCAACCGAGACAGCGCGGCCGCCGGGCGGCCGCGCGCACAGAGAGAGGCTGCGATGGCAGTCGTCAGCATGAAGCAGCTGCTCGACAGCGGCGTCCACTTCGGGCACCAGACCCGCCGCTGGAACCCGAAGATGAAGCGGTTCATCTTCACCGAGCGCAACGGCATCTACATCATCGACCTGCAGCAGACGCTCGGGTACATCGACAACGCCTACGAGTTCGTCAAGCAGACGGTCGCGCACGGCGGCTCGATCCTGTTCGTCGGCACCAAGCGCCAGGCGCAGGAGGTCGTGGCCGAGCAGGCGCAGCGCGTCGGCATGCCCTACGTCAACCAGCGCTGGCTGGGCGGCATGCTCACCAACTTCTCGACCGTCCACAAGCGGCTGCAGCGGCTCAAGGAGCTCGAGGACATGGAGCAGACCGGCGTGATGGCCGGCCTGTCCAAGAAGGAGCAGCTGGGCCTCACCCGCGAGAAGGCCAAGCTCGAGCGCAGCCTCGGCGGTATCCGCGACATGCAGAAGGTGCCCAGCGCCATCTGGATCGTGGACACCAAGAAGGAGCACATCGCCGTCGGCGAGGCGCGCAAGCTCAACATCCCGGTCGTCGCGATCCTCGACACCAACTGCGACCCCGACGAGGTCGACTACAAGATCCCGGGCAACGACGACGCGATCCGCAGCATCACCGTGCTGACCCGGGTCATCGCCGACGCCGTCGCCGAGGGCCTCATGGCCCGCTCGGCCGCGCAGGCCAACGCCGGCCGCGAGGACGGCGCCGAGCCGGTCATCGGTGGCGACGAGCCGCTGGCCGACTGGGAGCGCGAGCTGCTGACCGGCCAGACCGGCGAGGCGACCGCCACGGAGCTGCCCGAGACCCCGGCCGCCGCGCCGACCGTCACGGCCGACGAGGTCGCCCCGGTCGAGGGCGTGCCGGCCAGCGGTGACACCGAGACCGGCACCCAGGGCGCGCAGAACGGCTGATCCGGCCGGCGCCGCCCCGGGCCCCCCGGGGCGGCGCCGCCCGTCACCTCCCCAATCGAGACCTCAGGAAGAGAGACATGGCTGACTTCACCGCAGCCGACGTCAAGCGTCTCCGCGACGCCACCGGCGCCGGCATGATGGACTGCAAGAAGGCGCTCACCGAGGCCGACGGCGACTACGACAAGGCCGTCGAGCTGCTGCGCATCAAGGGCGCCAAGGACGTCGGCAAGCGCCTCGAGCGCTCGACGACCAACGGCATCGTCGTCAGCAAGGACGGCGCCCTGCTCGAGATCGACTGCGAGACCGACTTCGTCGCCAAGAACGCCGACTTCGTCAAGCTCGGCGAGCGCCTGCTCGACATCGTCCTGGCCGAGAAGCCGGCCGACGTCGAGGCCCTGCTGGCCACCGAGGTCGACGGCCAGACGGTCGCCTCGCTGATCGAGGCCGAGTCGGCGCGCATCGGCGAGAAGCTGGTCCTCTCCCGCTTCGCCGTGTTCGAGGGCACCACCGCCACCTACCTGCACAAGCGGGCCACCGACCTGCCCCCGGGCATCGGTGTCGCCGTGCAGTACAGCGGCGGCTCCGAGGAGGCGGCGCGCAGCCTGGCGATGCACATCGCGGCCGCCCGTCCGCGCTACCTCACCCGCGACGAGGTCCCGGCCGAGGCCGTCGAGACCGAGCGCCGGGTCGCCGAGCAGACGGCGAAGGAGGAGGGCAAGCCCGAGCAGGCGATCACCAAGATCGTCGAGGGGCGCGTGAACGCCTACTACAAGGACTTCGTCCTGCTCGAGCAGCCGTCGATCACGGAGCCCAAGCGCACCGTCAAGCAGATCCTCGACGAGGCCGGGCTGACCGTGGAGCGCTTCGCCCGCTTCGAGGTCGGCCAGGCGTAGAACAGCGCCCCACCAGGACCCCGTCACCCCCATCGGCCCCGCCACAGGGGCCCGCGCCGAGCTCGCGAGGCGTGGGGGGTGGCGGGGTCCTTTCGCCGTCCCCTCCGTTGGGGGCGGGGCCGGTGGCGTGTCCGGCCCCGGCTGTCGGGGCCGGGCGCATGAGGCAGGATCGATCCGAACCGCAGTCGAGCGAGGGATGAGCTGTTGACCGACACCGTGTCCGCCCCGAGCGCCTTCCGACCCGCCGACGGCGGCGGCTACCAGCGGGTGCTGCTGAAGCTGTCCGGTGAGGCCTTCGGCGGCGGCAAGGTCGGCGTCGACTCCGGCATCGTGGCCAGCATCGCCGCGCAGCTCGCCGAGGTCGTGCACGGCGGCACGCAGGTCGCCGTCGTCGTCGGCGGGGGCAACTTCTTCCGCGGCGCCGAGCTCTCCCAGGCCGGGATGGACCGCCGGCACGCCGACTACATGGGCATGCTCGGCACGGTGATGAACTGCCTGGCGCTGCAGGCGTTCTGCGAGCAGGTCGGCCTGGAGACCCGGGTGCAGACGGCGATCACCATGGGCCAGGTCGCCGAGCCCTACATCCCGCGCAAGGCCGTGCGGCACCTGGAGAAGGGGCGGCTGGTCATCTTCGGCGCCGGCGCGGGCATGCCCTACTTCTCCACCGACACCGTGGCCGCCCAGCGGGCGCTGGAGATCGGCTGCCAGGTGCTGCTCATGGCCAAGAACGGCGTTGACGGCGTCTACGACGACGACCCGCGGCTCAACCCCGCCGCGACGATGTACACCGACCTGGACTACGCCACCGTCCTCGCCGACGAGCTCAAGGTCGCCGACGCCACCGCGATCAGCCTGTCCATGGAGAACCGGATGCCGATCGTCGTGTTCAACCTGCTGCAGGACGGGAACATCGCGCGGGCGGTCGCAGGTGAGAGGATCGGCACGCTGATCAGCACCGCGGCGTGACCGCGCGCTGACGGCAGACCGGAGCACAGAGGAGAGGCGGCCCCCGACGGGCGCCGCCCGCAGGAGGGACAGACCGTGATCGACGACACCCTGCTCGACGCCGAGGAGCGGATGGACAAGGCCCTGTCGGTCGCTCGTGAGGACCTCGGCTCCGTGCGCACCGGCCGGGCCGCGCCGTCCATGTTCAACAAGATCCTGGTCGACTACTACGGCGCGCCCACCCCGGTGCCGCAGATGTCCTCCATCACCGTGCCCGAGGCGCGGATGGCGGTCATCAAGCCCTACGACAACGGCCAGCTCGGGGCCATCGAGAAGGCCATCCGCGACAGCGACCTGGGCGTCAACCCGACCAACGACGGCCAGATCATCCGCGTGGTGTTCCCTCAGCTGACCGAGGAGCGCCGCCGCGACCTGGTGAAGATGGCCCGGTCCAAGGGCGAGGACGCCAAGGTCGCCATCCGCAACATCCGCCGGCGCAGCAAGGAGGAGCTCGACCGCATCGCCAAGGACGGCGAGGCGGGCGAGGACGACGTGCGCCGCGCGGAGAAGGAGCTCGACGACCTCACCGCCCAGCACGTGCACCACGTCGACGAGGCGGTCAAGAACAAGGAGACCGAGCTCCTCGAGGTCTGAGCTCCCTCCCTCCCGCGACCATGAGACGCGAGTCCGACACCGGCCCGCTGCCGGTGGTCCGCCGGCCCGGGCCGCCGGTGCAGCCCCCGCCGGCCGGTCCGCCGACGGCGGAGCTCACCGTGCCCGCCACCCGGACGGTGCCGCCGCCGGCTGAGCTGCCGACGGAGACCCCGCGGGACGACGCGCCCGCGACCGGGCCGGGCCCGGCCGGCGTCCCCGCCGGGTCGCCCGCCGGGTCGCCCGCCGCGCCGGCCGCCGCGCCGGCCGCCGAGCCGGCCACCCGGGAGACGGCGGTGGCCGCGCCGCCGCCGAAGGCGAGCCGCGCCGGCCGCAACCTCGTCGCCGCCATCGGCGTCGGGCTGGGCCTGGGCGCGGTCATCCTGGCCTCGCTGCTGGTCTACCGGCCCGCCTTCCTGCTGGTCCTCGGCGCCGCGGTGCTGGTGTCGGTCGTCGAGCTGAGCCGCGCCCTGCGGGCCGGGCGCGCCGAGCCGCCGGTCGTCCCGGTGCTGGTCGGCGCGGTCGCGATGATCGCGCTGGCCTGGACGCGTGGGGCCGACGGCCTGGTCGTCGCCTTCCTGCTCACCGTCCTCGCGGTCCTGCTGTGGCGGCTCGGCGACGGACCGGAGGGCTACCTCCGGGACGCGGCGGCCGGGGTGCTGGTGGCCCTGTACGTGCCGCTGCTGGCCGGGTTCGCCGTGCTGCTGCTCGTGCCGGACGACGGCGTCGCCCGGGTGCTGGTCTTCATCGCCACGGTCGTCGGCAACGACGTCGGCGGCTACGCCGCCGGCGTCCTGTTCGGCCGGCACCCGATGGCCCCGACGGTCAGCCCGAAGAAGTCCTGGGAGGGCATGGCCGGGTCGGTGCTGGCCTGCGTCGCCGTCGCCACGCCGATCATCACCCTGGCGCTCGACGGGCCGTGGTGGGGCGGCGTCCTGTTCGGCGCGGCCCTCGCGGCCAGCGCCACCCTGGGCGACCTGGGGGAGTCGCTGATCAAGCGGGACCTGGGCATCAAGGACATGGGCGACCTGCTGCCCGGCCACGGCGGGCTGATGGACCGGATGGACTCGCTGCTGCCCTCGGCGGCGGTGGCCTGGCTGCTGCTGACCTGGGTCGTGCCCGCCTAGCCGTCCAGCCGCGAGCCCACCTCCCACACCGAGCCCACCTCGGTGAACCCGCGCCGGGCGTACCAGGCGCGCGGCCAGTCGGCGGCGTCGGCCTCGAGCACCACCAGGTCGCACCCGGCCGCCGCCGCCTCGTCCATCGCCGCGGCCAGCACCGCGTCGCCGTGCCCGCGGCCGCGCGCCGCGGCGTCGGTGAGCACCGACTCGACCGCGGCGGTGGCGCCGTCCACCCGCAGCTGCGCGGTGGCGACCGGCCGCCCGGCCTCCAGGACGGCGAGGTGGGTCACGGCCACCGCCCGGTCGTTGCGGTGCTCGCGGCCGACGAGCTGGTCGACCACCTCGTCGCGGTCGGGCCGGTCGGGCAGCTCCCGCTCCCAGGACCGCCGCCACAGGTCGTGCACCTCCTGCTCGGCGACCCGCTGCGCCCGCGGCCCGGGCAGCGGCGGCTCCGGGGCGCGGGCCATCACCACCAGCTCGTCGGCGTCCCACCCGCGGGCGGCCAGCTCCCGCGCCGCGGTGCCGGCGCCAGGCCAGGACAGGCCGGCGGCGCGGTGCGCCAGGCCGGCCTCGCGGCCGACCGCCGTGGCGGTGCGCTCGATCGTCCCGGCGTCGACGGGCTCGGACAGCAGCAGGCGGTTGTCGTCCCGCGAGTGGCGGTACGCGGGATCCAGGACGGCGACGCCCCCGGGCACGTCCCGCACCTCGGCGACCCGCCGCACCCGCACCGACGAGAACAGCGCCAGCGCCCGGCCGAGCGCGTCGTCCGGGGCGGGCAGGGCCGGCAGGCCGGGCGGGCGGTACGGGACGACGGCGACCACGGCGGAGGCCGGCAGCGGGCCGTACAGGTGCGGGAAGCGCATCGCCGCCGGGTCGCCGTGCACCCCCGGCTCGAACCGGACCGGGTCGGTCAGCCGGGCCGGGTCGACCACGAGCAGCGCGAGGTCCCGGCGGCCGGGGAACAGCCGCTCGGCCGGCAGGTGCACCTGCTCGGGCGTGGACAGGTGCACGAACCCCGCCTCGGCCAGGGAGGGCGGCCGGACGGCGCCCCCGTCCAGCGCCGCCCGCCAGGCCGCCGGCTCGATGAGGTGCAGCAGCACCGTCACGCCGCGTCCGGGTCCACGCCGCGGGCGCGCAGCGCCGCCTCGACGGCCTCGCACACCGTCCGCACGACGCAGACCCGGGCCCACCGCTTGTCGTCGCCGGCGACCACGTGCCAGGGCGCGACGGGGGTGTCGGTGCGGTGCAGCATCTCCTCGACCGCGGCCTCGTACGCGCCGCGCTTGTCGCGGTTGCGCCAGTCCTCGTCGGTCAGCTTCCAGGCGCGCAGCGGGTCGTCGCGGCGGGACTCGAACCGGCGCAGCTGCTCCTCCGGGGAGACGTGCACCCAGAACTTGACGATGATCATCCCCTCGGCGGCCAGGGTCGTCTCCAGGTCCGAGATCTCCTGGTAGGCCCGCTGCCAGGCCGCCTCCGGCGCGAAGCCCTCCACCCGCTCGACGAGCACCCGGCCGTACCAGGTGCGGTCCAGCACGGCCATCCCGCCCCAGCCCGGCAGCACCGGCCAGAACCGCCAGAGGAAGTGGTGCCGCTTCTCGTCGTGGGTCGGGGCGGCGAACTGGGCGACCCGCACGTGCCGCGGGTCCAGCTCCTCGACCAGTCGCTTGATGGCCCCGCCCTTGCCGGAGGCGTCCCAGCCCTCGAACAGCACGCACAGCGGCGGGCCGAGCTCGCCGGAGCCCAGCTGCCCGCCGAGCAGCAGCCGCAGGTGCACCAGGCGCCGTTGGGCGGCCCTGAGCTGGTCCTTGCCCTCCTTCTTGGACAGCTGCAGCGACAGGTCGACGTCGGCGAGGCGGCTCATGCGGGCAGCCTCGCGGCTGCGCCCGCGCGTGTCATCCCGGCGGCGGCGCGGCCCCGTGCTGCCGGATCCAGGCGTGCATCGCGATCCCCGCCGCGACGCCGGCGTTGATCGACCGCGTCGAGCCGTACTGGGCGATCGACAGGACGCCGTCGGCCAGCTCCCGGGCGGCGTCGCTCAGGCCGGTGCCCTCCTGCCCGAACAGCAGCACGCAGGCGCGGGGGAGGGGTTCGGTCTCCAGCGGGCGGGCCCCGGGCAGGTTGTCGACGGCCAGCAGCGGCAGCCCCTCGCTGCGGGCCCAGGCGGCCAGCGCGGCGACGTCGGGGGAGTGCCGCACGTGCAGGTAGCGGTCGGTGACCATGGCGCCGCGCCGGTTCCAGCGCCGCCGTCCCACCACGTGCACGCCGGCGGCGAGGAACGCGTTCGCCGTGCGCACCACCGTCCCGATGTTGAGGTCGTGCTTCCAGTTCTCGATCGCCACGTGGAAGGGGTGCCGGCGGGGGTCGAGGTCCGCGACGATCGCCTCGACCGTCCAGTAGCGGTAGCGGTCGACGACGTTGCGCCGGTCGCCGTGCGCGAGCAGCTCCGGGTCGTACCGCGGGTCCTCCGGCCACGGGCCGTCCCAGGGCCCCACCCCGACGTCGTCCGGCAGGGCGAGTTCGCTCTCGGCCTCGCTCACCGCAGCGACGCTAGCGGGTCTCGCCGACGGCCGACCGTCGCGCCTCCGGCCCGTGGCGGCCCGCGTCCGGCACCATGATTCGACTGCAGTCTGTAAGTGAGGGATCACATCGAGTGTCGACTGAGGGCCCGGAGACGACAGAGCAGGACCGCGCGACGCCGACCCCGGAGGACTGGGACGACGCCTGGCTGCCCGACTGGGTGACCGACGTCGAGGACGTCGGCGAGGACGTCGGCGAGCAGGTCGACGAGGACGTCGACGAGGGCGCGCCGGAGGACGGCGTGCCCCCGGCCGACGGGACGGGCGACCCCGGGACCGGCCCCGAGGCCCGGTCCGACGCGGGAACGGCGGACGCCGAGGTCACCGAGGACGTGGTCGCCGGGGACGTGGTCGCGGAGGGCGAGGTCGCGGAGGGCGAGGTCGCCGGGGGCGAGGTCGCGGAGGGCGAGGTCGCGGAGGGCGAGGTCGCGGAGGGCGAGGTCGCCGTGGACGTGGTCGCCGGGGGCGAGGTCGCGGAGGACGAGGTCGCGGAGGACCAGGCCGTGGAGGACGACGTCGAAGCGGACGACCCCGCCGAGCCGGCCCCCGCACCCCTGCCCACGGCGGTCGCCCCGGCGCCGCTGGTCGTCGTCCGTCCCCGGGTGCGCCCGCGGCGCCGCGCCGGCCTCGCCGGGGCCGCCGGCCTGCTGGTCGCCGGGGGCATCGCGGGCGCCGTCCTCCTGGCCACGTCGTCGGGCACGGTCCCGGCCGCGGACCGGCAGTCCGCGGCGGTGGAGACCTCCGAGCACCCCCGCGCGGGTGCGGTGGCCCGCCCCTCCGCCGCTGGGGGCCGCACGGTGACCGCGCCGACCACCCCCGTCCCGGACCCGCCTGCCGCGGTCCCGGCGGCGGTGGCGCCCCCGGCCGGGTCCGCCGCCGCGGCCGCCGCGTCGCCGGGAACCGCCGTGCTCCCCGGCGCCCTGCCGGCCGGGTCGGCCGCGCCCGTGCCGCCGGCGGCGGCCCCGGCGCCGGACGCCGCCCCGGGCCCCGTCCCACCGGCGACGGACCCCCGCAGCCCGGAGGCCACCCCCGTCGCGCCGACGGAGGGCCCCGCGTCCGAGCCGGTGCCCACCACCCCGCCCCCCGACGTGCCGGAGCCCACGGGCGCGCCCACCCCGACCGGGGACCCCACGCCTCCCGAGGTCCCGACGCCGACCGACGGCCCGGCGCCGACCGACGGCCCGGCGCCGACCGACGGCCCGGCGACGCCGCCGGCCGACGGGGAGGCGACGGCCACGCCCACGGTCACGGTCACGGTCCCGGTGACGATCCCGGGCACGACGACGCCGCCCGTCGGCTAGCGCCCCCGAGCGAGGGAGGTCACCCGCGGCCGGGCACGCCGGGGGAGCGGGGGTGGGACCATGGACGGCGACATGACTGCCCTGCCTCTGGTCTTCGACGCCCCCCGCCGGGGCAAGCCGCCGCGCCACCTCGCCGACCTGACCCGCGAGGAGGCGCGCGCCGCCGTGGCGGAGCTCGGCCAGCCGGCCTTCCGCGCCGACCAGCTGTCCCGGCACTTCTTCCGGGGCACCACGGACCCGGCGCAGATGACCGACGTCCCCGCCGCCGCCCGCGGGGCGCTGGCCGACGCCCTGCTGCCCGGCCTGCTGACCCCGGTCCGGCACCTCGCCGCCGACGGCGGGCGCACCCGCAAGACGCTGTGGCGGCTGCACGACGGGGCGCTGGTCGAGAGCGTCCTCATGCGCTACCCCGACCGCGCGACCGTCTGCATCTCCAGCCAGGCCGGCTGCGGCATGGCCTGCCCGTTCTGCGCCACCGGCCAGGGCGGGCTCACCCGCAACCTGTCGGCGGCGGAGATCATCGGCCAGGCGGTGGCCGCCGCGCGGGCGATGGCCGACGGCGAGCTGCCCGGCGGTCCGGGCCGGCTGTCCAACGTCGTCTTCATGGGGATGGGCGAGCCGCTGGCCAACTACGCCCGGGTGCGCCGCACGCTGCAGGCGCTGCACACGCCGGCGCCGCACGGGCTGGGCCTGTCGCAGCGCTCGATCACCGTCTCCACCGTGGGCGTCGTCCCCGGGATCCGGAAACTCACCGAGGAGGGGCTGCAGGTCACCCTCGCGGTGAGCCTGCACGCCCCCGACGACGAGCTGCGCGACACCCTGGTGCCGATCAACACCCGCTGGAAGGTGGCCGAGGTCGTCGCCGCCGCCGACGACTACGCCGAGCGCACCGGCCGCCGCTACTCGATCGAGTACGCGCTGATCCGCGACGTGAACGACCAGCCCGAGCGCGCCGACCTGCTCGGCCGGCTGCTGGCCCGGCGGCGGGCGCACGTCAACCTCATCCCGCTCAACCCGACGCCCGGCAGCCCCTGGGACGCCAGCCCGCCGCCGGCGCAGCGGGAGTTCGTCGCCCGGCTGCGTGCCGCCGGCGTGCCGACGACGGTGCGCGACACCCGCGGCCAGGACATCGACGGCGCGTGCGGCCAGCTCGCCGCGGCCGACCTCGCCGACGGCGGCGTCCCGGCCGTGGCGACCGTGCCGGCCGCCCCGGTGGAGCCCCCGGTCGAGCTGGGCGCAGAGAGCGACGAGTGAGCACCTCCGAGGCGCCGGCCCCGGAGTCCCACGGGCACACCCACGCCGACGTCTCCGGTGGGTGGCTGCGCCCCGCCGTGTTCGGCGCGATGGACGGCCTGGTGACCAACACCGCCCTGGTCGCCGGTGTCGGCGGCGGGGGAGCGGCCCCGCGGGCGATCGTGCTGGCCGGCATCGCCAGCCTGGTCGCGGGCGCGATCTCGATGGCCCTGGGCGAGTACACGTCGGTCAAGACGCAGAACGAGCAGCTCGACCTCGAGGTCGCCAAGGAGCGCCGGGAGCTGCAGCGCAACCCCCGCGGGGAACTGGCCGAGCTCGTCCACCAGCTGCGTATCCGCGGCGTGGAGGAGGACCTGGCGCAGCAGGTGGCCGCCCAGCTCTCCCGCGACCCGGAGACGGCGCTGCGGCTGCACGTGGTGGCCGAGCTGGGCGTCACCGTGGACGACGAGCCCTCCCCGCGGACGGCGGCGCTGTCGTCGTTCGTCACCTTCGGCGTCGGCGCGGTCGTGCCCCTGGTGCCCTACCTGCTCGGCTCCTCGCTGCTGTGGGTGGCGCTGCTGTGCGGCGGCGTCGGCCTGGCCGTCGCCGGCGCGCTGTCGTCGCGGTTCACGCCCCGGCCGTGGTGGTTCGCCGGGGGCCGGCAGCTGCTGTTCGGCGCCCTCGCCAGCGGCGCCACCTACCTCATCGGCCTCGCGATCGGCGTCACCGCCACCTGATCCGGCCGCCGGCCCCGAACGCGACGAGGCCCGCCCCAGGTCGGGGGCGGGCCTCGTCGCGTTCGGGGCTCAGCTCACTTCGCGCGCCAGGCGTTCTTCCGGCGCCGCATGTCGAACAGCAGGACCAGCACCATCACCAGCGCGACGCTGACGACCCACAGGTCCTCGACGCGGCCCTCGTGGTTGCCGAAGAGGTAGGCGAGCACGACCAGCACCGAGATCCACGCGCCGACGCGGCCGGCGCGGCCGGTCTCGCCGTGCCACCCCCAGTCCTCCGGGCGCTCGTGCTCGACCGGGTGGGCGTCGTGCCGGACGACCCCTTCCTCGCGACCGGGCTGGTTCACCCGCGAGGTGTCGGGGTGGTCGGTCGTGATCCGGTCCCGGTGGGTCTGCTCACTCACGGTCCCCATCCTGCCAGCCCCCGCGCGGCGGGACCGCACGAGGGAGGGCGCGTCGTCGGGGAGGATGGCGGGCATGCGTGAGGTCACCGTGCTCGGCTCGACCGGGTCGATCGGCCGGCAGGCGATCGCCGTCGCCGAGCAGAACCCCGACCGGCTGCGCATCACCGGGCTGGCGGCCGGCGGCGGCAACGTCGCCGAGCTGGCCGAGCAGGCGCTGGCCCTCGGCGTGCGCACGGTCGCCGTCGCCCGGGCCACCGCGGCGCAGGACCTGCAGCTGGCGTTCTACGCGGCCGCGTCCGCGCGCGGCTGGTCGGCCGGCGAGTTCGCGCTGCCGGAGATCCTCGCCGGGCCCCGCGCGGCCGAGGAGCTCGCGGCCCGGCCGGCCGACGTCGTCCTCAACGGCATCACCGGGTCGATCGGGCTCGGCCCGACCCTGTCCGCGCTCGCGGCGGGCCGCACCGTCGCCCTGGCCAACAAGGAGTCGCTGGTCGCCGGCGGCGACCTGGTCACTGCCGCGGCCGCCCCCGGCCAGCTCGTGCCGGTCGACTCCGAGCACTCCGCGCTGGCGCAGTGCCTGCGCGGCGGGAACGCGAGCGAGGTGGCCCGGCTGGTGCTCACCGCCAGCGGGGGCCCGTTCCGCGGCCGCAGCGCCGCCGAGCTCGCCGACGTCACCGTCGAGCAGGCGCTGGCCCACCCCACCTGGGACATGGGCCCCGTCGTCACGATCAACTCGGCCACGCTGGTGAACAAGGGGCTGGAGCTGATCGAGGCGCACCTGCTGTTCGGCGTCCCCTACGCCGACATCGACGTGGTGGTCCACCCCCAGTCGATCGTGCACTCGATGGTCACGTTCGCCGACGGCGCGACCATCGCCCAGGCCAGCCCGCCGGACATGCGGCTGCCCATCGCGCTGGCCCTGGCCTGGCCCGACCGGCTGCCGCACGTGCAGCCGGCGCTGGACTGGTCCACCGCCAGCTCCTGGGAGTTCGCGCCGCTGGACGGCGAGGCGTTCCCCGCCGTGGGGCTCGCCCGCGCCGCGGGAGAGGCCGGCGGCGTGGTGCCGGCGATGTTCAACGCGGCCAACGAGGAGGCCGTGGCGGCGTTCCTCGCGGGTCGGCTGCCGTTCCGGGGCATCGTCGACCTCGTCGCGCGTACCCTCGACGACGCTCCGGACCTCGGCGCCCCCACCTGCGTGGACGACGTCCTGGCCGCCGAGCGGTGGGCCCGGCAGCACGCCCGCGCCTTCGTCTCCGCCCACGAAGGGGGCCTGCACTGACCGGGATCCTCCTGACGGTCCTCGGGATCGTCGCGTTCGCGATCGGGTTGCTGTTCTCCATCGGCTTCCACGAGTTCGGCCACTTCTTCTGGGCCCGGAAGTTCGGCATGCGGGTGCCGCAGTTCATGGTGGGCTTCGGCCCGACCGTCTGGTCCCGCCGGCGCGGGGAGACCGAGTACGGCATCAAGGCGATCCCGATGGGCGGCTACATCCGCATCGTCGGCATGATCCCGCCGGCCGAGGAGGGCGAGAGCAAGCGCGCCACCCGGATGCGCTCGTTCATCGCCGAGGTGCGCGGCCAGGCGCTCAACGACGTCCGCCCCGGCGACGAGGGCCGGGTGTTCTACGCCAAGCCGTGGTGGCAGCGGGTCGTCGTGATGTCGGCCGGCCCGCTGCACAACCTGGTGCTCGCGGTGCTGTTCTTCGCGATCACGCTGACCGCGGTCGGCACCAGCGTCATCACCACCCAGGTGCGCTCGGTGCCGGCCTGCGTCGTCCCCGCGGACGCGCAGAGCATCGACCGGGCCGCGGCCGACGACAGCGACGTCTGCGACATCCCGATCGTGACCAGCGGCGCGAACGCCGGCGAGGTCTGCGAGGAGGGCACCCCGAACTGCGCGCTGCCCGTCGCCAGCCCCGCCGCCCGCGCCGGGCTGCAGCCGGGCGACACGATCGTCGCCGTCGACGGGCAGAGCGTCGACCCGACCGCCCACGACAGCTGGACGACGGTCCAGCAGGCCATCCGCACCTCGCCCGGCGAGGAGCTCACCCTCACCATCGAGCGGGACGGCGAGCGGCGCGACCTCACCGTCACCCCGATCGAGAACACGGTCGTCAACGACGACGGCGACGGCACGATGACCGCCGGCTACCTGGGCATCAGCCCCGTCCCCGGCTTCGCCCGCCAGTCGGTGACCGAGCTGCCCTCCTACTTCGGCACCGTGGTGGCCGCCTCGGTCGAGCGGCTGGTCGAGATCCCCGAGCGCATCCCGCAGCTGTTCCGCGCCGCGTTCCTCGGCGAGGAGCGCGACGAGAACGGCCCGATCGGCGTGGTCGGCGTGGGCCGGATCTCCGGTGAGGTCTTCGCCATCCAGGACTTCAGCACCGCCGAGAAGATCAGCTTCTTCCTCAGCCTCCTGGCCAGCGTCAACCTGGTGCTGTTCCTGTTCAACCTGCTGCCGATGTACCCGCTGGACGGCGGGCACGTCGCCGGCGCGCTGTACGAGAAGGCCCGGTCCACGGTGGCCCGCTGGCGCGGCCGGCCCGACCCCGGCCCGTTCGACATCGCGAGGCTGATGCCGGTGGCCTACGTGGTCGCGGGGCTGTTCATCGCGCTGTCCGGCCTGCTGCTCGTGGCCGACATCGTCAACCCCATCACGCTGCAGTAGCGGCGCCGGTCCACCGGTCGACGCACGTCACAGCCGTCTCCGGAGCACCGGCTGCCCTGCGAGGGATACTGGGAGCCATGGCGATCCCCGTCGGTCTCGGCATGCCCGCAGCGCCCCCGCCCGTGCTCGCCCCCCGCCGGAAGACCCGGCAGCTGTCGGTGGGCGGTGTCGGGGTGGGCAGCGACTCGCCGGTCAGCGTGCAGTCGATGACGACGACGAAGACCGCCGACGTCAACGCCACGCTGCAGCAGATCGCCGAGCTGACCGCGGCCGGCTGCCAGATCGTGCGGGTCGCCGTGCCCGACACCGACGACGCGGAGGCGCTGCCCGCGATCGCCGCGAAGTCGCAGATCCCGGTGATCGCCGACATCCACTTCCAGCCGCGCTACGTGTTCGCCGCCATCGATGCCGGCTGCGCCGCGGTGCGCGTGAACCCGGGCAACATCAAGAAGTTCGACGACCGGGTCGGCGACATCGCGAAGGCGGCCAAGGACGCCGGCATCCCGATCCGGATCGGCGTCAACGCCGGCTCCCTGGACAAGCGGCTGCTGGCCAAGTACGGCAAGGCCACCCCGGAGGCGCTGGTCGAGTCCGCGCTGTGGGAGTGCTCGCTGTTCGAGGAGCACGACTTCCGCGACATCAAGATCTCGGTCAAGCACAACGACCCGGTCGTGATGGTCCGCGCCTACGAGCTGCTGGCCGCGCAGTGCGACTACCCGCTGCACCTCGGCGTCACCGAGGCCGGGCCGGCGTTCCAGGGCACGATCAAGTCGGCCGTCGCCTTCGGCGCGCTGCTCAGCAAGGGCATCGGCGACACCATCCGGGTCTCCCTCTCGGCCCCGCCGGTCGAGGAGGTCAAGGTCGGCACCCAGATCCTGGAGTCGCTGAACCTGCGCCAGCGCGGCCTGGAGATCGTCAGCTGCCCGTCGTGCGGCCGCGCCCAGGTCGACGTCTACAAGCTCGCCGACGAGGTCACCGCCGGGCTCGACGGCCTGCAGGTGCCGCTGCGCGTCGCCGTCATGGGCTGCGTCGTCAACGGCCCCGGCGAGGCCCGCGAGGCCGACCTCGGGGTGGCCTCCGGCAACGGCAAGGGGCAGATCTTCGTCCGGGGCGAGGTCGTCAAGACCGTCCCCGAGTCGCAGATCGTCGAGACCCTCATCGAGGAGGCGCTGCGGCTGGCCGGTGAGCAGGTCGACGACGGCGCGCCCTCCGGCGCGCCGGTCGTCACCGTCGGCTGACGGCGCGGCCGGCCCGTGCTGCGCTCCCCGACGGCCCGCGTCCTCGACGAGGCCGACGAGTCCGCCGTCCGGCGGCTGCTGGACACCGACCCCGTCGCCGCCTGCGTCATCGCCGGCCGGGTCGAGCGCTCCGGCACCGCCGCCGGGGCGCTGGGCGCGCCGCTGTGGGGCTTCGGTGCGGGGCGCGACCTGGACGCCGTCTGCCTGGCCGGGGCCAACCTCATCCCCTTCGCGCTGCCCGGCGTCGAGCGGGCCGCCGCGGCCGCCTTCGCCGAGCGGGCCCGCCGGGCCGGCCGGCGCTGCTCGACCATCGTCGGCCCTGCGGGCGCGGTGGACCCGCTGTGGCAGTTGCTCGCCCCGCACTGGGGCCCGGCCCGCGACCACCGGCCGCGCCAGCCGCTGATGGCCATTGAGGGCCCGCCGGCGATCGCCCCGGAACCCCGGGTGCGCCCGGTCCAGCCCGGGGAGGTCGAGGTGCTCTTCCCGGCGGCCGTGGCGATGTTCACCGAGGAGGTCGGCGTCAGCCCGCTGCGCGGCGACGGCGGCGCCGGCTACCGCGCGAGGGTCACCGACCTGGTCCGCGCCGGGCAGTCCCTGGCCTGGATCGAGGACGGCCAGGTGCTGTTCAAGGCCGAGATCGGCGCGGTGTCCCGGGCCGTCTGCCAGGTGCAGGGCGTGTGGGTGTCGCCCGCGGTGCGCGGCCGCGGCATCGGCACCGCCGGCACCGCCGCGGTCGTGGAGTACGCGCGGTCGGTGATCGCCCCGGTGGTCAGCCTCTACGTCAACGACTTCAACGCCCCCGCCCGGGCCGCCTACACCCGCGTCGGCTTCCGCGAGGTGGGCCGATACGCCAGCGTCCTGTTCTGAGCGCCGCTGCCCGGTCCGCCGGGCCCCCAGTGGCAGGCTGGGCCCCGTGGGTATGCGACGGGGAACGGTCCTGGGCTCGGCCCTGACCCTGCTGGCGGTGCCGGTGCTGGCCGCCTGCTCGGGCGGCTCGGACGACGACGAGGTGCGCGACGCCGCCGAGGCGTTCCTGGCCGACTGGGCCGACGGCGATCCCGAGGCCGCCGCCGCGGCCACCGACGACCCCGACGCCGCGACCGCGCTGCTGGAGCAGACGGCGACCGACCTCCCCGAGGCCACCCTCACCGCCGACCTGGGCGACGTGCGGGTCGGCGACGACGGCACAGCCACCGCCGCCTGGACCGCGACCTGGGACCTCGCCGCCGCCCCGGACTGGAGCTACGAGGCCACCCTCGACCTGCGCCAGGCCGACGACGACTGGCAGGTCGTCGCCGCGCCCACGCTCGTGCACCCCGAGCTCGGCGAGGGCCAGCACCTGGAGCTCACCCGGCAGCTGCCCGAGCGCGCGGCGATCACCGACGCGGCGGGGGCGCCGCTGTTCACCCCCACCGAGGTCGTCCGGGTCGGCGTCGACCCCGGCCAGGTGACGGACCTGCCCGCGCTGGCGGCCGCCCTCTCGGCCGCCACCGGCGTCGCCGCGGAGGAGATCGTCGCCGACGTCCAGGCCGCCCCGGCCGGGCAGTTCGTGCCCGTGATCGACCTCCGCCGGCCGGACTTCGAGGCGATCCGCGCGCAGGTGTTCGACCTGCCCGGCGCGGTCTTCCCGACCGAGACCCGGCTGCTCGCGCCGACGTCCCGGTTCGCCGTCGCGCTGCTCGGCCGGGTCGGCGCGGCCACCGCCGAGGTGCTCGAGGAGAGCACCGACGACGACGGCCGGCCGCTGTACGCCGCCGGTGACCAGCTCGGCCTGTCCGGGCTGCAGCGCGCCTACCAGGAGCAGCTCAGCGGCACGCCGGGCTTCACCGTGACCGTGGTCAGCACCGACGAGAGCACCGGCGACGAGGGCCGCGAGGTCGACGCCGTGGCGCCGGTGCCCGGCGAGCCGGTGCAGACCCCGCTGGTCCCGGCGATCCAGACCGCCGCCGAGGCCGCGGTCGCCACGCAGCAGCTGCCCACGCACCTCGTCGTCGTCCGCCCGGGCACCGGGGAGGTGCTCGCCGTCGCCTCCAACCAGGCGGGCAACCCGGCCAACGCCCTGTCCGGGCAGTTCCCGCCCGGCTCGAGCATGAAGACGATCACGGCGACCGCGCTGCTCGGCACCGGCGCGCTCACCCCGCAGACGCCGGTGCCCTGCCCCGGGACGACGGTGGTCGAGGGCCGCGAGTTCGAGAACCAGGACCAGTTCGACCTGGGCACCGTGCCGTTCACCGAGGCCTTCGCCCAGTCGTGCAACACGACCTTCATCCAGCAGGCGCTGCAGCTGCCCGACGACGCGCTCGCGGCCGCGGCGGCGTCCTACGGCGTCGGCTCGGACTGGCAGCTGCCGGTCGACGTCTTCGGCGGCAGCGTCCCGGCCGACAGCACCGGGACGACGAAGGCGGCCGACGCGATCGGGCAGGGCCAGGTGCTCATGAGCCCCGCCCAGCTGGCCCTCGTCGCCGCCGGGATCGCCAGCGGCACCCCGGCCGCCCCCGTCGAGGTGGTCGGTGCCGACCCGGCCGGGGCCGCGCCCGCCGGCCCGGCGCCCGCGGTGCTCGACGCGCTGCGGCCGATGATGCGCGAGGTGGTGCTCTCCGGCACCGCCACGGCGCTGGCCGGCCGCGGCGAGGTGTACGGCAAGACCGGCACCGCCGAGTTCGGCACGGCCACCCCGCCGGAGTCCCACGGCTGGTTCATGGGCTACCAGCTGGCCGGCCCGCAGGGCGACGTCGCGTTCGCCGTCCTCGTCGAGGCCGGGCAGTCCAGCAGGGTCGCCGTCGGCGTCACCGACGCCTTCCTCGGCGGGCTCGGGTAGCCCCGCCCGGTCACACGAACCGGAAGGCGGTCCGCTCGCCGCGCTCGAACCGGCCGCGGAAGGCCCACAGCACCAGCTGCATCGGCCGGCCGAACAGGGCGACCACGCGGGCCAGCGCGGCGTCGTCCAGGCCCTTGGCGCCCCACGGCACGACGAAGGGCAGGTCCCGCGGGCTCGTGCCCTCGCCGGCCGCGTCCTCCACGCGCTGCCAGCCCGCCGCCGACAGGTGCGCCTGCAGCAGCGGCAGCGCCTCGGTCTCCTCGTGCCGCAGGTGCGCGGCGAGGGTGTCGCGGGCGGCGGCGGTGTCCTCGGCCAGCCGCTCGGCGGTGGCGGCGGTGGGCGCGGTCGCCATCGCGGCGAAGCCCTCGGCACAGGCGGCCAGCAGCGGGTCGATCAGCTGGTGCTCGGCCTCCATCGCCTCCAGCGTGGCCCGCCCGGCGGCATCCCCGGTGGCGTCGACCAGCTCGAGGAGCTGCGGCCACAGCGTCGTGTCCTCGACGGTGTGGTGGTGGTGCAGCACCGTCGCGAAACGCTCCCAGCGGCGCGCCAGCGCCGCCCAGGTGGTGGCGGCGTCCACGGGCGTCCGGCGGGCGGCGGCCGCGAAGTCGCGCAGGTCGCGGCGGAACGCGTGGTGGGCCAGGTACAGGCCGGACAGGTCGTGCGGGCCCTCGGCGACGCAGGTCTGCCCGGGCAGGTCCACCTGCGGACGGGCGGCGGGACGGACGGCGGTTCCGGTGGTCATGGCGGGTGCTCCCGGGAGGCTGTCGCCGGGCCCCAGCGGCTCCGGCGGGACCACCGTGGGCCCGTCCGCTTGACCGCCCCTTGCAGCCGCCTTGAAGGCCGCTCGCCGACCGCGTCGCGCCGGCCGCGTCAGTCGGCCGGCAGGCCCGGGAAGGGCGTGGTGGCCGGGGTCTGCCCCGCGGCGGCGCGCCAGCGCACCGCGCGCACCTCGGCGGCGCCGAGCTCCTGCACCGCCAGCGTGCGCGTGGCCGGCTCGACCGCGTCGGCCAGCAGCGCCACCCACGCGGCGCTCGCCCCGCCCTCCAGCACGGCGGCCAGGGCGGCGGCGTCGACCGGCGACAGCACCGGGAACGGCAGCTCGTAGCCGGCCTCGGCCGGGACGGCGTCCAGGCCCCGCTCGTCCAGCAGCGCCGCAAGCCGGTCGCGCACGGCGCGGTGCGCGTTCTCGGCCTCGGCCGCCGGCCCGCGGTCGGCCGGCGGGAGCGCCGCGCCGACCACGCCGTAGCCCCACACCACGGCGTGCTCGGCGGCCACGACCGCGCGCAGGGCGCCGTCCTCGGCCGGATCCGCCCCGCCCGCCTCGCCGTCGTCAGCCACGGGGTCCCCCCTCCGTGCGCGTCCTCATGCCAGCACCGCCTCCTGGCCGCGCAGGCCGGCGGCCACCGAGCCCAGCAGCGCGGCCCGCGCGGCGACCTGGTCGGCGCAGGCGGCCTCGTGGGCGCCCGCCGCCGCGGCCAGCTGCTCGCGCAGCCAGCCCCGCACGTCGCCGCCGGGCGGTGGACCCCCCGCCTCCGCCGGCGCCGACGAGGTCGCGCCCGGCGCCGCGGCGCGCAGCCGGTCCAGCTGCGCCATGGCCTGCTCGGCCTGCGCGGCCACCTGACCGCCCAGGGCGGGGTCGGCGGCCGCCGCCGCGGCGTAGGCCGCCACGGCGGCCTCCTGGACGCCGACCTGCGCGGCCAGCCGGTCGGCCTGCTCCGGGGTGAGCGCGTCGGCGTCCGCGCCGTCGTCGCCCGTGCAGCCGGCCAGCAGCGCCAGCCCGGCCGCGCCGACCGTGCCTGCCAGGAAGGTCCGCCGGGAGAGGCCGGGGGAGCGGGAGGCGGGCGGGGGGAGCATCGCCGCCATCCTCTCAGCCGCCCGCCGGGGCGCCCAGCCGCCGCTCCGGACGCCCGCCGGTCGGGACGGCCCGGCCGCCGGGTCTCGCCCTCCCCGCCCGGGCGGTAACCTGACGATCCGCCCGGTCGGGCCCGGCAGGGGCCACGGGGACCGGGGAGCGGGTCCGCAGGGCACCTGCCCCGACGTCGTCAGCAGGGAGGGAGCCCGTGTCCACCAGTCGCCGCGCCGATCCCGCCGCCGCCCGGCTGACCGGCTGGATCCAGCCGGTCGTCGACGCGGCCGGCTACGACCTCGAGGAGCTCGTGGTCACCCCGGCCGGCCGGCGCAGCGTGGTCCGCGTCGTGGTCGACCGCGACCAGGGCGTCACCCTCGACGACATCGCCGAGGTCAGCCGGGCGGTGTCCACGGCGCTCGACGAGAACGACGGCGAGCTGGGGCGGGCGCCCTACGTGCTGGAGGTCACCAGCCCCGGCGTGGACCGGCCGCTCACCGAGCACCGGCACTGGCGGCGCAACACCGGGCGCCTGGTGACCGTCGCCGTCGGCCCGCAGGGCGCGACCGAGCAGGTCACCGCCCGCGTGCAGGCGGTCGGCGACGAGGGCGTCACCCTGGCCGTGGAGGCGCCGGGCAAGCCCGGTGCCCGCAGGCGGCCGCCGACCGTCCGGCAGGTCCCGTGGGCCGAGCTCGGCGCCGGCCGGGTGCAGGTCGAGTTCGGCCGCGCGAAGGACGACGACCCCGCCGACGACGACCAGGACGACACCGACGACGTCCCCGACGACACCGACGACGACGCCGTGGACGACGACGGCACCGGCCACACAGACGACGAGGACGGACAGTGAACATCGACGTGACCGCCCTCAGGGCGGTCGAGCGGGAGAGGGGCATCCCCGCCGACACGGTCATCGAGGCCATCGAGTCCGCCCTGGTGACCGCCTACCGGCACGCCGACGGCGCGGCCAAGCACGTGCGCGTGCACATCGACCGCAAGACCGGTGAGGCCGTCGTCCTGGCCCAGGAGCTCGGGCCCGACGGCGACGTCGTGCGCGAGTGGGACGACACCCCCTCCGACTTCGGCCGGATCGCCGCGAGCACCGCCAAGCAGGTGATCGTGCAGCGGCTGCGCGACGCCGAGCACGAGCAGACCTTCGGCGAGTACGCGGGCAAGGAGGGCGACATCGTCAGCGGCGTCGTCCAGGCCGACGCGCGGCGCAACGCCCAGGGGGCGGTGCTGCTCGACATCGGCAAGGTGGAGGCCGTGCTGCCGTCCGCCGAGCAGGTGCCGGGGGAGTCCTATCCGCACGGCAGCCGGCTCAAGGCCTACGTGGTCTCGGTCTCCCGCACCTTCCGCGGGCCGCAGGTCACGATCTCGCGCACCCACCCCAACCTGGTCCGCAAGCTGTTCGCCCTGGAGGTCCCCGAGATCGCCGACGGCAGCGTGGAGATCGTCGCCGTCGCCCGGGAGGCGGGGCACCGGTCGAAGATCGCCGTCCGCACCTCGGTGCCCGGGCTCAACGCCAAGGGGGCCTGCATCGGGCCGATGGGTCAGCGTGTGCGCAACGTCATGAGCGAGCTGCACGGCGAGAAGATCGACATCGTCGACTGGTCCGACGAGCCGGCCACGTTCGTCGCCTCGGCGCTGAGCCCGGCCCGCGTGAGCAGCGCCCGGGTGGTGGACCCGCAGGCCAAGGCCGTGCGCGTCGTCGTCCCCGACTACCAGCTGTCGCTGGCCATCGGCAAGGAGGGGCAGAACGCCCGCCTGGCCGCGCGCCTGACCGGCTGCCGCATCGACATCCGCAGCGACGCCCAGCCGGACGAGGCCACGCCCTCCCCGGGGGTGGGGCGGCCGCCGCTGCGGTCGGGCAGCGGGGCGCCCGCACCCGGCGGCCGCCCTGGTGGGGGCGGCTCCGGCCGGGGCGGGCCGGGCGGCCGGGACCCCGGGCGGGTGCGTCGCTGACCGAGCCCGGAACAACCGCGCGCTCGGGCGCGCTAGAGTGCAGGGTGGCCGAGAAGCCGAAGCCGGTCCGCACCTGTGTGGGGTGCCGGACGAGGTCGCCGGTCACCGAACTGCTGCGTGTCGTCGTGGTGGACGGGGCTCTGGTCCCCGATCCACGGCGGGTGCTCCCCGGCCGGGGAGCGTCTCTGCACCCCACCCCGGAGTGCCTGCACGCGGCCGAGAGACGCCGGGCCTTCCCCCGGGCGCTGCGCTGCAGCACCCCGGTGGAGGCCGGTCCGCTCCGGGCCCACGTGCTCGGGGCGGGCGACAACGAACGACAGACCGCAGTTCCCACAGCCGCGCCCGGCACCTCGCCGGGCCGGCACGTCGAGAGCAGGACGTCGTCGGATGAGCCAGCCGTGAAGTCCCCACGATGACCATGCACCACTGACGAAGAGGTCGAGCGGGCCCGCCGCCGGCCTCACCAGAGGAGATCCGTGCCAGGCAAAGCCCGCGTACACGAACTCGCCAAGGAGTTCGGTGTCGACAGCAAGACCGTGCTCGCCAAGCTCAAGGAGCAGGGCGAGTTCGTGAAGTCCGCCTCCTCCACCGTCGAGGCCCCCGTGGCCCGGCGGCTGCGGGAGGCCCTCGGTGCGAGCACCGGTGCCGGCAACGGCGCCCCCGCGGCACCCGCCGGTCCGCGCCCGGGTGCCCCGGCCCCCGGCCCGCGTCCGGCCCCGGTTCCGCAGGCGCCCGCCGCCTCGGCTCCGGCCGCCCCGCCGGCTCAGACCGGCCCCCGTCCCGGTGCCCCGACGCCCGGCCCGCGGCCGGCCGCCCCGGCTCCGCAGGCGCCCGCCGCCCCGGCTCCGCAGGCGCCCGCCGCCTCGGCTCCGGCCGCCCCGCCGGCCCCGGCCGGACCGCGTCCCGGTGCCCCGCGCCCGGGTGCTCCGACCCCCGGCCCGCGCCCGGCCGGCGGCGGTGCCCCCGGTGGTGCCCCGGGCGGCGCCCGTCCGGGCCCCGCTCCCGCCGGTGGCCCCGGCGCCGGTCCGCGTCCCGGCCCCCGGCCGGCTCCGCGACCGGGCAACAACCCCTTCAGCAGCGCGCCGCGTCCCGGCCCCGCGGCCGGTGGCCCGCGTCCCGGCCCGGCGGCCGGTCCCGGCGGTGCCCGTCCGGGTCCCGGTGCCGGTGGCCCGCGTCCCGCGGCCGGTCCGGGCGGTCCCCGTCCGGGTCCCGGTGCCGGTGGCCCGCGTCCCGCGGCCGGTCCGGGCGGTCCCCGTCCCGGCCCCGGCGCCGGCGGTCCCCGCCCGAACCCGGGCATGATGCCGCCGCGCCCCTCGCCGGGCATGATGCCGCCGCGGCCGGCCGGTGCCGGCCGTCCCGGCGGCGGTCCCGGCGGTCCGGGCGGCCGTGGCCGTCCGGGTGGTCCCGGTGGCGGCGGCGGCTTCCGTCCCGGCGGTGGCGGCGGTGCCCCCGGTGGGGGCGGCGCCGGTGCGCCGGCCGGCGGCGGCTTCCGCGGTGGCGGCGGTGGCCGCGGTCGCGGTCGCGGCGGCTCCGGTGCCGGTACCGCGGGTGCGTTCGGCCGTCCGGGCGGGCGTGGTCCCGTCCGCGGGCGCAAGAGCAAGAAGCAGCGGCGCCAGGAGTTCGACCAGATGGCGGCGCCCAGCATGGGCGGCGTCAGCCTGCCGCGCGGCAACGGGCAGAGCGTCCGGCTCCCGCGGGGTGCCTCGCTGACCGACCTGGCCGAGAAGATCGGCGCCCAGCCGGCCGCGCTGGTGACCGCCCTGTTCCACCTGGGCGAGATGGTCACCGCGACGCAGTCGGTCAACGAGGACACGCTGCAGCTGCTCGGCGCCGAGATCGGCTGGGACATCCAGGTCGTCTCGCCCGAGGACGAGGACCGCGAGTTGCTCGAGACCTTCGACCTCACCTTCGGCGACGAGGGTGACCAGGAGGACTGGGAGATCCGCCCGCCGGTCGTCACCGTCATGGGTCACGTCGACCACGGGAAGACGAAGCTGCTGGACGCCATCCGCAACACCAACGTGGTGGCGCGGGAGGCCGGCGGCATCACCCAGCACATCGGCGCGTACCAGATCGACACCGAGCTGGACGGCCAGGAGCGGGCGATCACCTTCATCGACACCCCGGGTCACGAGTCGTTCACCGCGATGCGTGCCCGAGGCGCGAAGGTGACCGACATCGTGGTCCTGGTGGTCGCGGCCGACGACGGCGTCATGCCGCAGACGGTCGAGGCGCTCAACCACGCCCAGGCGGCCGAGGTGCCGATCGTGGTCGCGGTGAACAAGGTGGACAAGGAGGGGGCCAACCCCGCCAAGATCCGCCAGCAGCTCACCGAGTACGGCCTGGTGGCCGAGGAGTACGGCGGCGACACGATGTTCGTCGACGTCTCGGCGGTCACCCGGCAGGGCCTCGACGACCTGCTCGCGGCGATCCTGCTCACCGCGGACGCGTCGCTGGACCTGCGGGCCAACACCGAGATGGACGCGCAGGGTGTCGTCATCGACGCCAAGCTCGACCGCGGCCGGGGCCCCGTGGCCACCGTCCTGGTCCAGCGCGGCACGCTGCGGGTCGGCGACTCGCTGGTCGCCGGTGACGCCTTCGGCCGCGTGCGGTCGCTGCTCGACGAGCACGGCGCCAAGCTGAAGGAGGCCCTGCCGGCCCGACCGGTGCAGGTCGTGGGTCTCACCTCGGTGCCCCGCGCCGGCGACACCTTCCTCGTCGTCGAGGAGGACCGCGTCGCCCGGCAGATCGCCGACCGTCGCCAGGCCCGCATCCGCAACGCGCAGAACGCCTCGATGCGCAAGCGGATCAGCCTGGAGGACCTCGACGCGGCGCTGAAGGAGAACCGTCAGCTCAACCTGATCATCAAGGGCGACAACTCGGGCACCGTGGAGGCGCTCGAGGACGCGCTCATGAAGATCGAGGTGAGCGACGACGTCTCGCTGCGGGTCATCCACCGCGGCGTCGGCGCGATCAGCAAGAGCGACATCGACCTGGCGCTGGCCGACGACGTCATCGTCATCGGCTTCAACGTCCGGGCCGAGGGGCAGGCCACCGAGCTGGCCAATCGCGAGGGCGTCGACGTCCGGTACTACTCGGTGCTGTACGCGGCGATCGAGGAGATCGAGTCGGCCCTCAAGGGCATGCTCAAGCCGGAGTTCGAGGAGGTCGCGCTCGGCAGTGCGGAGATCCGCGAGGTCTTCCGCGTGCCGCGCATCGGCAACGTCGCCGGCTCGATCGTCCGGTCGGGCACGATCACCCGGAACTCGAAGGCCCGGGTGATCCGCGACGGCGTCGTGGTGGCCGACAACCTGACCGTCGAGTCGCTGCGCCGGTTCAAGGACGACGTCACCGAGGTCCGCGAGGGCTACGAGTGCGGCATCGGCCTGGGGTCGTTCAACGACCTCAAGGTCGAGGACGTCATCGAGACGTTCGAGGTCCGCGAGAAGCCGCGCGACTAGGCGAGACAGCACGAGTCGAGGGGGCCGTGGCCGGGTACACCCGGCCACGGCCCCCTCCGACGGCGGCGGGACGGGGGACCGGATGTTCACGGGGTCGCTGACCGCCGACCTGCTGCTGGGCGACGTCCACTCGCTCAAGGGCAAGCGCGCCGTGGTGCGGCCGATCGTGGCCGAGCTGCGGCGCCGGTTCGCGGTGGCCGCCGCCGAGGTCGGCGACACCGACCTGCACCGCCGCGCGCAGGTCGGCATCGCCACCGTCGCCGGGGACGCTCGGCAGGTCGGCGACGTGCTCGACGCGTGCGAGCGGTTGCTGGCCGACCGGCCGGAGGTGACGCTGCTGTCGACGCACCGCCAGCTGTTCAGCGACACGGATTGAAGAAGGACCCCCTCGCCCCCACCGCCCGCACGCTCGCGGTGGGCCCCTGCGAGGGGGCCGCCGAGCCTGACCCAGGTAGGCACCTGGCTGTCCCAAGGAGGTCCGATGGCCGACCCGGCCCGCGCCCGCAAGCTCGCGGTGCGCATCCGACAGATCGTCTCCGCGGCGATCGAGTCCCAGATCAAGGACCCCCGGCTGGGCATGGTGACCATCACCGACGCCCGGGTGACCAGCGACCTGCGCGAGGCCACCGTCTTCTACACCGTCTACGGCGACGCCGTACAGGTCGAGGACTCGGCGAAGGCCCTGGCCAGCGCCACCGGCGTGCTGCGGTCCACCGTCGGCCGGCAGACCGGCATCAAGTTCGTGCCGACGCTGACCTTCGTCGCCGACGCCGTCCCCGACACCGCGCGGGAGCTGGACGCCGCCCTCGAGCGGGTCCGCTCCGCCGACGCCGAGTTGGCCCGGCTGCGCGAGCACGCCACCTACGCCGGCGAGCCCGACCCCTACCGGCACCCCGCCGAGGACGACGACGAGGCCGACCTCGACGCCGACGCCGACCACCCGGCCGAGAGCAGGAGCGCCACCGCATGAGCGAGAACGACCCGGACCCGAACCTGCCCGACCAGGGCCAGGGACGCAGCGAGCTCGGCGGCAAGCCCATGCCGGCCGAGGGCGACCCGACCGACGGGGGCAGGACCGGCCAGATCGGGGAGGCGCCGAGCATCGCGGCCGACGAGCCCGACGACGGCGGGCCGCCCATCCCGGTGGGCGGCGGCGACGTGCGCGAGGAGCCGAACGCCCCGCCGGTGGCCGACCCCGGCCCGGGGTCGTGACCGCGGCCCCGAGACCGGCACCCGAGACCGCACGGACGGCGGCCGGCGTCCTCGCCGAGGCCGCCGCCGCGCGCGCCACGGTCGTGCTGTGCGCGCACGTGCAGCCCGACGCCGACGCGCTCGGCTCGACCCTGGCGCTGGCCGAGGCGCTGCGCCGCCGCGGCGCGCGCGTGCTGGCCACGTTCCCGGAGCCGTTCGTGCTGCCGGTGTCGCTGGGCTGGCTGCCGGGCGCCGCCGGCCTGGTGCCCTCATCGCAGGTGCCGTCCTCGCCGGAGGTCTTCGTCAGCCTCGACGCGGCCTCGCCCGGCCGGCTGGGTGAGCTCGCGCCGCTGCTCGAGCGGGCCGGCACCTCCGTGGTCCTCGACCACCACGCGAGCAACCCCGGCTTCGGCGACGTGCGCATCGTCGACCCGGGCGCCCCCGCGACGGTGACCCTGGTCGCCGACCTGCTCGACGACCTCGGCGTGACCCTGGACGCCACCCTGGCCACCTGCCTGTACGCCGGGCTGGCCGCCGACACCGGCTCCTTCCGGTTCGGCAGCACCCGGCCCGACACGCACGTGCTGGCCGCGCGGCTGCTCGACACCGGGATCGACCACGCCGACATCAGCCGCCGGCTGTTCGACACCGCCCCCTTCGGCTGGCTGCGGCTGTTGTCGCTGGTCACCGGCCGGGCGCAGCTGGAGGCCGGCGTCGGCGCCGGGCTGGTGTGGACCTGGTCCAGCACCGCCGAGGCGGCCGAGCACGGCCTGCCCGGAGAGCAGCTGGAGGCGCTGGTCGACGTCGTCCGCTCCACCGAGGAGGCCGACGTCGCCTGCGTGCTCAAGGGGCAGGACGACGGGAGCTGGTCGGTCTCGCTGCGCTCCCGCGGCGCCACCGACGTCGCCCGGGTCGCGATGGCCCTCGGCGGGGGCGGGCACCGGGCGGCGGCCGGGTTCACCTCGCACGCCGGCCGCGAGGACACGATGGCCGCGATCCGCGCCGCGCTGGGCGCACTGTCGGCCTCCGGCCTCCAACCGCCTCCACGTGCCGTCTCCGGCTGACGCGGAGCCCGAGCCGGCCACCGCGTCGGGAGGCCTCCGGCCCCCGCAACGGGGCGTCCGTGGACCGCGGGGGACCCCGCGCCGGGGCCCGTCCGTGCTCTCCCTCGCCGTCCCCGCGCTCGTGGTGCTGGCCGCCGAGCCGCTGTACCTGCTGGTCGACACGGCGGTCGTCGGCAACCTCGGCACCGTGCCGCTGGGCGGGCTGGCCGTCGGCGGTGGGCTGCTGGCCTGGGCCACGGCGCTGCTGAACTTCCTCGCCTACGGCACCACCGCCCGCGCCGCCCGGCGGGCCGGGGCCGGGGACCGCGCCGGAGCCGTCGCCGAGGGCGTGCAGGCCACCTGGCTGGCCCTCGCCCTGGGCGCCGGCGTGCTGCTGCTGTTCCAGCTGCTGGCCGGGCCGCTGACCCGCCTGCTGGCCGGCGGCGGGGGAGCGGTGGCCGAGGCGGGGGAGCAGTGGCTGCGCATCGCCTCGCTCGGCGCCCCGCTGCTGCTGGTGTCGCTGGCCGGCAACGGCTGGCTGCGCGGGGTGCAGGAGCTGCGCCGCCCGGTCCGGTACGTCCTGGCCGGCAGCCTCACCAGCCTGGTGCTCTGCCCGCTGCTGGTGCACGCCGCCGGCTGGGGTCTGCCCGGGTCGGCGGTCGCCAACGTGCTCGGCCAGGCGCTGACCGCGGCGCTGTTCGTGCGGGCCCTGGTCCGGGAGGGCGCGGGCTGGCGGCCGCGCCCCCGGGCCGTGCGCGCCCAGCTGCTGCTCGGCCGCGACCTGCTGCTGCGGGCGGCGGTCCTGCAGCTGGCCTTCCTCGTCGCCGCCGGGGTCGCCGCCCGCGAGGGGCAGGCGCAGCTGGGCGCCCACCAGATCGCGCTGCAGCTGTTCTTCTTCCTCGCGCTGGTCCTCGACGCCTACGCCATCGCGGCCCAGACGCTGGTCGGGCACGCGCTGGGCGCCGGCCGGCCGGCGGAGGCCCGGGCCACCGCCGCCCGCGTGGCGTGGTGGGGGCTGGGCACCGGTGTGGCGGTCGCGGCGCTGCTGCTCGCCCTGCGCGACGTGCTCGTCCCGTTGTTCACCGGCGACCCGGCCGTGCGCGACCAGGCCGAGCTGGTGTGGTGGTTCCTCGCCGGCTTCCAGCCCCTCGCCGGGGTGGTCTTCGCCCTCGACGGCGTGCTCATGGGCGCCGGCGACGTCGGGTACCTCCGCACGGTCACCATCGGCGCGGCCGTGGTGGGCTTCCTGCCGCTGTCGCTGCTGGCCGGCCCGCTCGGCCTCGGGCTCGCCGGCATCTGGACGGGGCTGACGCTGTTCATCGCGCTGCGCCTGGTCGCCGTCGTCGTCCGGGTGGCGGGGGACCGGTGGCTGACCGCACCTGCGACGGTGAGCGTGTGAGCGCACCCCACACCTCCGCGGGGACCCCGCGGTGAGCCCCCGCCGTCCGGACGCCGACGTCGCCCCCGCGGTCCTGCTGGTCGACAAGCCCGGCGGGATGACCTCGCACGACGTCGTCGCCCGCGCCCGCCGCGCGCTCTCGGTCCGGCGGATCGGCCACGCCGGGACGCTGGACCCCATGGCCACCGGCCTGCTGGTCCTGGGGGTCGGCGCGGCCACCCGCCTGCTCGGCCACCTCGCCGGGTCGGACAAGACCTACGAGGCCACGATCCGGCTCGGGCAGAGCACGGTCACCGACGACCGCGAGGGCGAGGTGCTGGCCACCACCCCCGCCGGGCACCTGGACGACGACGCCGTGCGCGCCGCGCTGGCCGCGCAGACCGGCCCGCTGCTGCAGGTGCCGTCGTCGGTGAGCGCGGTCAAGGTGGCCGGCCGGCGCTCCTACGACCGCGTGCGGGCCGGCGAGGACGTCGTCCTCGAGCCGCGGGCGGTCACCGTGCACCGCCTCGAGGTGCACCGGGTCGTCCGGCCGGAGCCCGACCTGGTCGACGTCGACGTGACCGTCGTCTGCACCGCCGGCACCTACATCCGCGCCATCGCGCGCGACGCCGGCGCCGCGCTCGGCGTGGGCGGGCACCTCACGGCGCTGCGGCGCACCGCCTCCGGCCCCTTCGGCACCGCGCAGGCGGCGCCGGTGGAGGAGGCCGCGGCGGCGCTGGCGGCCGGTGGCGGGCCGGGCGTGCTCGGGCTCGCGGAGGCGGCGACGGCGGTCTTCCCGGCCCGGGCCGTCAGCGCCGAGGAGGCCGTCCACCTCGGCCACGGCCGGCGCATCGCCGCCACCGGCGCGGCCGGGCTCGCCGCGGCGGTCGACCCGGACGGGCGCCTGGTCGCCCTCCTGGAGGACGCCGGCAGCACGGCGCGGGTGGCGGTCGGCTTCCCACCCGGGTGATCACGGTGGTCGACCTCCGGGGCCGACCTCCACGGCCGACCTCCGTGGTTGGTCCTGGCCGGGCCGGGGAAGAGGCACCCGCATGAGCGTCGTCAAGATCAACGCGATCACCGTGCCCGAGGAGCGGCAGGAGCGCTTCGAGGAGCGCTTCCGCGGACGGGCCGGCGCGGTCGAGAGCACCCCCGGCTTCGAGTGGTTCGAGCTGCTGCGCCCGCTGGAGGGCACCGACCAGTACCTGGTCTACACCCGGTGGGAGAGCGAGGCGGCCTACGAGGCCTGGCAGTCCAGCCAGGACTTCGACCGCGCGCACTCCGGCGGCGGGGACACGCTCGCCCCGGCGGCCGCGCAGTCGTCCCACCTGTGGTCCTACGAGGTGATCGAGAACGCCGGGCCGAAGGCGAACCAGGAGAACCAGGCCTGAGCCCCGCCGGGAGCCGCGGGCGGACGTCGGCGGCTCCCGGCGGCGGGACTACTGTGAGCGGGCGGTCCGCAGCACCGGCGGACCGCCCGACACGCAGGTGGGAGCCATGACCGACACCCTCGCCGACAGCCGTACCTCCCCCCGGGTCTTCACCGAGGGCGTACCGGTCGTCGTGGAGGAGCCCCGGCGTCGCCCCGCCGCCGAGCGCCAGCAGCTGCTGGACGACCCGGGCTTCGGTCGCTACTTCACCGACTCGATGTTCGTGGCCCGCTACCGCGTCGGCGAGGGCTGGTACGACGCCCGGCTGACCTCCTACGCGCCGCTGCAGGTCGACCCGGCGACCGCCGCGCTGCACTACGCGCAGTCGATCTTCGAGGGGCTCAAGGCCTACGCGCAGCCCGACGGCAGCGTCGCCACGTTCCGGCCGGAGGCCAACGCCGCGCGCTTCGCCCGCAGCGCCCGCCGCCTGGCCATGCCGCCGGTGCCGGAGGAGGCGTTCCTCTCCGCCGTCGACGCGCTCGTCGACGCCGACCGCGAGTGGGTGCCCACCGGCCCGGACCAGACCCTCTACCTGCGCCCGTACCAGCTGGCCACCGAGCCGTTCCTCGGCGTGCGGCCGGCGCACGAGTACCTGTTCCTGGTCATCGCCAGCCCGGCCGGCGCCTACTTCCCGCGCGGCGTGCACCCGGTGTCGGTCTACCTCTCCGAGGACTACATCCGGGCCGCGCCGGGCGGCACCGGCGACGTCAAGTGCGCCGGCAACTACGCCGCCAGCCTGCTCGCCCAGGAGCAGGCCATCGACGCCGGCTGCGACCAGGTCGTCTGGCTCGACGCGCACGACAAGCGGTACGTCGAGGAGATGGGCGGGATGAACCTGTTCTTCGTCCTCGGCTCCGGGGACGACGCCGAGCTGGTCACCCCCGAGCTCACCGGCACCCTGCTGCCCGGCATCACCCGCGACTCGCTGATCACCGTGGCCCGGGAGCTCGGCCACCGGGTCACCGAGCGCAAGTTCAGCGTCGAGGAGTGGCGGGCGGGGGTCGCCGACGGCACCGTCACCGAGACCTTCGCCTGCGGCACGGCCGCGGTCATCACGCCCGTCGGCGAGGTGAAGGCCCGGACCGGCGACTTCACCGTCGGCGACGGGGCGCCGGGGCCGCTGACCATGCGACTGCGGGAGCACCTGCTCGACGTGCAGCACGGCCGGGTGCCCGACACCCACGGCTGGCTGCACCGGGTCGCCTGAGCGTGCTGCGCTGGCGCGGCCTGGAGGCCGTCCCGGGTGACCTCGGGCGCACCGTCGTCACCGTCGGCATGTACGACGGCGTGCACCGCGGGCACCAGAAGCTGATCGGGGCCGCGGTGGCCCGCGCCCGCTCCCTGGGCCGGCCCTGCCTGCTGCTGACCTTCGACCCGCACCCGGCCGAGGTCGTGCGGCCGGGCTCGCACCCGGCGATCCTCACCTCGCTGGACCGCAAGGCCGAGCTGGTCGAGGGGCTGGGCGTCGACGCGATGTGCGTCCTGCCGTTCACCCCCGACCTCATGCGGCTGTCCCCGGAGTCGTTCACCCACACGGTGCTCGCCTCCACGCTGCACGCCTCGCACGTGGTGGTGGGGGAGAACTTCACCTACGGCCACCGGGCCGCCGGCACCGTCGCGACGCTCACCGCCGAGGGCCGCCGGTTCGGCTTCTCGGTCGAGGGCGTGGGGCTGGCCAGCCTCGCCGAGGAGGCCGACGAGCTGACCATCTCCTCCACCTACGTGCGGGCCTGCGTCGCCGCCGGGGACATGCGCTCGGCCGCCGCCGCGCTGGGCCGGCCGCACCGGGTGGACGGCGTCGTCGTCCGCGGGCACCGCCGCGGCCGGCAGATGGGCTACCCGACGGCGAACGTCGAGAGCCCGCCGTACACCGCCATCCCGGCCGACGGCGTCTACGTCGGGCACTTCGTGCTGCGCGACGTCGAGGGCGCCAGCGGCGCCCGGTTCCCGGCCGCGATCTCCGTCGGCACCAACCCCACCTTCGACGGCACGCGCCGCACCGTGGAGGCCCACCTCATCGACTGGGACGGTGACCTCTACGGCGAGCACTGCGGCGTCGAGTTCACCGCCCGGCTGCGCGGCCAGGTGCGCTTCACGGGGATGCCGGACCTCATCGCGCAGATGGACCAGGACCTGGTCGAGGCCCGCGCCCTCCTGGGGCTCTGACACCCCGGTCCACCCGACCGCGTACGATGAGCTGTCAGGTCTGGGACCTGACCGTGTGTCCACCTGCCCCCGTGATGCAGACCGGGGGCGCACACCTGCCCGCCGGGAGGCGACCGCATGGCGCTCGAGAGCGCGACCAAGAAGCAGATCATGACCGAGTACGCCACGGTCGAGAACGACACCGGCTCCCCCGAGGTGCAGGTCGCGATGCTCACGCGTCGGATCAGCGACCTCACCGAGCACCTCAAGCAGCACAAGCACGACCACCACAGCCGGCGGGGCCTGCTCCTGCTGGTCGGCCGTCGCCGCCGGCTGCTGAACTACCTGGCGAAGACCGACATCAACCGCTACCGCTCGCTCATCGAGCGGCTGGGTCTGCGCCGCTAGCACGTCGAGGGGGGGGGGGGCCCCCCGCCGCGGCCCCCCCCCCCCCGCCCCCCCCCCCCCCCCCCCCCCCCCCCCCCCCCCCCCCCCCGCCCCCCGCCCCCCCCCGCGGGGGGCGGGGGGGGGGGGCGGGGGGTGGGGGGGCGCCGCCCCCCGCGGCGGCGGGGGGCCCCCGGGGGGGGGGGGGGGGGCGCCCCCCCCCCCCACGATCGGGTCAGCTGATCCCGGCCGCGGGCGGGCTCACTCGACGGTGACGGACTTGGCCAGGTTGCGCGGCTGGTCGACGTCGTATCCGCGGGTGTCGGCGATCTCGCAGGCCAGCACCTGCAGCGGCACGGTGGTGACCACCGGCGCCAGCAGGGTGGGCGTGCGCGGCACCCGGATCACGTGGTCGGCGTAGGGGACGACGTCCTCGTCGCCCTCCTCGGCGATCACGATGGTGCGCGCCCCGCGGGCCCGGACCTCCTGGATGTTGGAGACGACCTTGCCGTGCACCGACTCCCGGCTGCGCGGCGACGGGACGACGACGACCACCGGCGTCCCCTCGTCGATCAGCGCGATCGGCCCGTGCTTGAGCTCGCCGGCGGCGAAGCCCTCGGCGTGGATGTAGGCCAGCTCCTTGAGCTTGAGCGCGCCCTCCAGCGCCACCGGGAAGGCGACGTGCCGGCCGAGGAACAGGATGGTGTTCGCGTCGGCCAGCGAGCGGCCGAGCTCGCGCACCGGCTCCATCTGCTCGAGCACCTCGGCGACCTTGTCCGGCAGGCCGCGCAGGTCCTCCACGATCGCGGCGACCTCGTCCTCGAACTTGATCCCGCGCACCTGGGCGAGGAACAGCCCGACCAGGTAGCAGGCCACGACCTGGGTGGTGAAGCCCTTGGTCGAGGCGACGGCGACCTCGGGGCCGGCGTGGGTGTAGAGGACGGCGTCGGACTCCCGCGGGATCGTCGAGCCGTTGGCGTTGCAGATGGCCAGCACGCGGGCCTTCTGGTCCTTCGCGTGCCGCAGCGCCATCAGGGTGTCCATCGTCTCGCCGGACTGGCTGATGACGACGACCAGCGTCGAGCGGTCCAGCACCGGGTCGCGGTAGCGGAACTCGCTGGCCACCTCGACCTCGACCGGGATCCGGGTCCAGTGCTCGATCGCGTACTTGGCGATCAGGCCGGCGTGGTAGGCGGTGCCGCACGCCACGACGAACACCTTGTCGATGTCGCGCAGGTCCTGGTCGGACAGCCGCACCTCGTCGAGCACCAGCTGGCCGGTCTCGCCGAGCCGGCCCAGCAGGGTGTCGGCGACGGCCCGCGGCTGCTCGGCGATCTCCTTGAGCATGAACCAGTCGTAGCCGCCCTTCTCGGCGGCGGCGGCGTCCCAGTCGACGGTGTACGCCGTGGGCTCGGCCGGGGCGCCGGAGAAGTCGGTGACCGTCAGCCCGCGGGTGCGGTCGATCTCCACGACCTGGTCCTGGCCGAGCTCCCGGGCCTCGCGGGTGTGTGCGATGAACGCGGCGACGTCGGAGCCGAGGAAGTACTCGGGGGTCCCGTCCGCGGCCTCTCCGACGCCCACCACCAGCGGGCTGTTGCGGCGGGCGGCGACCAGGGTGTCGGGCTCGTCGGCGTGGGTGGCGACGAGGGTGAACGCCCCCTCCAGCCGGCGGCAGACCGCGCGCATGGCCTCGGCGAGGCGGTCCGGCCCGGCGGGGAGCTCGTCGTAGGCGGCGGCCAGCAGGTGGGCCGCGACCTCGGTGTCGGTGTCGGAGGAGAACTCGACGCCGCGCTCCTGGCACTGCGCCCGCAGCGCCGCGAAGTTCTCGATGATGCCGTTGTGGATCACCGCCACCCGGCCGTCGGCCGACAGGTGCGGGTGGGCGTTGCGGTCGGTCGGGCCGCCGTGGGTCGCCCAGCGGGTGTGCCCGATGCCGATGGTGGAGGGCGGCAGCGGCGCGTCGGCCAGCACCTTCTCCAGGTTGGCCAGCTTGCCGGCCTTCTTGGCCGCCGCGAGCTCACCGCTCGCGCCGTCCCCCACCCGGACGGCCACGCCCGCCGAGTCGTACCCCCGGTACTCCAGCCGGCGCAGGCCCTCCAGGACGACGTCCAGGGCGTCCTGCGGGCCGACGTAACCCACGATGCCGCACATTCGCCCCACGGTACCGGGGGAAGGGGACCGCTCCGTCCCGTGACACCGCGCCGCCCCACCCGGGAGAGGGGGATCACGCGGGCGCCCCCGTGCGGTCAGCCGACGGCGGCGACGACCTCGGCGAGGCGGTGGGCGACGTCGTCGGCCTGCTCCTGGGTGGGCGCCTCGACCATCACGCGGACGAGCTGCTCGGTGCCCGAGGGCCGCAGCAGCACCCGGCCGTCCTCGCCGAGCTCCGCCTCGACGGCGTTGACCGCCTTGGCGACGGCCTCGCTCTCCACGACGGCGATCCGGTCGCGCACCGGCACGTTGACCAGCACCTGCGGCAGCCGCTCCACGACCGAGGCCAGCTCGGCCAGCGAGGCGCCGGTGGTGCGCATCCGGCCCAGCAGGGACAGGCCGGTGAGCAGCCCGTCGCCGGTGGTCGCGTGGTCGAGGAAGACCAGGTGGCCGCTCTGCTCGCCGCCGAGGCTGAGCTCGCCGCGGCGCAGCGCCTCGAGCACGTAGCGGTCGCCGACGGCGGTGGTCTGCACGGCGATCCCGGCCTTGCGCATCGTGTGGTGGAAGCCGAGGTTGCTCATGACCGTCGCGACGACGGTGTCCTGGCGCAGCCGGCCGCGCTCCTTGAGCCCCAGCGCGCACACGGCGAGGATCGCGTCGCCGTCCACGAGGCTGCCGTCGGCGGCGACGGCCAGGCAGCGGTCGGCGTCGCCGTCGTGGGCGATGCCGAGGTCGGCGTCGAACGCCCGCACGGCCTCGGTGAGCGGGCCGAGGTGGGTGGAGCCGATCCCGTCGTTGATGTTCCAGCCGTCGGGCTCGCCGCCGATGACGTGCACCGTGGCGCCCGCCCGGCGGTAGACCTCGGGGCCGACGCCGGCGGCGGCGCCGTGCGCGCAGTCCACGACGAGCGTGAGCCCGGCCAGCGGCTGGTCGACGGTGCCGAGCAGGTGCGCGGCGTAGCGCGCCGGGCCGTCGGTGAGGTCGCGCACCCGGCCGATCCCGGCGCCGACGGGCCGGTGCCCGTCGGTGCGGCGGCGCTGCGTGGTGACCGTGTGCTCGATCGCCGCCTCGACGGCGTCGGGGAGCTTGTGCCCGCCGCGGCTGAACAGCTTGATGCCGTTGTCGGGCATCGGGTTGTGGCTCGCGGAGATCATGACGCCGAGGTCGGCGCCGGTGTCCGCGGTCAGGAAGGCGACGGCGGGCGTGGGCAGCACGCCCACGCGCAGCACCTCGGCGCCCGCGCTCGAGAGGCCGGCCACGACCGCGGCCTCGAGCATCTCCCCGCTGGCGCGGGGGTCGCGCCCGACGACCGCGACGGGACGCGTGGTCCCGTCGCGGTCGGCGAGCACTCCTGCGGCGGCGCGTGCCACCGCCAGGGCCAACTCCGGCGTGAGGTCGTCGTTGGCCCGACCCCGGACGCCGTCGGTCCCGAAGAGTCTCCCCCCCATGGGATCGACGTCGCCTGGGTCAGCGCTTGCTGTACTGCGGCGCCTTGCGGGCCTTCTTGAGGCCGTACTTCTTGCGCTCCTTGACCCGCGCGTCGCGGGTGAGGAAGCCGGCCTTCTTCAGGGCCGGGCGGTCCTCGGCCTCGACCTGGATCAGGGCGCGGGCGATGGCCAGGCGCAGCGCGCCGGCCTGCCCGGTGACGCCGCCGCCCTTGAGCAGGCCCACGACGTCGTACTGCTCGGCCTTCTCCAGCGTCACGAACGGCTCACGGATGAGCTGCTGGTGCACCTTGTTCGGGAAGTACTCCTCGAGGGTGCGGCCGTTGAGCTTGAACTGGCCGGTGCCGGGCAGCAGCCGCACGCGGACGACGGCCTCCTTGCGCCGGCCGACGGTCTGGACGGGACGCCCCTCGGCGTCGGTCACGGTCAGCGAGCTGGTCACTGGGCCACCTGCTTGATCTCGTAGGTCTGGGGCTGCTGCGCGGCGTGCGGGTGCTCGGGCCCGGCGTACACCTTCAGCTTCTTGAGCATCTGACGGCCCAGGCTGTTGTGCGGGAGCATGCCCTTGATCGCGCGCTCGATGACGCGGTCGGGGTGCGTGCGCAGCTGCTGGCCGACCGGGATCGCCTTGAGGCCGCCCGGGTAGCCGGAGTGGCGGTAGGCCATCTTCTCGTCGCGCTTGGAGCCGGTCAGGGCCACCTTGCCGGCGTTCACGATGACGACGAAGTCACCGACGTCGACGTGCGGGGCGTACTGGGGCTTGTGCTTGCCGCGGAGCAGGATCGCGGTCTGGCTGGCGAGTCGACCGAGCACCACGTCGGTGGCGTCGATGACGTGCCAGGCCCGGGAGACCTCTCCGGGCTTGGGGGTGTACGTGCGCACGGCGCTCGTGTCCTCCGTCGTCGTCGGGATGGCTGGTGGGATCGCCTCACCGAGCACGGGAGACGGAAACGGCGCGCGCGCACCAGCCGGCGGCCGCGCACCAGCCGACGACGATACCAGCTGACGGAACGGAGGCTCCGCCCGCCGCCGGCTCCTGGGACGGCCCCCTCGCCGGGCCCCGCCGCGAGCCTGCGAGCGGCGGGGGGCGAGGGGTCCTTCCTCATCCGTCGATCAGGTCCCGCTGGGCCGGCAGCAGCTCGTTCATCCGGGTGTGGTCGTCCGGGGCCGCCAGCCCGCCGACGTCGACGCTGGCCAGGAAGGTCCGGAAGCCGACGTAGCAGCGCTGGTAGAACGCGCCGTCCCCGGTGTCGAAGACGAAGCAGGGGGCCTCCGGGATGGCCGGCAGCACGAACGGGGTGCCGCCGAACGCGGTGGTCTCCAGCTCGCGGAACCCGTTGTAGACGGCGTTGGTCTGGTCGACGGTACCGAACCGGTAGACCGCGACGGCGTAGAGCGTGCTGCCCTCCTCGGACTGCTTGGCGTAGAAGCCGGAGAACCCGTTGGCGCCGAGCAGGTCGCGCTCGCGCGCCGGGTCGATCGCGATCCGCAGGTAACCCTCGAAGTCGTACGGGCCGGAGAAGTCGTTGAAGTCCCCCGGCGGGTCCAGCGTCATCGACTGCAGGCCGTCGGGGTCGGTCGGCAGGGAGGGGACGTCGGCCTGCGGGGTCGGCGTGAAGCCCTCGAGCAGGGTCACCTGGTCGCCCAGCACGCGGGTGATGTCGTCGCCGGCGGAGGCGGCGGGGCCCTCGTGGTAGACGTAGGCGACCATCCGGCCGACAGGCACGAAGGCCTGGACGGTGGCGTCGGAGCCGTCCTGCAGCAGCAGCGCCCCGCCGTCGACGTCCACGTCGACCGGCTCGAAGCCGTTGATCGCCTGCGCCTCGACCAGCTCCTCGGCCGCCTGGGCGGCCGACTCCGGGTCGGACAGCTCCATGGCGAGGGTGAGCGTGGCGTAGGTGCCGTCGGCGGTCTGGTTGCACTGCCCCCAGGCGGTCACGAAGCCCCAGCGCTCCAGGATCGGCGCCGCCGAGTCGGCCACGAAGTAGCCGGCCTCCAGCCCCGCGGCCGAGGTGGCGGGCCCCGAGGGGAAGCAGGTCTCGGTGCGGTCGGGGAAGCTCGTCTGCACCAGCGCGGTGACCGAGGCGATCCGGTGCGCCTCCAGGAGCAGGCCCACGCCCGGCGCCGGCGGCGGGGTGACGTCGATGTCCGGCTCGGGCGGCTCGGTGGTCTCCGGCGCGCTCGAGCTGGTCGACGGCGCGGCGGTGCTCGCGGGAGCCGCCGAGCCCTCCACGGTGCTGGTGCACCCGGCGAGGGCGGCCAGCAGCAGGCCCGCGGCCAGGGACCGCCGGCGGCGGGTCACGCCTCGACCTGGCGCAGGCGGCCGGTGGTGACGTCGTAGACGGTGCCGCGGATCTCCTTGGACAGCAGGTACGGGCTCTCCCGGAGCAGCCGGATGGACTCCCGCACGTCCTCGTCCACGTCGGTGAAGGTGCGCGCCGGCCACGGCGGCCGGTGGCCGGTGGCCTGCTCGACGAGGTCGGCGAAGGACGCGTCGTCGGTCTTCTGCAGGCCGCAGTCGGTGTGGTGCACCAGCACGATCTCCCGGGTGCCCAGGACGTGCTGGGAGATCGTCAGCGACCGGATGGTGTCGTCGGTGATGACGCCGCCCGCGTTGCGGATGACGTGCGCGTCGCCGACGGCCAGGCCCAGGAGCGGGAACAGCGGCATCCGGGAGTCCATGCAGGCCACGACCGCCACCTTGCGCGCCGGGGCGACGGGCAGGGCGCCGACGAAGGTCTCCGCCCACCGCTCGTTCGCCGCCAGCATCCCCTCGAACTCGGCCATCCACCGTCTCCTTCCGCGTCTGCCAGGGCGGATAGAGGCTAGCGGCGGTCCGTCGGCCAGGATGGCGGGGTGCGAACGGTCGAGGAACACCGGGCAGTGGTCGGCGGCCTGCTGCCGGCGATGACGGCCGAGCGGGTGCCGCTGGCGCAGGCGCACGGCCGGGTGCTGGCCGCGGACCTGCCCGCGCTGGTGGCGCTGCCCGGCTTCGACAACTCGGCGATGGACGGCTACGCCGCCCGCGCCGCCGAGCTGGCGCAGCTGCCCGCACGGCTGCCGGTGGCCGACGACGTCCCGGCCGGCCGCACCGACGTCCGCCCCCTGGCGCCGGGCACGGTCCAGCGGGTCATGACCGGGGCGCCGCTGCCGGACGGCGCGGACGTGGTGGTGCCGGTGGAGCTCACCGACGCCCGCACCGACGTCGTGGAGATCCGCGACTGCCCCGCCGCCGGCACCCACCTGCGCCGGGCCGGCGAGGACATCGCCGCCAGCAGCGTCGCGCTGCCCGCCGGCACGCCGCTGGGTGCGGCGCAGCTGGGCCTGGCCGCCGCGGTCGGGTACCGCGAGGTGCCCGTCGCCCGGCGGCCGCGCGTGCTCGTCCTGTCCACCGGCAGCGAGCTGGTCGAGCCCGGCGCGGAGCTGCTGCCCGGGCAGATCTACGAGTCCAACTCGGCGCTGCTGGCCGCCGCCGTGGTGGACGCCGGCGGGACCGCCCGGACGCTGCACTTCGTGCCCGACGACGTCGACCAGTTCCTCACCGCCGTCCGCGCCGAGCTGGCCACGGCCGACCTCCTGATCACCAGCGGCGGGGTGAGCGCGGGCGCCTACGAGGTGGTCAAGGACGCCTTCGCCGCGCTGGGCACCGTCGAGTTCGTCAAGGTCGGCATGCAGCCCGGCGGGCCGCAAGGCGCGGGCACGGTGGACGGCGTCCCGGTCGTGACGCTGCCCGGCAACCCGGTGAGCTCGTTCGTCTCGTTCGAGGTGTTCGTCCGGCCCGCGCTGCGCCGGGCGCTCGGCCACGCCACGCCCGACCGGCTGCACGCACCCGCCGTGCTCACCGACCCGCTGCGCTCCCCGCCCGGCCGCCGCCAGTTCCTGCGCGGCCGCTACGACGGCGGGCGGGTCTCCCAGGTCGGCGGGCCCGGCTCCCACCTCGTCGCCCACCTCGCGCGCGCCAACTGCCTGGTCGTCGTCCCCGAGGACGTCACCGAACTGCCCGCCGGCGCCTCCGTGGACGTCGTGCTGATCGAGGGAGCCCTCCAGTGACAGAGCAGCGACTGACGCACGTCGACGAGTCCGGCGCCGCCCGGATGGTGGACGTCTCGGCGAAGGCGGTGACCGCCCGGGAGGCCACCGCCGCCGGCCGGGTCCTGGTCAGCCCCGAGGTGGTCGCGCTGCTGCGCGGCGAGGGCGTGCCCAAGGGCGACGCCGTGGCGGTGGCGCGGATCGCCGGCATCGCCGGGGCCAAGCGGACGCCGGACCTGGTCCCGCTGTGCCACCCGATCGCGCTGCACGGCGTGACCGTCGAGCTCGAGGTCACCGACGACGCCGTCGAGATCACCGCCACCGCGCGCACCGCCGACCGCACCGGCGTGGAGATGGAGGCGCTCACCTCCGTCGCGGTCGCCGGGCTGACCATGATCGACATGGTGAAGGCGGTGGACCCGCGGGCCTCGATCACCGACGTGCGGCTGCTGGCCAAGTCCGGCGGCAAGAGCGGGGAGTGGCGGCGGTGACGCCGCTGCCGGAGGGGGCGCGGGCGGTGGTGGTCACCGCGTCCAACCGGGCGTCGGCGGGGGTCTACGAGGACCGCAGCGGGCAGGTGCTGGCCGAGGGGCTGCGCGGGCTGGGCTTCGCCGTCGAGGGCCCGCACGTGCTGCCCGACGACCGGGCGGCGCTCGCGGGGGTGCTGCGCGAGGCGGTGGCGTCGGGCGCGGACGTCGTCCTCACCACCGGCGGCACCGGCCTCTCCCCCACCGACGTCACCCCCGAGGCCACCCGCGACGTGCTGGAGCGCGAGGCGCCGGGGATCGCCGACGCGGTCCGCCGCTACGGCGCGCCGCAGGTGCCCACCGCGGTGCTCTCCCGCGGCCTGGCCGGCACCGCCGGGCGGACGCTGATCGTCAACCTGCCCGGCTCCACCGGCGGCGTGCGCGACGGCCTCGCCGTCCTCGGGCCGCTGCTCCCCCACGTCGTCAGCCAGCTCCGCGGCGGCGACCACGCCTGACGTCGATGACACTGCGGCGCTCCGCGTCGCACCGCGGCCAGGTGCCGTCCCCTGCCTGACGTCGCCCTCCGGGCGACACCGCGGCCAGGTGCCGTCCCCTGTTGCGCTGAGCCCCCTCCGTCACTCCTCGCGGAGGCCTCCGGCCCCCACTCGTCGTGACGAGTTCACACCCCGGTGATGCGCTCGGTCCGCGTGTAGACGTTGCAGCCGTCGCCGCGGAGGAAGCCGACCAGGGTGATGCCGGCGTCCTCGGCCAGCTCCACCGCCAGGGACGACGGCGCCGACACCGCCGCCAGCACCGGGATGCCGGCCATCGCCGCCTTCTGGGTCAGCTCGAAGCTGGCCCGGCCGCTGACCACCAGCACGTGCCCGGCCAGCGGCAGCCGCCCGGTGCGGACGGCGTCGCCCACCACCTTGTCCACGGCGTTGTGCCGGCCGACGTCCTCCCGCAGCGCGACCAGCTCGCCGTCGGCGGTGAACAGCCCCGCCGCGTGCAGGCCGCCGGTCTTGTCGAACACCTGCTGGGCGGCGCGCAGCCGGTCGGGCAGCGCCAGCAGGGTGGCCAGCGGCAGCCGGGCCGGGTCCCCGGCGACGTCGTGCCGGGTCCGGGTCCGGATCGCCTCGATGCTCGCCTTGCCGCAGACGCCGCAGGAGCTCGAGGTCAGGAAGTTGCGGTCCAGCGCGGTGTCCGGCGCCTCGACGCCCGGCGCCAGGTCCACGTCGACGACGTTGTAGGTGTTGCGCCCGTCGGCGTCCACGGAGTCGCAGTAGCGCAGCGCCAGGACGTCGGCCTCGGAGGCGATGACGCCCTCGGTGGCGAGGAAGCCGTGCACCAGGTCGAAGTCGTCGCCGGGCGTGCGCATGGTGACCGCCAGCGGGGTGCCCGACAGCCGGATCTCCAGCGGCTCCTCGGCCGCCACGGTGTCCGGCCGGGTCGTGCGGTGCTCCCCGCGGATCCGCAGCACCGGCGTCCGGCTCGTGACTCGTCCCACGTCCGGCGACGGTACCCACGCCGCGGCGCTCCGCGCGTCCTACGGTCGTCCCGTGCCCCCGCTGCCGCCCTACGCCGCCGTCGTCCTCGCCGGCGGCCGCGCGGCCCGGCTGGGCGGCCAGGCCAAGCCGCAGCTGTCCGTCGGCGGGCGCTCCATGCTCGCCGCCGTCCTCGCCGCGGTCGCCGACGCCGCGCCGCGGGTGGTGGTCGGGCCGCCGCAGCCGGTGCCCGACGCCGTCGTCGTCCTCCGGGAGGACCCGCCGGGCGGCGGCCCGGTCGCGGCGATGCGCGCCGGCCTGGCGCGGGTGGACGCCGACGTGGTCGCGGTGCTGGCCGGCGACCTGCCGTTCCTCACCGGGGCGGTCGTGGCGGGGCTGCGGGAGCGGCTGACCGGGGACGGCGTCCTGGTCGTCGACGGCGCCGGCCGCGACCAGCTGCTGCTCGGCGTCTGGCGGACGGCGGCGCTGCGGGCCGCGCTCGCCGGGGCGGCCGCCCACGCGCCGGTGCGCCGGGTGCTGGCCCCGCTGACCGTCACCCGCTGGCGCCCCGAGGTGGCCCCCGGCCGGCCGGCCCCGTGGACCGACTGCGACACCCCCGCCGACCTGGCCCGGGCCCGGGCCGCCGCGGCGGGTCAGGTGCCGGCGGGGTGAGCCCGCGGCCGCACGGGTAGGGGCCCGGGCATGCGCGTCGTCGTCGCCGGTGCCCACGGTCAGGTCGCCCGCCGCCTCGGCCGGCTGCTGTCGGCCCGCGGGGACACCGTCGTCGGGATCGTCCGCAACGCGGCCCACGCCGGGGACCTCCGCGCCGACGGCGTCGAGCCGGCGGTGCTGGACCTCGAGTCCGCCTCCGTCGACGACGTGGCCGCGGTCGTCCGGGGCGCCGACGCCGTCGTCTTCGCGGCCGGCGCCGGCCCGGGCAGCGGCATCCCCCGCAAGGACACCGTCGACCGGGCCGCCGCGGTGCTGCTCGCCGACGCCGCGGAGCGGGCCGGGGTGCGTCGCTACCTGCTCGTCTCGTCCATGGGGGTCGACCGGGTGGCCGGCGGGGCGACGCCCGAGGGGGTGGACGAGGTCTTCACCGCCTACCTGCGGGCGAAGCTGGCCGCCGAGGAGACCGTCCTGGCGCGCCCGGCGCTGGCGGTCACCGTCCTGCGACCCGGCGGGCTGACCGACGAGCCCGGCACCGGGCGGGTCACCCTGGCGCCCTCGGTGGACCGGGGCTCGGTGCCGCGGGACGACGTCGCCGCGGTCCTGGCCGCCCTGCTCGACGCCCCGCGCGACGGCGCCGTGCTGGAGCTGGTGTCCGGACCGACGCCGGTCGCCGAGGCGGTCAGCTCGTCCTGAGCGCGCGCGTCCGCTCGGCGCGGGCGGCCAGCTCCTCGTCGGGCGGGTAGTCGACCGCCACGAGGGTGAGCCCGCCGGGCGGGACGACCGGCACCTCGCTGGAGCGCTCCCGCGCCGACAGCAGGCCGGCCGGCCACTCCGGCGGGCGCCGCCCCTCCCCCACCGCCGTCAGCGCGCCGACCAGGCTGCGCACCATCGAGTGGCAGAACGCGTCCGCCGTGGCGAACACCTGCACCAGGTCGCCGTCGCGCTCGGCGCGGAGCTCGAGCAGCGTGCGGATGGTCGTGGCGCCCTCCCGGCGGCGGCAGAAGGCGGCGAAGTCGCGCATGCCGACCAGCAGCCGGGCGGCGGCGTCCATCGCCTCGGCGTCCAGCCGGCGGGGCCAGCCGACCGTGTCGGCGCGGCGCAGCGGGGGCGGCCCGGCGTCGGCGTCGGCGAGCCGGTAGACGTAGTGGCGGGCCAGGGCGCCGAAGCGGGCGTCGAAGGCGGCGGGGACCTCGCGGACCGCGGTCACGGCGATGTCGGCGGGCAGCACGCCGCGCAGCCGGCGGACCAGCTTCGCGTGCTGCTCCTCCCACGCCTCGCGCGGGACGTCGGCGTGGGCGACCTGCCCGGTGGCGTGCACGCCGGCGTCGGTGCGGCCGGCGACGGTCAGCGACACGGGGCGGCGCAGCACCCGCGCCAGCCCCTCCTCGAGGTCGGCCTGCACGGTGCGCCCGTGCGCCACGGGCTGGCGGGCCCAGCCGTGCAGCGCGGTCCCGTCGTAGGCGATGTCGAACCGGAGACGGACGAGCCCGCCACCGGTTCCGGTGGCGGGCTCGTCGGCGTGCTGGGCGCTCAGGGCGTCACTGCGGGTCGGGGGCGGAGTCGCCGCCCTCGTACTGCTGGCTCGCGGTGGCGGCGTCACCGAGCTCGGCGGCCTCGATCTCAGCGGCGGCCGCGTCGGCGACCTCCGGGGAGAGCGTGGGGTCGTCGACGACGGCGACGTTCTGCCGGTGCGGCTCGCCCTCCACCGCGGCGGTGTCCTGGCGCTCGCCGTCGGGGTTGTAGAGGTCGGTGACGACCTCCTGGGCCTCGGGGTCGACCGTGGGGTGGGCGGGGTCGGATGCGGTCACCGCGGGCGAGGTGTCGCCGCCGGGCCCGGTGGTCTCGCCCTCGACGGTGGCCCCCTGGTCGCCCCCGCCGACGGGGACGCCGGAGGCGCCGGGGCTGCCCGGCTCGGTCACCTGGCGCCGTCCGCGTCCGGGTCGTTGCCCTCGGCCGGCTCGTCGGCCGCCTCGGCGCCCGCCTCCGTGGCGTCGGCGGTCTCGGCGGCCGTCTCGTCCACGACGTCCGCGGTCTCGTCCGACGGGTCGACGTCGGCCGGGGCGTCGGCGTCGGCCTCGGCCGGCGCGGTGGTCTCGAGGGCGTCCGCGGTGACCTCGCCGCTGGCGGCGGCCGCGCCGGCGCCGGACGCGAAGCGGGTGCCGCGGGCGCGCTCGGCCTCGCCGACGGCCTGCTGGCCGACGGTCAGGGCCTCCACCAGCTCGATGACCGCCATGGGGGCGTTGTCGCCCTTACGCGGGCCGACCTTGGTGATCCGGGTGTAGCCACCGGGCCGGTTCTCGTAGCGGGGCCCGATCTCGGCGAACAGGTGGTGGACGACGTCCTTGTCCCGGATCGTCGTCATGACCTGGCGACGGGCGTGCAGGTCACCGCGCTTGGCGAAGGTCACCAGCTTCTCGGCCAGCGGGCGCAGCCGCTTGGCCTTCGCCTCGGTGGTGGTGATCCGGCCGTGCTCGAACAGCGAGGTGGCCAGGTTCGCCAGCATCAGCCGCTCGTGCGACGGGGAACCGCCGAGACGGGGGCCCTTGGTGGGGGTGGGCATGTCGGTCCTTCCTCAGGCGGCCGGGCGGGCGTGCCGGCTGCATCCGTGCTGCTGTCGTCGCCTCACCTCGCCCGCTCGGGCGGAGGGTGGCTGCGCTGGGGTGCCTCGGGAACCAGTGTGGCGGCTCCCGAGACGGCGCCGGACGGCGGGGTGTCCCGCCGTCCGGCGCCGGAGTGCTCAGAGCTGCTCGGTCTCCTGGTACGCGGCGTCGCCGTAGTCGGCGCCGTCGGCGTACCCGGTGGTCTGGTACGCGTCGGTCTCGTACCCCTCGTCGTAGCTCTCGATGGAGCTGGGGATGAACCCGGGCGGGCTGTCCTTGAGCGCCAGGCCCATGGCCGCCAGCTTCATCTTGACCTCGTCGATCGACTTCGCACCGAAGTTGCGGATGTCGAGCAGGTCGGCCTCGGAGCGGGTGACGAGCTCACCGACGGTGTGCACGCCCTCGCGCTTGAGGCAGTTGTAGGACCGGACGGTGAGGTCCATGTCCTCGATCGGCATCGAGAAGTTCGCGATGTCCGCGGCCTCGGCCGGGCTGGGCCCGACCTCGATGCCCTCGGCGTCCAGGTTCAGCTCGCGCAGCAGGCCGAACAGCTCGACCAGCGTGGAGCCGGCGCTGGCGATGGCGTCGCGCGGGGCGATCGACGGCTTGGTCTCGACGTCCACGACCAGGCGGTCGAAGTCGGTCCGCTGCTCGACGCGGGTCGCCTCGACCGCGTAGGTCACCTTGAGGACCGGCGAGTAGATCGAGTCGACCGGGATGCGGCCGATCTCCTGGCCGGGCTGCTTGTTCTGCGGCGCCGGCACGTAGCCGCGGCCCCGCTCGACGACCAGCTCGATCTCCAGCCGGCCCTTGCCGTTCAGGGTCGCGATGTGCAGCTCGGGGTTGTGCACCTCGACACCGGCCGGCGGCGCGATGTCCGCGGCGGTGACCTCACCGGGGCCCTGCTTGCGCAGGTACATGGTCACCGGCTCGTCCGAGTCGGAGCTGACCACGAGGCCCTTGAGGTTGAGGATGATCTCGGTGACGTCCTCCTTGACGCCCGGCACGGTGGTGAACTCGTGCAGGGTGCCCTCGATCCGGATGCTGGTGACAGCGGCTCCGGGGATCGACGACAGCAGGGTGCGACGCAGGGAGTTGCCGAGGGTGTAGCCGAAGCCCGGCTCGAGCGGCTCGATGACGAACCGCGAGCGCTGCTCGGTGATCGTCTCCTCGGTCAGGGTGGGGCGCTGTGCGATGAGCACGGTCGTTCTCCTTCGTGTCCTCCGGCGACCGCCATATGACGCCGTGAGGGGGTGGTGCTGGCTCCGGCGGACATCGGTCCGCCCGCCGGAGCCGTGGCCCCGTCCCGAGGCTCGCCCCGAGCGTGCGAGGGGTGAGGAGGACGGGGTCCTTCGACCTACTTGGAGTAGAGCTCGACGATCAGCTGCTCCTGCACGGGGGTGTCGATCACCTGGCGGGCCGGCACGCTGTGCACGAGCACGCGCAGCTGGTTGCTGATGACCTCCAGCCACGGCGGCACGGGGCGCTCGCCGGCGCGGGCCTGGGCGACCTCGAACGGCATCATGGTGCGGGACTTCTCCGCCACCTCGATGATGTCGTTGGCGCTGACCCGGAACGACGGGATGTCGACCTTGCGGCCGTTCACCCGGATGTGGCCGTGGCGCACCAGCTGGCGGGCCATGTCGCGGGACTCGGCGAAGCCGGCCCGGTAGACCACGTTGTCCAGGCGCGACTCGAGGATCTGCAGCAGGACCTCACCGGTCTTGCCCGACTTCTTGTTCGCCTCCTCGTAGTAGCCGCGGAACTGCTTCTCGAGGACGCCGTAGATGCGGCGGGCCTTCTGCTTCTCCCGCAGCTGCAGGAGGTACTCGCTGTCCTTGCTGCGGCCGCGACCGTGCTCGCCCGGCGGGTAGGGCCGAATCTCGATCGGGCACTTCGGGGACTCGCACTTGCTGCCCTTGAGGAACAGCTTCATCTTCTCGCGCCGGCACATGCGGCAGTCGGCTCCGGTGTAACGGGCCACGTCAGGTACTCCTCGTCAGTCTCGTGAGTGGCCGGTCAGACCCGGCGGCGCTTCTTGGGGCGGCAGCCGTTGTGCGGCTGCGGCGTCACGTCCTGGATCTGACCCACCTCGAGGCCGGTGGCCTGCAGGGAGCGGATCGCGGTCTCCCGGCCGGAGCCAGGGCCCTTCACGAAGACGTCGACCTTGCGCATGCCGTGCTCCTGCGCCTTGCGCGCGGCGTTCTCGGCGGCCATCTGCGCGGCGAACGGCGTGGACTTGCGGGAGCCCTTGAACCCGACGTGCCCGGCGGAGGCCCAGCTGATCACGTTCCCGTTGGGGTCCGTGATCGACACGATCGTGTTGTTGAAGGTGCTCTTGATGTGCGCGGCACCGTGGGCGACGTTCTTCTTCTCCTTGCGGCGGACCTTCTTGGCACCAGCCGCGGCGCGAGCCCTGGGAGGCATGTCTCTCCGGTTTCCTTCAGCTTTTCAGTGGCCAGATGCGGCACACGCAGCGCGCCGTCGCTCCCGCCCTCACGGGTCGCCGCGACGGCGCGCGCTGCGTGGCTTACTTCTTGCCGGCCTTCTTCTTGCCGGCGATGGTCTTGCGCGGGCCCTTGCTCGAGCGCGCGTTCGTGCGGGTGCGCTGCCCGTGGACGGGGAGCCCACGGCGGTGACGCAGCCCCTGGTAGCACCCGATCTCCACCTTGCGACGGATGTCGGCGGCCACCTCGCGGCGCAGGTCACCCTCGACGCGGAAGTGCTCGTCGATGTAGTCGCGCAGCTTCAGCAGGTCCTCGTCGCTGAGGTCCTTGGCGCGCAGGTCGGGGCTGACGCCCGTCGCGGCCAGGGTCTCCTTGGCGTGGGCCTTGCCGATGCCGTAGATGTAGGTGAGCGCGATCTCCATCCGCTTCTCGCGGGGCAGGTCGACGCCGGCCAGTCGTGCCATGTCTCAGGTACTCCCTCAGCCCTGCCGCTGCTTGTGGCGGGCGTTGTCGCAGATGACCATGACCCGGCCGTGCCGGCGGATCACCTTGCACTTGTCGCAGATCTTCTTCACCGACGGCTGGACCTTCACCGGTGCCGCCCCTCATTCCTGTCGATCGTGAGCCGGTCGCGGCCCGCCCGGGATCGGGCGCCGCGACGCGGCGGTTACTTGTACCGGTAGACGATGCGACCGCGGGTCAGGTCGTAGGGCGAGAGCTCCACGACCACTCGGTCCTCGGGCAGGATGCGGATGTAGTGCTGCCGCATCTTGCCGCTGATGTGGGCGAGCACCCGGTGCCCGTTCTGCAGCTCCACCCGGAACATCGCGTTGGGCAGCGGCTCGACGACGCGACCCTCGACCTCGATGGCCCCGTCCTTCTTCGCCATGCCCTACACGGCCTCCCTGACTCGGTCTCCGCCCACGCCGGGACCCGGCGCGACGGTGGTGGTTTGTGGAACAGATGGTGCACGGACGTCCTCGCGAGGGCGCCCTGGGTCGTGCGGCCACAGCACGACGACAGGGCGGCGCGAACGCCGTCGTTCACTGTACCCCGCCGCAGCGGGGCCCTCCAACCCGGCCTCCGTCACAACGGAACCCGGGCCGCCGGTGCTACTGGCGCGGGGTGATCCCGAACGGGGCCAGGCCGGCCACGCCGCCGTCCTCCGCGGTGAGGACCCACGGGCCCTCGGGGGTGACGGCGACCGTGTGCTCGAAGTGGGCGGCGCGGGACCCGTCCTTGGTGACGACGGTCCAGCCGTCCTCGAGCTCCACGGTCGCGGGGTCGCCGACCGTGACCATCGGCTCGATGGCCAGCGCCAGTCCGGGGACCAGCCGCGGGCCCCGGCCGGGGCGGCCGTAGTTGAGCACGTGCGGGTCCTGGTGCATCTCGGTGCCGATGCCGTGCCCGCCGTAGTGGTCGACGATCCCGTAGGGGTGCGCCTCGGCGGCGATGACCTGCTCGACCGCGTGGCTGATGTCGGTGAGCCGGTTGCCGGCCACGGCCGCCGCCAGCCCCGCCCACATCGACCGCTCGGTCACCGCCATGAGGGCGGCGTCCTCGGCCGAGGGCTCCCCCACGGTCACCGTCACGGCGGAGTCGCCGTGCCAGCCGTCGAGGATCGCCCCGCAGTCGATCGAGATGTTGTCGCCCTCGGCGAGCGCCCGCGCCGGGTTCGGGATCCCGTGCACGATCTCGTCGTTGATCGACGCGCAGATGCTGCCGGTGAAGCCGTGGTAGCCCAGGAAGGACGGGATGGCGCCGGCGCTGCGGATCGTGTCCTCGGCGATGGCGTCGAGCTCACCGGTGGTGACGCCGGGACGCACCGCGGCGCGCACGGCCCCGAGCGCCCGGGCCACGACGAGGCCGGCCGCCCGCATGAGCTCGAGCTCGTGCGGGGTCTTGATCTGGATCATCCGTCCACTCCACTTCGCCAGGAGGGGCAGGCGGGTGAGGATCCCGGCCGACATGGTCTGCCGTGCGCCTACTCGGCGTCCTGCTGCCCGACCGCGCCGGGGGTCCGCCCGAGTGCCCGCAGGGCCCGCGCGGTGACCTCCTCGACGCTGCCGATGGCGTCGATGCGGGCCAGCAGCCCCTCGCCCTCGTAGAACCCCGACAGCGGCGCGGTCTGTTCCCGGTAGACCTGCAGGCGGTGCCGCACGGTCTCGGGCTTGTCGTCGTCGCGCTGCACCCACTCGCCGTCGACGAGCACCCGGCGGCCGGAGAGCCGGCGCACCAGCTCGTCCTCGTCCACGACGAGCTCGAGCACGCGGTCGAGGCCGTGGCCGAGCTCGGCCAGCGACGCCCGCAGCTGCTCGGCCTGCGCGATGGTCCGGGGGAACCCGTCGAGCAGGAAGCCGGCCTTGGCGTCGGGCTCGCCGAGCCGGTCGCGCACCATCGCGACGGTGATCTCGTCGGGCACCAGGTCGCCGGCGTCCATGAAGGCCTTGGCCTTCATGCCCAGCTCGGTCCGCCCGCTGACGTTGGCGCGGAAGATGTCGCCGGTGGAGATGGCGGGCGCGCCCAGCTCCGCGGCGATGAACTGCGCCTGGGTCCCCTTGCCCGCGCCGGGAGGGCCGAGCAGGACGACGCGCACTACTTCAGGAACCCTTCGTAGTTGCGCTGGTTGAGTTGCGTCTCGATCTGCTTCACCGTCTCCAACCCCACTCCGACCATGATGAGCACCGCGGTCCCGCCGAACGGGAAGTTCTGGTTCTGCCCCTCCTGCGTCACCGAGAGGAACAGGTTGGGCAAGACTGCCACGAGCCCCAGGTAGATCGAGCCGGGGAGGGTGATGCGGGACAGCACGTACTGCAGGTACTCCGCCGTCGGGCGCCCGGGCCGGATGCCGGGGATGAAGCCGCCGTAGCGCTTCATGTCGTCGGCGCGCTCCTCCGGGTTGAACGTGATCGACACGTAGAAGTACGTGAAGAACACGATCAGGCCGAAGTAGATCGCGATGTGCGCCCAGCTGCTCTGGTCGATGACGTAGTTCTCGAAGAACCGTCGGACCGGGCCCGTCTCGTCGCCCTGCAGCTGCGTGATGAGCTGCGGGAGGTACAGCAGCGACGAGGCGAAGATGACCGGGATGACGCCGGCCTGGTTCACCTTCAGCGGCAGGTAGGTCGACGTCCCGCCGTACATGCGGCGGCCGACCATCCGCTTGGCGTACTGCACCGGGATCCGGCGCTGGGCCTGTTCGACGTAGACCACCGAGGCGATGATCACCACGGCGAGGAGGCAGATCAGGGTGAAGACGACGCCGCCGCGGGTCTGCAGGATCGAGCCGCCCTCGGCGGGGATGCGGGCCGCGATGGAGGTGAAGATCAGCACGGACATGCCGTTGCCGATCCCCTTCTCGGTGAGCAGCTCGCCGAGCCACATGATCACGGCCGTGCCGGCGGTCAGCGCGATGACCAGGATGACGGTCGTCCAGATGGAGTCGGACGGGATGATCTGTTCCGCGCAGTTCGGGAAGAGCTGGCCGCTGCGCGCCAGGGCGATGATGCCGGTGCTCTGCAGGACGGCGAGCGCGATCGTGAGGTAGCGGGTGTACTGGGTCAGCTTCTGCTGGCCCGCCTGCCCCTCCTTCTTCAGCTGCTCGAACCGCGGGATGACCACGACGAGCAGCTGCACGATGATGCTCGCCGTGATGTACGGCATGATGCCGAGCGCGAAGACCGACAACCGGAGCAGCGCGCCGCCGGAGAACAGGTTGACCAGCGAGTAGACGTCGCGCTGGTCGGAGGCCTGGGCGAGCTCGAGGCAGTTGTTGATGGCCTCGACGGAGACACCGGGGCCGGGGACCGCGGCCCCCAGCCGGTAGACGGCGATGATCCCCAGGGAGAACAGGATCTTGCGCCGGAGGTCTGGCGTCCGGAACGCCGCGGCGAACGCCTGCAGCACGTGCCCTCCCCGAGTCGGTCGTGTGAGGTTAGCAATCGGAGGTCCCCGCTCTCCGCAGCGCTCGCGGGCGGGCGCCGGCTCCGGACGGACCGGAGACGAGGCGGGGGCCGGGCAGCAGACGACCCCCGGGGCGCACACCTCCCGTCAGGAGGTGCGCCCCGGGGGTCATCGGCTCGTCAGACGAGGGTGGTGCTGCCCCCGGCGGCGGCGATCTTCTCCACGGCGGACGAGGAGAAGGCGTGCGCGTGCACGTCCACCGCGATGCCGCCGAGGTCGCCGGTGCCGAGCACCTTGACCGGCTGGCCGCGGCGGACGGCGCCCGCCTCGACCAGCGCGTCGGCGTCGACGGTGCCGCCCTGCGGGAACAGCGCCGCGATCCGGTCGAGGTTGACGACCTGGAAGACGACCTTGTTCGGGTTCTTGAAGCCCGACAGCTTGGGCAGCCGCATGTGCAGCGGCGTCTGCCCGCCCTCGAAGCGCGCGGAGGTGTTGCCGCGCGCGCCGGTGCCCTTGGTCCCGCGGCCGGCCGTCTTGCCCTTGGAGCCCTCGCCGCGACCCACGCGGGTCTTGGGGGTGTGGGCGCCCTTGGCCGGGCGCAGGTGGTGGACCTTGAGAGTCATGGTGAGTCCCTGCTCAGATCTCTTCGACGGTGACCAGGTGCGGCACCGTGGCGACCATCCCGCGGATCTCGGGACGGTCCTCCTGCACGACCGAGTCGTTGATCCGCTTGAGGCCCAGCGAGCGCAGCGTCTGCCGCTGGTTGGGCTTCGTGCCGATCGCCGACCGGATCTGGGTGACCTTCAGCTGAGCCATGTCAGACCCCCTGACCCGCACGCGCCCGCAGCATGGCGGCCGGGGCGACGTCCTCGAGGGGCAGACCGCGGCGCGCCGCGATCTCCTCGGGACGCACGAGGTCCTTCAGCGCCTGCATGGTCGCGTGGACGATGTTGATCGGGTTCGAGGAGCCGAGGCTCTTCGACAGCACGTCGTGGATGCCGGCGCACTCCAGGACGGCGCGCACCGGGCCACCGGCGATGACACCGGTACCGGGGCTGGCCGGCTTGAGGAGCACGACGCCGGCCGCCGCCTCACCCTGCACGGGGTGCGGGATGGTGCTGGCGATGCGCGGCACCTTGTAGAAGTGCTTCTTGGCCTCCTCGACGCCCTTGGCGATCGCCGCGGGCACCTCCTTGGCCTTGCCGTAGCCGACGCCCACGGTGCCGTCGCCGTCGCCCACGATCACCAGGGCGGTGAAGCTGAAGCGCCGACCACCCTTGACGACCTTGGACACGCGGTTGATGGCCACCACGCGCTCGATGTAGTTGCTCTTCTCGGCAGGAGCGCCGCCCGGCCCCCGGCCGCCGTCACGACGGTCGCGGCGGTCGTTACCGCCGCCGGCGCCGCCGCCGCGTCGCTGTGGTCCTGGCATCAGACGTCCCTCTCGATCTCGATGTGCGTGCTCGTCATCAGAAGTCCAGACCACCCTCGCGCGCGCCGTCGGCGAGCGCGGCGATCCGGCCCTGGTAGCGGTTGCCGCCGCGGTCGAACACCACCGCGGTGATGCCCGCGGCCTTGGCCCGCTCGGCCACGAGGGCGCCCACCTGGCGGGCCAGGGCGGACTTGTCGCCCTCGGCGCTGCGCAGGCTGGCGTCCAGCGTGGAGGCGCTGACCAGGGTGTGGCCCACGGTGTCGTCCACGACCTGCGCGTGGATGTGGCGCGAGCTGCGCTTGACCACCAGGCGCGGGCGCTCCGGCGTGCCGGAGACCCGCTTGCGCAGCCGGTTGTGCCGCCGCAGCCGGGAGACCCGGCGCGCGGTGCTGATGTCGGTGCCGACCGGGGTGTGCACCCGAGCGGCCTTCTCGGTCTGTGCCATCACTTACCCGTCTTCCCGACCTTGCGCTTGACGACCTCACCCTGGTAGCGCACGCCCTTGCCCTTGTACGGGTCGGGGCGACGCAGCTTGCGGATGTTGGCCGCGACCTGGCCCACCTGCTGCTTGTCGATGCCGGCCACCCGCAGGCGGGTCGGTGACTCGACGGTGAACGTGATGCCCTCCGGCGCCTTGACGGGAACCGGGTGGCTGAACCCGAGGGCGAACTCCAGGTCCGACCCGCGGGCCTGGACCCGGTAACCGACGCCGACGATCTCGAGGGTCTTCGTGTACCCCTCGGTGACGCCGGTGATCATGTTGGCGATGAGGGTGCGCGACAGCCCGTGCAGGGCGCGGCTCTCCCGCTCGTCGTCCGGCCGGGCCACCTGCAGCGTGCCGTCCTCACCGCGGGACACCGTGATCGGCGCCGCGACGGTGTGGGACAGGGTCCCCTTGGGGCCCTTCACGTTGACGGTCTGGCCCTCGATGGCGATGTCCACGCCACCGGGCACCGGAATCGGGAGTCGTCCGATCCGTGACATCTCTGCTCGCTCCTCTTACCAGACGTAGGCGAGGACTTCCCCGCCCACGCCCTTCTTGTTCGCCTGGCGGTCGGTGAGCAGGCCGGTCGAGGTGGAGATGATCGCCACCCCGAGGCCGCCGAGCACCTTCGGCAGCGCGTTGGACTTCGCATAGACCCGCAGGCCCGGCTTCGACACCCGCCGGACACCGGCGATGCTGCGCTCACGGTTGGGGCCGTACTTGAGGTCGACGACCAGCTCCTTGCGGGTGGCGCCGTCCTTCTCGACCTCGTTGACCTTCCAGCCGGCGATGTACCCCTCCTGCTGGAGGATCTCGGCGATGTGCGTCTTCAGCTTGGAGGACGGCATCGTCGTCGAGTCGTGGTACGCCTGGTTGGCGTTGCGGATGCGCGTGAGCATGTCCGCGATCGGGTCGGTCATCGTCATGGGTGTCGTGCCTCTCTCGCCGCGGTTCCGCACGCGGACCTCGCGTGGGCCTCTCGGCGATCGGTGGTGCTACGGATGGTGCGCCGGCGGACTCGGGTGAGTCCGGAACGGCCCCGGTGCAGGGACCCGCAGCGCGCGGAGCGTGCTGTGGGGGGCACCGGGGTCCTTCACCAGCTGGACTTGCTCACGCCGGGGAGCTCGCCCGCGTGCGCCATCTCCCGCAGGCAGATCCGGCAGAGGCCGAACTTGCGGAAGACGGAGTGCGGGCGGCCGCAGCGCTGGCAGCGGGTGTAGCCGCGGACCGCGAACTTCGGCTTGCGGGCCGCCTTGTTGATCAGGGCCTTCTTGGCCATCTCGGTCTCCTGTACCTCTCTCGAAGGCCCGGGCTCAGCGGGTCGTCGGGACGACGGGCTGGCCGGCGAAGGGGAAGCCGAGCAGGCGGAGCAGCTCGCGACCCTCGTCGTCGTTGGTGGCGGTGGTGACCAGCGTGATGTCCATGCCGCGCGGCCGGTCGATCTTGTCGACGTCGATCTCGCGGAACATCGACTGCTCGGTCAGGCCGAACGTGTAGTTGCCGTGGCCGTCGAACTGCTTGGCGTTCAGGCCGCGGAAGTCACGGATGCGGGGCAGGGCCAGCGACAGCAGCCGGTCCAGGAACTCCCACATGCGGTCGCCGCGGAGGGTCACCTTCGCGCCGATCGGCATGCCCTCGCGCAGCTTGAACTGCGCGATGGACTTGCGGGCGCGGACGACGGCCGGCTTCTGGCCGGTGATCGCGGTGAGGTCGCGGACCGCGCCGTCCATCAGCTTGGCGTCGCGGGTGGCCTCGCCGACGCCCATGTTGACGACGATCTTGGTCAGCCGCGGGATCTGCATGACGTTCTCGTAGCCGAACTCCGACTGCAGCGCCGGCACGATCTCCTCGCGGTACCGGGCCAGGATGCGGGGCAGCTCACGGGTGGGTGCGCTCATGAAGCTCACAGGTCCTTACCGGTGCGCCGCGAGACCCGGATGCTGCGGCCTTCCTCGTCCTTGCGGTAACCGACCCGGGTCGGCTTGTCCTCGGAGTCGATCACCATCACGTTGCTCACGTGGATGGGAGCCTCCTGGGTGACGATCCCGCCCTGCTGCGCGCCGCGCTGGTTCGAGCTGACCCGGGTGTGCTTCTTGACCCGGCCCACGCCCTCGACGAGCACCTTCTGCGTCTGCGGGTAGGCGGCGATGACCCGGCCCTTCGCGCCCTTGTCCTTGCCGGACAGCACGACGACGGTGTCGCCCTTCTTGACCTTCATCGACGGCGCCTTCTTGGTGCCGGGGTCGTTCTTGTGGGCAGCCATGCTCACAGCACCTCCGGAGCGAGCGAGATGATCCGCATGAAGCGCTTGTCGCGCAGCTCCCGGCCGACGGGGCCGAAGATGCGCGTGCCGCGCGGGTCGCCGCTGTCGCGGATGATGACGGCGGCGTTCTCGTCGAAGCGGATGTAGGAGCCGTCCGGACGACGGCGCTCCTTCACGGTGCGGACGACGACGGCCTTGACCACGTCGCCCTTCTTCACACCGGCACCCGGCAGCGCGTCCTTCACGGTGGCGACGATGACGTCACCGATGCCCGCGTAGCGTCGCCCGGATCCGCCGAGGACACGGATGCAGAGGATCTCCTTGGCACCCGTGTTGTCGGCGACCCGAAGTCGCGACTCCTGCTGGATCACGTCTCTTACTCCCAGATCTCAGTGGTGACAGCCGGGCCGGAACGGTGAACCGGCTGTCCGGTACCCACGTGCGGACGCACCGGCGGCTGGGCCGCCGGTGCTCACCGTCGCGCGGGGTACCGGGATGCGGCGCGCACCCGAGGGGGCGCCAGTCGTCCAGAGTACCTGCTCCGGACACGGCCCCGGAGGGCCGGTCGGCCGGGCCCGCCTCGCGACGGGACCCGGCCACGGTGGTGCGACTACTTGGCCTTCTCGAGGACCTCGACCAGCCGCCACCGCTTGGTGGCCGACGTGGGCCGGGTCTCCATGATCTGCACGCGGTCGCCGATGCCGGCGACCCCCTGCTCGTCGTGCGCCTTCAGCTTGCTCGTCCGGCGGATGACCTTGCCGTAGAGGCCGTGCTTCACGCGGTCCTCGACCTCGACGACGATGGTCTTCTCCATCTTGTCGCTGACCACGAGGCCCTCACGGACCTTGCGGTAGCCACGGCCGGCCAGACCGGGGCCGGTCGCCGTCGCGTCGTTGGCGGTCGCCGACTGGCTCTCGCTCATGCCACACCCTCGTTCGGGGCGACCGACAGGCCCAGCTCGCGCTCACGCATGATCGTGTAGATCCGCGCGATGTCGCGGCGGACGGTCTGCAGCCGCCGGTTGTTGTCCAGCTGGCCGGTGGCCACCTGGAACCGCAGGTTGAACAGTTCTTCCTTGGACTCGCGCAGCCGCGAGGCGAGCTCGTCGACCGAGAGCTCGCGCAGCTCCGGAGCGGTCAGACCGGCGGCCATCACACCTCTCCTTCACGCGTGATGAAGCGGCACTTCATGGGCAGCTTGTGGATCGCGCGGCGCATGGCCTCGCGGGCGACCGGCTCGGCCACACCGGAGAGCTCGAAGAGCACCCGGCCCGGCTTCACGTTGGCGACCCACCACTCGGGCGAGCCCTTGCCGGAGCCCATGCGGGTCTCGGCCGGCTTCTTGGTGAGCGGGCGGTCCGGGTAGATCGAGATCCACACCTTGCCGCCACGGCGGATGTGCCGCGTCATGGCGATACGGGCGGACTCGATCTGCCGGTTGGTCACGTACGCCGGCTCCAGGGCCTGGATGGCGTAGTCACCGAAGTTGATCGCGGTGCCGCCCTTGGCCCGGCCGGACCGGCTCGGGTGGTGCTGCTTGCGGTGCTTGACGCGCCGTGGGATGAGCATGGCTCAGCTCTCCGTGTTCTCGGTGGCGGTCGTCTCGGCGGCCGCGGTGGCCTCCGGACCGGCCAGCTCGGCGACCGTGGTCTCCGGGGCCTCGCCGGAGGTCTGCGCGACGACGGCCTCGGTGGTGTCCACCGGCCCGGTCGACTCGGCGGCCGCGCGGCCGGCCTCGGTGCCACCGGCGGTGGTGCCGCTGGAGCCGGACCGACGCTGCGGGCGCTGCGCGCGCTCGCGGCGCTGCTGGCGGGCGGCCAGGGCCTCGAGGGCCTCGCGCTCGGCGCGGGAGCCGCTCACGTCACCCTTGTAGATCCACACCTTGACGCCGATGCGGCCGAAGGTGGTGCGGGCCTCGTAGATGCCGTAGTCGATGTTCGCGCGGAGCGTGTGCAGCGGCACCCGGCCCTCGCGGTAGAACTCCGACCGGCTCATCTCCGTGCCGCCGAGGCGACCGGAGCACTGCACCCGGATGCCCTTGACCTGCGGGCTGCGCTGGGCCGACTGCATGGCCTTGCGCATGGCGCGGCGGAAGCTGACGCGGCTGGACAGCTGCTCGGCGACGCCCTGGGCGACGAGCTGCGCGTCGGCCTCGGGGTTCTTCACCTCGAGGATGTTCAGCTGCACCTGCTTGCCGGTCAGCTTCTCCAGCTCACCGCGGATGCGGTCGGCCTCGGCGCCGCGGCGGCCGATGACGATGCCCGGCCGGGCGGTGTGGATGTCGACGCGGACCCGGTCACGGGTGCGCTCGATCTCCACCTTGGAGATGCCGGCGCGCTCCATGCCCTTGCTCATGAGCTTGCGGATGGCCACGTCTTCCTTGACGTAGTCCTTGTACAGCTTGTCCGCGTACCACCGGGACTTGTAGTCGGTGGTGATCCCGAGCCGGAACCCGTGCGGGTTGACCTTCTGACCCACTAGCGGGTCCCTCCCCTCGTGTTGCTCTTCTGCTGGGTCGCGGGACCGGACTGGCCGGTGTCCCGGCGCGCCTTGCGCGACTTCTGGGCGAGCTCGGCGCTCGCGGCGACCTCGCTCACCTCGACGGTGATGTGGCTGGTCCGCTTGTTGATGCGGAACGCCCGGCCCTGGGCGCGCGGACGGATCCGCTTCAGCGTCGGGCCCTCGTCGACGAACGCGGCGCTGACGACCAGCGCGTTGCGGTCGAGCTGCAGGTTGTGCTCGGCGTTGGCGACGGCGCTGGCCACCACCTTGGCGACCGGCTCACTGGCGGCCTGCGGCGCGAAGCGCAGCAGGGCCAGGGCCTCGTCGGTCGGCAGGTAGCGGATCAGGTCCACCACCCGGCGTGCCTTCATGGGGGTGACGCGGACGAACCGGGCGGTGGCCCGGGCGACCGGCGTCTCCTGCCCCAACTGGGAAGTCATTCGAGTCTCTCCTCGCCGTCAGCCGCGCCGCGACCGGCGGTCGTCCTTGACGTGCCCACGGAAGGTCCGGGTGGGCGCGAACTCGCCGAGCTTGTGCCCGACCATCGACTCGGTCACGAAGACCGGGACGTGCTTGCGGCCGTCGTGCACGGCGATCGTGTGCCCGAGCATGTCGGGGATGATCGTCGAGCGCCGCGACCAGGTGCGGATGACGTTCTTGGTGCCCTTCTCGTTCTGGGCGTCCACCTTGGCGAGCAGGTGGTCGTCGACGAACGGGCCCTTCTTCAGGCTGCGTGGCATGTCTGTCGAGCTCCTCTACCCGCTCAGCGCTTCTTGTTGGTACGCCGGCGGCGCACGATCATGGAGTCCGAGGCCTTGCGCTTGCGCGTGCGGCCCTCGGGCTTGCCCTTCGGGTTCACCGGGTGGCGACCACCGGAGGTCTTGCCCTCACCACCACCGTGCGGGTGGTCGACCGGGTTCATGGCGACACCGCGGACGGTCGGGCGCTTGCCCTTCCACCGCATGCGGCCGGCCTTGCCCCAGTTGATGTTCGACTGCTCGGCGTTGCCCACCTCGCCGACGGTCGCGCGGCAGCGCACGTCGACGTTGCGGATCTCGCCCGACGGCATGCGCAGCTGGGCGAACCGGCCCTCACGGGCGACCAGCTGGACGCTGGTCCCCGCCGACCGGGCGATCTTCGCGCCGCCACCGGGACGGAGCTCGATGGCGTGAACGACGGTGCCGACGGGGATGTTCCGCAGCGGCAGGTTGTTGCCCGGCTTGATGTCGGCCGAGGGGCCGCACTCCACCGTGTCGCCCTGCTTGAGGCGGGCCGGCGCGATGATGTAGCGCTTCTCGCCGTCGGCGAAGTGGAGCAGCGCGATGCGCGACGTCCGGTTCGGGTCGTACTCGATGTGCGCGACCTTGGCCGGCACACCGTCCTTGTCGGCCCGGCGGAAGTCGATCACGCGGTAGGCGCGCTTGTGACCGCCGCCCTGGTGGCGAGCGGTGACCTTCCCGTGCACGTTGCGCCCGCCACGGCCGTGCAGCGGCCGGACCAGCGACTTCTCGGGATGGTCGCGGGTGACCTCGGCGAAGTCGGCGACGCTGGAGCCGCGGCGGCCCGGCGTCGTCGGCTTGTACTTGCGGATAGCCATTGCTGACTCAGTCCTCTATATCTCTGGTCCGAAACGGTCCGGCGCGTCAGGCGCCGGGACCACCGAAGATCTCGATGCGGTCGCCGGGGGCGAGCGAGACGATGGCGCGCTTGGTGTCGGGGCGCTTGCCCATCCGGTTGCCCCGGCTGCGCTTCTTCTTGCCCTGACGGTTGATCGTGTTGACGTCGAGGACCTTCACGTTGAAGACCTGCGCCACGGCGATCTTGATCTGCGTCTTGTTGGCGTCCGGGTGGACCAGGAACGTGTACTGGTTCTCGTCCAGGAGCCCGTAGCTCTTCTCCGAGATGACCGGCGCGAGCAGGACGTCCCGGGGGTCGTGGAAGGTCACGCCTTCTCCTCCGCGGTCGTGTCGGTGGTGCCGTCCTCGCTGGGCGCGGTGGCGTCCGGGCCGGCGTTGGCGGCCTCGGCCTGCTCGGCCGGGGCCGAGGCGGCCTCGGCCGGGGTGGCCGGCGCCGGGTCGTCGGCCGGCACGGCCCGCTTCGGGGCGGCGACCGACGCGGCACCGGCGGAGCCGGACACCTCGACGGTGCCCTCGCCCTCGGCCGGGGCGATGGACGGGACGCCGCCCGGCGTCTCGTGCGTCGACAGGTCGGGCTTGACCGAGCCGCGCGCCGGGCCCGCGACGAACTCGGCGAGCGCGGCCTCGGTGAAGACGACCTCGTCGGCGAGCAGCACGTCGTAGGTGTTCAGCTGGCCGGCCTCGAGCAGGTGCACCCGGGGCTCGTTGCGCAGGCTGATCCAGTTGAGGACGTCGTCGCGGTCGAGGACCACGAGCACCCGCTTGGCCTGCGTCACGGCGTCCAGCGCCTTGAGCGCCTCCTTCGTCTTCGGGGCGTCGCCCTCGACGAAGGTGGTGACGACGTGCACGCGGTCCTCGCGGGCCCGGTCGGAGAGGGCACCACGCAGGGCGGCGGCCTTCATCTTCTTCGGGGTCCGCTGGGTGTAGTCGCGCGGCTGCGGGCCGTGGACCGTGCCACCGCCGGTGAACTGCGGCGCGCGGATCGAGCCCTGGCGGGCGCGGCCGGTGCCCTTCTGGCGGTAGGGCTTCACGCCACCGCCGCTGACCTTGCCGCGCGTCTTGGTCGCGTGCGTGCCCTGGCGCGCGGCGGCCAGCTGGGCCACCACGACCTGGTGCATGAGCGAGACGTTGGCGTTGGCGTCGAAGAGCTCACCGGGCAGCGTCACGCTGCCGGAGGTCTCCCCCGCCGGCGTGCGGACGTCGACCTGACGGTCGGCCCGCGCCTCGGTGGACTGGGTCACTTCGTGTCACTCCCCACGGGGCCGCCCTTGACGGCCGAGCGGACGAGCACGAGGCCGCCCTTCGGACCGGGGATCGCGCCCTTGATCAGCAGCAGCCCGCGCTCGGTGTCCACCTTGTGGACCGCCAGCGAGAGCGTCGTCGTCTTGACCGCGCCCATGCGGCCGGCCATGCGCAGACCCTTGAAGACGCGGCCCGGGGTCGAGGCCCCGCCGATGGAACCGGGCGACCGGTGCTTGCGCTGGGTGCCGTGCGCGGCGCCGAGGCCCTTGAAGCCGTGCCGCTTCATGACACCCGCGGTGCCCTTGCCCTTGCTGGTGCCGATGACGTCGACCTTGGCGACGCCGTCGAACACCTCGGCCGTCAGCTCCTGGCCGACGGTGTAGGTGGAGGCGTCGTTGGTGCGCAGCTCCACCACGTGGCGGCGCGGCGTCACGCCGGCCTTGGCGAAGTGGCCACCCTCGGGCTTGTTGACCTTGCGCGGGTCGATCTCACCGAAGCCGAGCTGGACGGCCGAGTAGCCGTCGACCTCGGGGGTGCGCACCTGGGTGACCACGCACGGCCCCGCCTTGACGACGGTCACCGGCACGATGCGGTTGTTCTCGTCGAAGACCTGGGTCATGCCCAGCTTCTCGCCGAGGAGCCCGCGGAAGTTGCTCGCCATGACTCCCCCTTACTGGATGTTGACGTCGACCGAGGCCGGCAGGTCGATGCGCATGAGCGCGTCGACCGTCTTCGGCGTCGGGTCGAGGATGTCGATGAGCCGCTTGTGCGTGCGCATCTCGAAGTGCTCCCGCGAGTCCTTGTACTTGTGCGGGGACCGGATGACGCAGTACACGTTCTTCTCCGTCGGCAGCGGCACCGGGCCGACGACGCGCGCTCCGGTCTTCGTCACCGTGTCCACGATGCGCCGCGCCGAGGCGTCGATGGCCTCGTGGTCGTAGGCCTTCAGCCGGATGCGGATCTTCTGTCCCGCCATCGCCTGTTCTCGCTCCTGCCGATCGTGAATGTCTGTGGGAGGCCCGGGTGCGGGCCCCGTGGGTCCGGATCCGAGTCCGGACCCGGGAGACGGGCGGCGGCCGATCCGGCCGCCGCCCGTCCGCGGGGTGTTACTTGAGGATCTTGGTGACGCGACCGGCGCCCACGGTCCGGCCACCCTCGCGGATGGCGAACTTCAGGCCCTCCTCCATGGCGATCGGCTGGATCAGCTCGACCGTCATCTCGGTGTTGTCGCCGGGCATGACCATCTCGGTGCCGGCGGGCAGGGTCACGACGCCCGTCACGTCCGTCGTCCGGAAGTAGAACTGCGGACGGTAGTTGTTGAAGAACGGCGTGTGCCGGCCACCCTCGTCCTTGGAGAGGATGAAGACCGAGGCCTCGAAGTTCGTGTGCGGGGTGATGGAACCCGGCTTCACGACGACCTGGCCGCGCTCGACGTCCTCGCGCTTGATGCCGCGCAGGAGCAGACCGACGTTGTCACCGGCCTGGCCCTGGTCGAGCAGCTTGCGGAACATCTCGACGCCGGTGACGGTGGTCTTGGTCGAGGACGGGCGGATGCCGACGATCTCGACCTCCTCCGACACCTTGACGATGCCGCGCTCCACGCGACCGGTCACGACGGTGCCGCGGCCGGTGATGGTGAAGACGTCCTCGACGGGCATGAGGAACGGCTTGTCGATGTCGCGCTCCGGCTCCGGGATCGCGGTGTCGACGGCGTTCATCAGCTCCATGAGGCGGTCGCCCCACTCGGCGTCGCCCTCGAGGGCCTTGAGCGCCGAGACGCGGACCACGGGGACGTCGTCGCCCGGGAACTCGTACTCGGACAGCAGCTCACGGACCTCCAGCTCGACGAGCTCGAGGATCTCCTCGTCGTCGACCATGTCGGCCTTGTTGAGCGCCACGACGATGTAGGGGACGCCGACCTGGCGGGCCAGGAGGACGTGCTCCTTGGTCTGCGGCATCGGGCCGTCGGTGGCGGCGACCACGAGGATGGCGCCGTCCATCTGCGCCGCACCCGTGATCATGTTCTTGATGTAGTCGGCGTGCCCGGGGCAGTCGACGTGCGCGTAGTGACGGTTCTCCGTCTGGTACTCGACGTGGGCGATCGAGATCGTGATGCCGCGGGCCTTCTCCTCGGGCGCCTTGTCGATCTGGTCGAAGGCCGACGCCTCGTTGAGGTCCGGGTACTTGTCGTGCAGGACCTTGGTGATCGCCGCGGTCAGCGTCGTCTTGCCGTGGTCGATGTGCCCGATGGTGCCGATGTTGACGTGCGGCTTGGTCCGCTCGAACTTGGCCTTGGCCACTGGGTTCCTCTCCTCGTGGTGTCGCTGTCGTGCGCGAACTCTGGGGTGGGCTTGCTGGGGCCGGCGGGCTGGCTCGCCCGCCGGCGGGGTCGGTCTCGGTTACTCGCCGGTCGCCTTGGCGATGATCTCCTTGGCGACGTTCTGCGGGACCTCGGCGTACGAGTCGAACACCATGGTGTAGCTCGCCCGCCCCTGGGTGCGGCTGCGCAGGTCGCCCACGTAGCCGAACATCTCCGAGAGCGGGACCAGGGCCCGGACGACGCGGGCGCCGGAGCGCTCCTCCATCGCCTGGATGGTGCCGCGCCGGGAGTTCAGGTCGCCGATGACGTCACCCATGTAGTCCTCGGGCGTGACGACCTCGACGGCCATCATCGGCTCGAGCAGGGCCGGGCTGGCCTTGCGGGCGGCCTCCTTGAAGACCATCGAGCCGGCGATCTTGAACGCCATCTCCGAGGAGTCGACCTCGTGGTACTGGCCGTCGATCAGGGTGGCCTTGACGCCGACCATCGGGTAGCCGGCGAGGATGCCGTACTGCATGGCGTCCTGCATGCCCTGGTCGACCGAGGGGATGTACTCCTTCGGGATGCGACCACCGGTGACGGCGTTCACGAACTCGTAGGTCGCCGAGTCGCCGCTGATCTCCAGCGGCTCCAGGGTGACCTGGACCTTCGCGAACTGGCCCGACCCACCGGTCTGCTTCTTGTGCGTGTAGTCGACCTTCTCGACGGCCTTGCGGATCGTCTCGCGGTAGGCCACCTGCGGCTTGCCGACGTTGGCCTCGACCTTGAACTCGCGCCGCATGCGGTCGACGAGGATCTCCAGGTGGAGCTCGCCCATGCCGGAGATGACCGTCTGGCCGGTCTCCTCGTCGAGGCGGACCTGGAAGGTCGGGTCCTCCTCGGCGAGCTTCTGGATGGCGGTGCCGAGCTTCTCCTGGTCGCCCTTGGTCTTCGGCTCGATGGCGACCGAGATGACCGGGGCGGGGAAGGTCATCGACTCGAGGATGACGGGGTTCTGCGGGTCGGAGAGCGTGTCACCCGTGGTCGTCTGCTTCAGGCCGACGACGGCGACGATCTGGCCGGCGCCCACGCCCTCGCGCTCCTCGCGCTTGTTGGCGTGCATCTGGTAGATCTTGCCGATCCGCTCCTTGCGGTCCTTGGTGCTGTTGAGCACCGGCGAACCGGAGGAGAGCTTCCCGGAGTACACGCGGACGTAGGTCAGCTTGCCCAGGTGCTGGTCGGTCTGGATCTTGAACGCCAGCGCCGAGAACGGCTCGTCCTCGTCGGCGTGCCGGATGACCTCGGTCTCGCCGTCGAGGGCGGTCCCGATGATGGCCTCGATGTCCAGCGGGCTGGGCAGGTAGTCGACGACGGCGTCGAGCAGGGGCTGCACGCCCTTGTTCTTGAACGCGGTGCCGGTGAGGACCGGGTTGACCTGCGCGGCGATGGTCGCCTTGCGGATCGCGGCCTTCAGGCGCTCGACGGAGATCTCCTCGCCACCGAGGTAGGCCTCCATGAGGTCGTCGTCGGTCTCGGCGATGGTCTCGAGCAGCTTCTCGCGGTACTCGGCGGCCTGGTCGGCGAGCTCGGCGGGGATCTCCTCGACGGCGTAGTCCTCGCCCATCTTGGTCTCACCGCGCCAGGTGAGCGCGCGCATCCCGACCAGGTCGACGACGCCGATGAAGTCGGCCTCGGCACCGATCGGCAGCTGCAGCACGGCCGGGTTGGCGCCCAGCCGCTCGACCATCATGTCGACGCAGCGGAAGAAGTCCGCGCCGGTGCGGTCCAGCTTGTTGACGAAGCACATGCGCGGGACGCCGTACTTCTCCGCCTGCCGCCACACCTGCTCGGTCTGCGGCTCGACGCCGGCGACGCCGTCGTAGACCGCGACCGCACCGTCGAGCACCCGCAGGGACCGCTCCACCTCGACGGTGAAGTCGACGTGCCCGGGGGTGTCGATGATGTTGATGTCGTGGTCGTTCCAGGTGCACTTCGTCGCGGCCGACGTGATGGTGATGCCGCGCTCCTGCTCCTGCTCCATCCAGTCCATCGTGGCCGCGCCGTCGTGGACCTCACCGATCTTGTAGTTGATACCGGTGTAGAAGAGGATGCGCTCGGTCGTCGTGGTCTTGCCGGCGTCGATGTGCGCCATGATCCCGATGTTGCGGGTCTTGGCGAGCTGGCCCTTGCTGTCGGCCATTTCCACTCCTCAGTGCTTGGGTCCGCGTCGGCGTCCCGGGGGTGGCCCGGGACGGGCCGCGGCGTGCTGGTGGACGGGTGTCACCAGCGGGGGGCGACTACCAGCGGTAGTGCGCGAAGGCCTTGTTCGACTCGGCCATCTTGTGGGTGTCCTCGCGGCGCTTGACCGCGGCTCCCAGACCGTTGCTCGCGTCGAGCAGCTCGTTCATCAGGCGCTCGGTCATCGTCTTCTCGCGGCGGGCCCGGCTGTACTGGATCAGCCAGCGCAGCCCGAGGGTGGTGCTGCGGGAGGCGCGGACCTCGACCGGGACCTGGTAGGTCGCGCCACCGACACGGCGGCTGCGGACCTCGAGGGCCGGCTTGACGTTGTCCAGCGCGCGCTTGAGCGTGACGACCGGGTCGGTGTCGGTCTTGGCGCGGCAGCCCTCGAGGGCGCCGTAGACGATCGCCTCGGCGACCGAGCGCTTGCCGTCGACCAGGACCTTGTTCACCAGCTGGGTGACCAGCGGCGACTGGTACACCGGGTCGGCGACGAGCGGACGGCGGGGAGCGGGACCCTTGCGGGGCATGTCAGCTCTTCTCCTTCTTCGCGCCGTACCGGCTGCGAGCCTGCTTGCGGTTGCGGACACCCTGGGTGTCCAGCGAGCCGCGGATGATCTTGTAGCGCACACCCGGGAGGTCCTTCACGCGACCACCGCGCACGAGCACCATCGAGTGCTCCTGCAGGTTGTGGCCGACGCCCGGGATGTAGGCGGTGACCTCGATGCCACTGGTGAGGCGGACGCGGGCGACCTTCCGCAGCGCCGAGTTCGGCTTCTTCGGCGTCGTCGTGTACACGCGGGTGCACACGCCACGGCGCTGAGGGGAACCCTTCAGCGCCGGGGTCTTGGTCTTCTCGACCTTGTCCTCGCGGCCCTTGCGGACCAGCTGGTTGATCGTGGGCATGGGGGGCCTGGATCTCCTACCTGCGCTGGGTCGTGCTGTGGTCGGTCTCTGTCGTGCCGGGTGCCGGTCCTGCTCGGGTCGAGCCCGTCCAGGCCGTGGTCCACCACCGGTCCCCGCGGTCGGGCGTGTCGCCCTTCCCGGGACCGGTCGGCGTTGCCAACCGGATCGGTCGCCCCCCGCGACTCGGCGCCACCTACCTGTCGGCGAGCGCACCGCGAACGGGAGCAGGCCCAGGGCACCCTGGGCACGGCTGACCACGATACCCGCGCCTCGGAGACCGGTGCAAACCGGGTCCCCAAGTCGACCAGGCGGCGCCGCTCACAGCAGCGACCACCGGTACCAACGCCCCGCCCGCCGGTTCATTCCCCGGGCGCCGGACCGGCCGGCACGGTGGGTCGGCGGCGACTGTACCGGGCGCGGCCGCCCGGCGGGAGCTCCCGGACTGTCGCACCCGCGGCCTACCGTCGGTGCCAGGACGAACACCCTCGGCGACGGGCCGGGGAGCGAGGGGGGACGGTGCAGGTCGACTCGGCGCGGGAGCTGAAGGCGCGGCTGGGGGCCCGGATGGCCGGCTGGACCGGGCCGGTGAGCGCCCACGGGCTGGCGCCCGGGCGGGCGTGGTTCCGCCCGGCCCTGGGGCTCGCGCCGCTGGTGCCGGGGCAGGTGCGGCTGGCGATCCGCGTCGCGACGCCGGCCGACGCCGCGATCCTGCTCGACGGGGTGTCCGACGCCGTCCGCGCCGAGGTGGACGTGCGGGTCATCGGGCCGGTCCGGGCGCTGCACTCCCCCACCGGCGCCCCCGCGGTCGCGCCCGCGGACCTGCAGCGGCGCGTGCGGCCGCTGCGGCCCGGCCTCTCGGTCGCCCACCCCGCGGTGACCGCGGGGACGCTCGGCGGCTTCGTCCGGGTCGGCGGGCGGCCCGCGATCCTGTCGAACAACCACGTCCTCGCGGCCAGCGACGCCGCCGTCCCCGGGGACCCGGTGCTGCAGCCCGGCCCCGCCGACGGCGGCCGCGCCGACGACCGCGTGGCCACCCTCACCGCGTTCGAGCGGTTCACCGACGGCGCGAACCTCGTCGACGCCGCGGTGGCCGCGCTCGACGAGGGGGTGGAGGCCGACCCCGGCGCGTACCCGGGCGGGCCGCTGGGGGCCACGCCGGCCACCGGCGAGGAGGTGGACCCGGACGAGCTCGTGGAGAAGGTCGGCCGCACCACAGGGCACACCCGCGGGCGGGTGACCGCGGTGGAGGTCGACGGCGTCGCGGTGCAGTACGACGACGCCGTGCACACCTTCGACGGGCAGGTCGAGATCGAGGGGACCGCCGGGGCGTTCAGCGCCGGCGGGGACAGCGGCTCGGTCATCTGGCGCAGCAGCGACCGCACGCCCCTGGCGCTGCTGTTCGCCGGCAGCGACGTCGGCGGGGCGCAGGGCGGCGGGGTCACCTTCGCCAGTCCGCTGGCCACGGTGCTCGACGTCCTCGGCGCGGAGTGGCTGTCCGGCGCGATCTGACCCCTCCGGGGCCTGTCCCCGGAGCCGGGAGTGGCGCACCATGGAGGGGTGTCCGACCGAGCCTCCGCCCGCGCCGCGAAGAGCGCCCTGAGCCAGCAGCTCTCGGCGGTGCCGGAGGTGGTCGGCATCGGCCTCGCCCGCCGCGGGTCCGGCTACGTGGTCAAGGTGGACCTCGCCGACCCGGGGGCCGCCCGGCGCGTGCCCAGCGACGTCGACGGCGTGCGCGTGGTGACCCAGGTGGTCGGGGTGGTCCGGCCGCTCTGAGAGCGCGCCGATACGGTCCTCCCCGGCGCCGACGAGGGCGCCGACGACCCCGGGAGGGCACGTGCGCATCGGCATCCAGGCCAGCTACAGCGGGGGCTTCCGCGAGACCGCCGCGGAGATCCGCGACCTCGAGGCCGCCGGGCTCGACGTGGCGACGGTCGCCGAGGTCTACACCTTCGACTCGGTGAGCCAGCTGGGCTACCTCGCCGCGGTCACCGAGCGCGTCGAGCTGCTCAGCGCGATCTTCCCCATCTACAGCCGCACCCCGGCGCTGCTGGCGATGACCGCGGCGGGCCTCGACTTCGTCTCCGACGGCCGGTTCACCCTCGGCCTGGGCGCCTCCGGGCCGCAGGTGATCGAGGGCTGGCACGGCGTCCCCTACGACGCGCCGCTGCAGCGCACGCGGGAGATCGTCGAGATCTGCCGCACGGTGTGGCGGCGGGAGCGGCTGGAGCACGCCGGGCAGAAGTACACGATCCCGCTGCCGGCCGACCAGGGCACCGGCCTGGGCAAGCCGCTCAAGCTCATCAACACGCCCGTGCGGAAGCGGGTGCCGGTCATGCTGGCCGCGCTCGGGCCGAAGAACGTCGAGCTCGCCGCCGAGATCGCCGAGGCGTGGGAGCCCATCTGGTTCATGCCCGAGCGGGCCGCCGACGTCTGGGGCGAGGCCCTCGCGGCCGGCAGGGCCAAACGGGACCCCTCGCTCGGTGAGCTGCAGGTCGTCACCGGGGTCCCGGTGGCGATCGGCGAGGACGTCGACGGGCTGCACGACCTGGTGCGGCCGCACCTGGCCCTCTACGTCGGCGGCATGGGTGCGCGGGGCAAGAACTTCTACAACGACCTGGCCCGCCGCTACGGGTTCGCCGACGCCGCGGAGACCGTGCAGGACCTCTACCTGTCGGGCCGCAAGGACGAGGCCGCGGCGGCGCTCCCCGAGGAACTGGTGCGGGCGGTCTCGCTCATCGGCCCCGAGGGGTACGTGGCCGAGCGGATCGCCGCGTTCGCGGAGGCCGGCGTCACCACGCTGGCGCTACAGCCGCTGGACGACAGCCGGGAGAACCGGCTGAAGACGGTGGCGAAGATGCGCGAGCTCTGCGACCGGTAACCCCGGCGTCCCGGTCGTTGCGTCACGTGACGCGCAGGGGGCCCCGCAGGTGGGACACCTGCGGGGCCCTCAGCGTGTCGGGGCCGGCGCCGGCGTCCTCCCCCGCGGTGGCGCGTCCTCCCTCACCGGGACGCGTCCTCCCTCACCGCAGGAGCTGAGGGGAGACGCCGCACGATCAGGTCACCTGATCCCGGCTCCGGACGCGGAAGGGACCCGCAGGTCGGTGACCTGCGGGGCCCTTCGCGTCTACCGGGGCGTCAGCCCCGCCAGTCGTACTCCTCCAGGCGCACGGCCTCGCCGGAGCCCGAGCCGAAGACGTCGGGGCTGTAGTACTGCCCGTCGTCGTACCCGGCCATCGTGTAGACGGCGGCGCGGGCCTCCTCGGTCGGCTCGACCGTGATGTTCCGGTAGCGGCTGATGCCGGTACCGGCCGGGATCAGCTTCCCGATGATCACGTTCTCCTTGAGGCCGAGCAGGCTGTCGCTCTTGCCCTGGATCGCGGCGTCGGTGAGCACCTTGGTCGTCTCCTGGAAGGAGGCGGCCGACAGCCACGACTCGGTCGCGAGCGAGGCCTTGGTGATGCCCATGAGCACCGGACGGGCCGAGGCCGGCTCGCCGCCCTCGGCGACGACGCGGCGGTTCTCGGTCTCGAACAGCGTCCGCTCGACCAGCGCACCGGGCAGGAACTCGGTGGCGCCCGAGTCGATGATGGTCACCCGCTTCAGCATCTGGCGGATGATCACCTCGATGTGCTTGTCGTGGATCGACACGCCCTGGCTGCGGTAGACCTCCTGGACCTCGCGGACCAGGTGCAGCTGCACCTCGCGCGGGCCCATGATCCGCAGCACCTCGTGCGGGTCCACCGCACCCTCGGTGAGCTGCTCGCCGACCTCGACGTGCGCACCGTCCTCGACCCGCAGCCGCGACCGGCGCGACAGCTTGTCGTAGACGACCTCGTCGGAGCCGTCGTCCGGGGTGATCGTGAGCTTCCGGAACTGCTCGCCGTCCTCGATGCGGACGGTGCCGGCCAGCTCGGCGATCGGCGCCTTGCCCTTGGGGACGCGGGCCTCGAAGAGCTCCACCACACGCGGCAGACCGTGGGTGATGTCCTCACCCGCGACACCACCGGTGTGGAAGGTGCGCATCGTCAGCTGGGTGCCGGGCTCACCGATCGACTGGGCGGCGATGATGCCGACCGCCTCGCCGACGTCCACCAGCTTGCCGGTCGCCAGCGAGCGGCCGTAGCAGGTGGCGCAGGTGCCCAGCAGCGACTCGCAGGTCAGGACGCAGCGGACCTTGACCTCCGCGACACCGGCGTCGATCAGCGCCGCGATGAGCACGTCACCGAGGTCCTGACCGGCCTGCGCGACGAGCGTGCCGTCCTCGGCCACCACGTCGGTGGCCAGGGCACGGGCGTACACGCTGGTCTCGACGTGCGCGTCCCGGGTGACCTTGCCGTCGACGACCGTGCCGATCGGCATGATCACGCCACGGTCGGTGCCGCAGTCCTCCTCGCGGATGATGACGTCCTGCGAGACGTCGACCAGCCGGCGGGTGAGGTACCCGGAGTCGGCGGTCCGCAGCGCGGTGTCGGCCAGACCCTTGCGGGCACCGTGCGTGGAGATGAAGTACTCCAGCACGGACAGACCCTCCCGGAAGTTGGCCTTGATCGGCCGCGGGATGATCTCGCCCTTCGGGTTGGCCACCAGGCCGCGCATGCCGGCGATCTGGCTGATCTGCATCATGTTGCCTCGGGCGCCCGAGTTGACCATGACCCAGACCGGGTTGGTGGTCGGGAAGTTGTCCACCATCGCCTGGCTGACCTCGGCCCGCGCGCGGGTCCAGATCTCGATGAGCTCGCCACGACGCTCGGCGTCGGTGATGACGCCGCGCTCGTACTGCTTCTCGATCTGGCGCGCCTCGGCCTCGTGCCGGTCGAGGATCTCCTGCTTGGCCGGCGGGGTGACGACGTCGTCGATGGCGATCGTCACGCCCGAGCGGGTGGCCCAGCGGAAGCCGGCCGACTTGAGGGCGTCCAGCGTCGCCGCGACCTGCACCTTGGGGTAGCGCTCGGCGAGGTCGTTGACGATCGCCCCGAGCTCCTTCTTCGGCACCTGGTAGTTGACGAAGCGGTAGTCCTCGGGCAGGGCCTCGTTGAACAGCACCCGGCCCAGGCTGGTCTCGACCAGCGCCGGCGCACCGGGGGTCCAGTCCTCCGGCTGCTCCCACGCGGGGTTGACCTTGCCGTTGTCGACGCCGAACACCTCGTCGAGGCGGATCAGCGCCCGCTCCTGCAGGCCCAGCGCGCCCTTGTCGAAGGCCATGACGGCCTCGGACGCGGAGGCGAACGCCGCGGGGCGGCCACCGTCGGCCTCGTGCCGGCTCGGCACCAGGGTCGTCAGGTGGTACAGGCCGAGCACCATGTCCTGCGTCGGCGCGGTGATCGGGCGACCGTCGGCCGGGCTGAGGATGTTGTTGCTCGACAGCATCAGGATCCGGGCCTCGGCCTGGGCCTCGGCCGACAGCGGCAGGTGCACCGCCATCTGGTCACCGTCGAAGTCCGCGTTGAACGCGGTGCAGACGAGCGGGTGGATCTGGATGGCCTTGCCCTCGACCAGCTGCGGCTCGAAGGCCTGGATGCCCAGGCGGTGCAGGGTCGGCGCGCGGTTCAGCAGCACCGGGTGCTCGGTGATGACCTCCTCGAGCACGTCCCACACGACCGGCCGCGCGCGCTCCACCATCCGCTTGGCGGACTTGATGTTCTGCGCGTGGTTGAGGTCCACGAGCCGCTTCATGACGAACGGCTTGAACAGCTCCAGGGCCATCTGCTTGGGCAGACCGCACTGGTGCAGCTTCAGCTGCGGGCCGACGACGATGACCGACCGGCCGGAGTAGTCGACGCGCTTGCCGAGCAGGTTCTGCCGGAACCGGCCCTGCTTGCCCTTGAGCAGGTCGCTCAGGGACTTCAGCGGGCGGTTGCCCGGGCCGGTGACCGGCCGGCCGCGGCGGCCGTTGTCGAACAGCGCGTCCACGGACTCCTGCAGCATCCGCTTCTCGTTGTTCACGATGATCTCGGGCGCGCCGAGGTCCAGCAGCCGCTTGAGCCGGTTGTTCCGGTTGATGACCCGGCGGTACAGGTCGTTCATGTCGCTGGTGGCGAAGCGGCCACCGTCGAGCTGCACCATCGGGCGCAGGTCCGGCGGGATGACCGGGACGCAGTCCAGCACCATGCCCATGGGCGAGTTGCGGGTCTGCTGGAACGCCGCGACGACCTTGAGCCGCTTGAGCGCGCGCAGCTTGCGCTGGCCCTTGCCGTTGCGGATGGTGTCGCGCAGCGAGGCGGCCTCGGCGTCGAGGTCGAAGTCCGCGAGCAGCTTCTGCAGCGCCGCGGCGCCCATGCCGCCCTCGAAGTACTCACCGAAGCGGTCGCGCAGCTCGCGGTAGAGGCCCTCGTCGGCGATGAGCTGCTTGACCTCGAGCTTGCGGAAGGTGTCGAGCACCTCCTCGAGGCGGTCGATCTCCCGCTGCGAGCGGTCGCGGATCTGGCGCATCTCGCGCTCGCCGCCCTCGCGCACCTTGCGGCGCACGTCGGACTTGGCGCCCTCGGCCTCGAGCTCGGCGAGGTCGGCCTCCAGCTTCTGCTGGCGGGCCTCCACGTCGGCGTCGCGGCGGTTCTCCAGGTTCGACTTCTCGGCGCTGATCTCGGCCTCGATGGTCGGCAGGTCGCGGTGGCGCGACTCGTCGTCGACCGAGGTGATCAGGTAGGCCGCGAAGTAGATGATCTTCTCGAGGTCCTTGGGCGCCAGGTCGAGCAGGTAGCCCAGGCGCGAGGGGACGCCCTTGAAGAACCAGATGTGGGTGACCGGCGCGGCGAGCTCGATGTGGCCCATCCGCTCGCGGCGGACCTTGGCCCGGGTCACCTCGACGCCGCAGCGCTCACAGATGATGCCCTTGAACCGGACCCGCTTGTACTTGCCGCAGTAGCACTCCCAGTCCCGCGTGGGACCGAAGATCTTCTCGCAGAAGAGACCGTCCTTCTCCGGACGGAGGGTCCGGTAGTTGATGGTCTCGGGCTTCTTCACCTCACCGTGCGACCACTGGCGGATGTCGTCGCCACTGGCCAGACCGATGCGCAACTCGTCGAAGAAGTTGACGTCGAGCAAGGGGACCCCTTTCCCGGGGCTCGGTTACTGCTGTTTGTCTTGTCGAGTGGATGGCGCCGGCCGGCCCGGTGCCCCGGGCCGGCCGGCGGCCGATCAGACGTCCTCGACGCTGGAGGGCTCGCGGCGGGACAGGTCGATGCCCAGCTCCTCCGCGGCCCGGAACACCTCGTCGTCGGTGTCGCGCAGCTCGATCGCCTGCCCGTCGCCGGACAGCACCTCGACGTTGAGGCAGAGCGACTGGAGCTCCTTGAGCAACACCTTGAACGACTCGGGGATGCCCGGCTCGGGGATGTTCTCGCCCTTGACGATGGCCTCGTAGACCTTGACCCGGCCGAGGATGTCGTCGGACTTGATGGTGAGCAGCTCCTGCAGCGCGTAGGCCGCGCCGTAGGCCTGCATCGCCCAGCACTCCATCTCGCCGAAGCGCTGGCCACCGAACTGCGCCTTACCACCCAGCGGCTGCTGCGTGATCATCGAGTAGGGGCCGGTCGACCGGGCGTGGATCTTGTCGTCCACCAGGTGCAGCAGCTTCAGGATGTAGACGTAGCCCACCGAGATCGGCTCGGGGAAGGGCTCCCCCGAGCGGCCGTCGAACAGCCGCGCCTTGCCGGTCTCCTGCACCATCCGGTCGCCGTCGCGGTTCGGGATCGTCGAGCCCAGCAGCCCGATGATCTCGTCCTCCTTGGCTCCGTCGAACACCGGCGTCGCGGTCCGGGTGCCCGGCGCCGCGGCCCGGGCGCCCTCGGGCAGCTTGGCCGCCCACTCCGGGGTGCCCTCGACCTCCCAGCCCTGCTTGGCGATCCACCCGAGGTGGGTCTCCAGCACCTGGCCGACGTTCATCCGGCCGGGCACGCCCAGCGGGTTGAGCACGATGTCGACCGGGGTGCCGTCCTCGAGGAACGGCATGTCCTCCTGCGGCAGGATCTTCGCGATGACGCCCTTGTTGCCGTGGCGCCCGGCGAGCTTGTCGCCGTCGGAGATCTTGCGCATCTGGGCGACGTAGACCCGGATCAGCTCGTTGACGCCGGCGGGCAGCTCGTCGCCGTCCTCGCGCGAGAACACGCGGACGCCGATGACCTTGCCGGACTCACCGTGCTTGACCTTCAGCGACGTGTCGCGGACCTCGCGGGCCTTCTCGCCGAAGATCGCGCGCAGCAGCCGCTCCTCGGGGGTCAGCTCGGTCTCGCCCTTGGGCGTCACCTTGCCGACGAGGATGTCGCCGGGGACGACCTCGGCACCGATGCGGATGATGCCGCGCTCGTCGAGGTCGGCGAGGACCTCCTCGGAGACGTTCGGGATGTCCCGGGTGATCTCCTCGGCACCGAGCTTGGTGTCGCGGGCGTCGACCTCGAACTCCTCGATGTGGATCGAGGACAGGACGTCGTCCTGCACGAGGCGCTGCGACAGGATGATCGCGTCCTCGTAGTTGTGGCCCTCCCACGGCATGAAGGCGACGAGCAGGTTCTTGCCCAGCGCCATCTCGCCCTGGTCGGTGCACGGCCCGTCGGCGATGACCTGGCCGACCTCGACCCGCTGGCCCTCGTCGACGACGGGGGTCTGGTTGATCGAGGTGCCCTGGTTCGAGCGGCGGAACTTCAGCAGCCGGTAGGTCTGCCGGGTGCCGTCGTCGGCCATGACGGTGACGTAGTCGGCGGTGGAGTCCTCCACGACGCCGGCCTTCTCGGCCACGACGACGTCGCCGGCGTCGACGGCGGCGCGCAGCTCCATGCCGGTGCCGACCAGCGGGGCCTCGCTGCGCAGCAGCGGGACGGCCTGGCGCTGCATGTTGGCGCCCATGAGCGCGCGGTTGGCGTCGTCGTGCTCGAGGAACGGGATCATCGCCGTCGCGACCGAGGTCATCTGCCGCGGCGAGACGTCCATGTAGTCGACGTTCTCGGGCGACAGGTAGTCGACCTCACCGCCCTTGGTGCGGACCAGGACGCGGTCCTCGGCGAACCGGCCCTGGGCGTCCAGCGGCGAGTTGGCCTGGGCGACGACGAAGCGGTCCTCCTCGTCGGCGGTCAGGTAGTCGATCTGGTCGGTGACCCGGCCGTTCTCGACGCGGCGGTACGGCGTCTCGATGAAGCCGAACGCGTTGACCCGGCCGAACGACGACAGCGAGCCGATCAGGCCGATGTTCGGACCCTCGGGGGTCTCGATCGGGCACATCCGGCCGTAGTGGCTCGGGTGCACGTCGCGGACCTCCATGCCGGCCCGCTCACGGGACAGACCGCCGGGGCCCAGCGCCGACAGGCGGCGCTTGTGGGTCAGGCCCGCGAGGGGGTTGGTCTGGTCCATGAACTGCGACAGCTGGCTGGTGCCGAAGAACTCCTTGATGGAGGCGACGACCGGCCGGATGTTGATCAGGGTCTGCGGCGTGATCGCCTCGACGTCCTGGGTCGTCATCCGCTCGCGGACGACGCGCTCCATGCGGGAGAGGCCGACCCGGATCTGGTTCTGGATCAGCTCGCCCACGGTGCGCAGGCGGCGGTTGCCGAAGTGGTCGATGTCGTCGACGCCGTGGTCCGGCTCGCCGGCGTGCAGCCGGACGACGTACTCGATGGTCGCGACGATGTCGTCCTCGGTCAGCGTGAGGGTGCTCTGCGGCACCTCGACGCCGAGCTTCTTGTTCACCTTGTAGCGGCCGACCTTCGCCAGGTCGTAGCGCTTCGGGTTGAAGAAGAGGTTCTCCAGCAGCGCCTGGGCGCTCTCCCGCGTCGGCGGCTCGCCCGGCCGCAGCTTGCGGTAGATGTCCAGCAGCGCCTCGTCCTGGCCGGCGATGTGGTCCTTCTCCAGGGTGGCCAGCACGGTGGGCGACCACTGGAAGTGCTCGCGGATGCGGTCCTCGGTCCAGCCGAGGGCCTTGAGCAGCACGGTGACCGGCTGGCGGCGCTTGCGGTCGATCCGGACGCCGACGGTGTCGCGCTTGTCGACGTCGAACTCCAGCCACGCACCACGGCTGGGGATGACCTTGGCGCTGAAGACGTCCTTGTCCGACGTCTTGTCCAGGGTCTTGTCGAAGTAGACGCCCGGGCTGCGGACCAGCTGCGAGACGACGACGCGCTCGGTCCCGTTGATGACGAAGGTGCCCTTGCTCGTCATGATCGGGAAGTCGCCCATGAACACCGTCTGGCTCTTGATCTCGCCCGTGGTGTTGTTCATGAACTCGGCGGTGACGAACAGCGGCGCCGCGTAGGTCATGTCCTTGTCCTTGCACTCCTCGAGGGACGCCTTGACGTCCTCGAAGCGCGGGTTGGAGAAGGACAGCGACATCGAGCCGCTGAAGTCCTCGATCGGGGAGATCTCCTCGAGGATCTCGGCGAGGCCGCCGACGGCCGCGGCCTGCTCCTCGGGCGAGAGGGTGGCCCGCCACTCGGGGCTGCCGATCAGCCAGTCGAACGAGGCGGTCTGCAGGGCCAGCAGGTCCGGGACCTCGAGCGGCTCGTTGATCTTGGCGAAGGAGACGCGGAGCGGGGCGCCGGGGATCTTCTGCTGGTCGGCCTCGCCGGTGCGGGGGCCGGACTGCGGGGTGGTGCTCTGCGGGGTGGGTGACTCGGTGGTGCTGGCGGAGATGCTGGTGGGGCGAGAGCCTGCCAAGATGCGTCCTTCCAAGGACCTCACGACGTGCGGGCGGTGGGTGCGGGTCGTCCTGGGTCGTCGTCGGTATCGGCGGGGCTGCCCCTGGCCTGCGACGAGGCCCGGCCGTACGGTCGGCAGGAGGCTCGGGAGGGTTCCCCCGGGCACCCCTCGTGACCCGTCTCGGCGGGCATGCAGTAAGGAGGCAGCGCAACAGGGAACCCTACCCCTGCTCCAGCGCACTGTCCACGTCGGGGGTCGTGACGGCCGACACGACGCCCGGGAAGGAACAGCGGCGCCCGAGGGGGGCGGGACCGACGCGGCCATGATGCCACTCCGGGGGCTCCGGGTCAGCCGCCACGCCGGGCCGGCCCCCTCGCGGGGCCGGCGATCTCAGCCCGTGGTGAGCACCGTCAGCTCGCTGATCCGCCAGTCGTCCTCCACCTGGACCATCCGGATCTGCACGGTGCGCACGCAGGACTGCTCGCCCTCGGGCGTGACGACGCACTCGCTGCCCTCGGGCGCCGGCTCCGTGCCCGTGGTGACCGACTTCGCGACCAGCTGCCCGAACACGACCAGCGTCGCCTCGTCCTGCTCGTCGTCGACCTGCTGCACGGCGACGTCGCGCACGTCGTAGCGGATGGTCGCCGACACCTGCTCGTAGGTGTCGATGAGCGCGCCCTCGGCCTCCGCCTCGTACTGGCTGCGCAGGTCCCCGGTGAGGACGGCGAGCTGGCCGGCGACGCTGCCGTCGGAGTCGCGGTAGTCGTAGGCGTAGACGGCCCGCACGTTCTCCTCGGCCGCGTCGATGATGTCAGGGTCCACGAAGTCGCGGCCCTGGGTCCAGAGCAGCAGGTACAGGCCCACGGCGGCGCCAGCTGCCAGCAGGCACAGCACGGACAGGGTCACCACGACCGGGGACAGGAGCCGCCGGCCTGCCGCCGGCACCGCGGGTGCGCTCCCCCGGCGGCGCGCCGCAGGCGCGCGGTCGGCCCGTGCCTCGGTCCGGGTCTCGGTGCGTCGCTCGGCCCGGGTCTCGGTGCGTGCCTCGGCCCGGGTCTCGGTGCGTGCCTCGGCCCGGGTCTCGGGGCCGTCCTCGGCCCGGGCACCGGTCCGGGGGGGGGGGGGGGGGGGGGGGGGGGGGGGGGGGGGGGGGGGGGGGGGGGGGGGGGGGGGGGGGGGCGGGGCCCGGGCCCGCGGCGGGGTGCCGGCCTCCGGCGCCGGCGCCTCGTCGCGCTCCCGGCGGCTGCCGGCCACGCGGGGCCGGGGGCTGGGCCGCGGGCCGGCGGCGGGCCGGGGCCGCGGCGTGGGCCGGGGCCGCTCGTCGGGGCCGTCAGTCATCGGGTCCCGTCCCTCGGATCGCGGAGAGCAGCCAGCGCTCGCCCTCCCGTTGCAGGTCCACCTCGATGCGGTCGCGGCGCACCTGGGCCGGGACGCCGGCCGCCTGGCGCGTGGTCGCGATGACCATGACGACCGTCGCCTCGTCCTCGGTCGCCCGGGTCACCCCCGCGCCCACCACCTCCGTGCTGCTCACGGCCTGGCCGTCGACGAGCTGCTGGCGGACCCGCTCGAGCCCGGCGACCGACTCCTCGCGCAGGTCGCCGGTGGTGACCCGGCGGGCCTGCTCGATGTCGGCGTCGATCGTCAGGTGGTCGAAGGAGGTCAGGTCGACGACGTTGGAGCGCGCCGCCTGCAGCACGTCGACGTAGGTGTCCGTGCGCACCGGGGACTCCTCGCGGGACAGCCACGGGGCGAGCAGGACGCCGTTCAGCACCAGCAGGAGGAACAGCAGCACCGCCAGCGCGGGCACGAGCGGCACGCTGATCCGCCGCCGGGCGTGCGCCGGCTCCGGGTCGTCGTCGGCCGGGTCGTCGTCCGTCCGGCCCGCGGGGGCCGTGGGCGCCGGCCGGTCCTCTGCCTCCGGGGCGGCGTGCCGCCGGCGCAGCCGGGACCGGCGGGCGGGGGCCCCGGCCGCGTCCTCGTCGGCCACGGTCCGGTCGGCGGCGTCCTCCGGGCCGCCGGGTCCCGCGGGGGCGGGCTCGGTGACGGTGGTGGTCCGCGCGCCGGCGGTCTCCGCGTCCTCCGTCCCGGGGGCGGGCGCACGCCGGCGCGCGCTGGGGCGCGGCCGGTCGGTGTCGCTCACGGGCGGGTCCTCTCGGTCGGTCGGGGCGGGGCGGGCGGCGGTCATCCGGCCCCCGGGACGGCGCCCAGGGTGTCGGCGAACGGCAGGCCCCCCAGGATGCCGGTCAGCACGTCGTCGATCGTCGCCAGGGCCGGGGGCAGGGAGCCCTGCTGCCCCTGCGGGCCGGGCGAGCCGACGCCGCCGCTGCGGCCGATGTTCTGCTCGCCGCGCAGGTCCGAGCCGGTCTCGTCCACGCCGTCGCCCGGGTTCGGGTCGACGCCGTTGACGACGTCGCAGCGGACGGCGTCGGTGTCGATCCGCAGGATGTCGTCCGGGCTGCCGGCGGCGCCGGTCGAGACGTAGCCGCTCGTGCAGGCCCGGGGGTCGTCGGAGTTGAGCACGAACCCGAAGTGCGCGCGCATCACCCCGCCGTCGTTGCGCACGACGGTGAACCCGCCGGAGACGACGTCGGGGTAGGTGACCAGCAGCTGCTCGACCCCGCCCAGCCGCGGGATGTACACCCCGTTGAGGACGTCGAGGTGGCTCACCAGCGAGCCCAGGCCCGGCCCGGCGCGGTCGACCAGCTGCTGCAGGGCGTCGCCGGCGTCCGGGGCGCTCACCAGCAGCCCGCGCAGGTCCGGGTCGATGTCGACCAGGGTGTCGCTGACGGCCCGCAGGTCGCTCGCCCACTGCTCGATGGCCGAGCGGCTGGCGACCTGCGTGTCGAGCACCGTGCGGCCGTCGGTGATCAGCGCCAGGGTCTGCGGCAGCGACTCCTCGGCGCGGGCCAGCAGCAGGTCGCCGTTGTCGATCAGCCGGGCCAGGTCGTCGCCGGCGCCCTCGAAGGCGTCGCCGAGCTCCTGCACGACCACCCGCAGGTCCTCGGGGTCGACCGAGTTGACCAGCTCGTCGACGTTGAGCAGCAGCTGCTCGACCGGGATCGGGATCGCCGTCCGCTCGACCGGGATGACCGCGCCGTCCTCCAGGTAGGGGCCGTCGTCGTCGGCGGGACGCAGGTCGACGTACTGCTCGCCCACCGCGCTGCGGGTGGCGACGACGGCCTCGGTGTCGGCGGGGATGTCGGGGGCGTCGGGGTCGATGGTGAGCGTGACCCGGACGCCGTCCTCGGTCAGCTGCATGTCGCTGACCCGGCCGACGGCGACACCGCGGTAGGTCACCTCGGCGTTGACGAAGATGCCGCCGGAGTCGGCGAAGTCCGCGTCCACGTCGTAGCCGGTGCCGAGCAGCAGCCGGTCCAGGCCCACGTAGTTGAAGCCGACGTAGGAGATGCCCAGCAGGGCGACCGCGGCGAAGGCGATCAGCTGCAGCTTGGTCTTGCGGGTGATCACGGCGTGCCCCCCACGATCCCGGGGAGGTCCCCGGCCACGGAGGACCCGCCGTCCGGAGCCGGCGGCGCCTGCCCGCCGGACGCCGGCTGACCGGTCGACGCGGCCCCGGCCTGGTTGCCCGGCGGCGTGCCGGGCACGCCGCAGGAGGTGCCGACCAGGGTCTGCGGGTCGAGGACCTCCAGGCCGCCGGTCACCGGGTCGACGACGTAGCGGCACAGCAGTTCGCGCAGGTCGAACGACAGGCTCGCCGTCATGTTGGTGAACAGCCCGTAGCCGCCGGTGCGGGCGTCGTAGCGCGGGTTGAACGCGCACGGGTCACCGGTGAGGCAGCCCTCGACCGAGCTGGCCGGGAAGGGATACGTGAGCAGCAGGTCGAGGGAGTTGGCCAGGTCCGGGCCGGCCGCGGCGAGCTGGCTGAGGACCGGCTGCAGCAGCCGCAGGTCCTCCACCGTGTTCTGCCCGGCCTGGTTGATGACCCGGGTGCCGACCTCGCCGAGCCGGGCCAGGCTGTCGAGCATCGAGACCAGCAGGTCGCGCTGCTGGTTCACGACGTCCAGGCCCGGGCCGATGCTGTCCAGCGCCGTCTCGATCGTCGCGGTCCGCCCGGCCAGCGTCTCGGCGAGCGCGTTCACGCTGTCCAGCGCCCGGCCGATCTCCTCGCGCTGCTGGTCCAGCCCGCCGATCAGCACGTCGAGGGAGTCCAGCGTGTCGCGGATGGCCTCCTCGCGGCCCTCGAGGGCGACGCCGAGCTCGCGGCTGATGGTCTGCAGCTGGGCCAGCCCGCCGCCGTTGAGCACGAGGGAGAGGGCGCCCAGCAGCTCCTCGACCTCGACGTTGCGGTTGGTCCGGTCCAGCGTGATGAGGGAGCCGTCCTCCAGCCGCCCCTGCGGCTCCTCGGTGCCCGGCGCCGCCAGCTCGACGTACTTCTCCCCCAGCAGCGAGGACTGCTGGATCATCGCCACCGCGTTGCCGGGGAGCTCGACGTCGCCGTTGACCTCGACGGTGACCAGCGCCGTCCAGTCGTCGGAGAGCTCGATGTCCTCCACCCGGCCGACGGCCACGTCGGCGACCCGGACGCCGGCCTGCGGGACCAGGTCCAGGACGTCGAGGAACTGGATCTGCACCGTGTACGGGTCGTCGCCGAGGTCCGCGCCGCCGGGCAGCGACAGCGAGTAGGCCCCGCGGAAACCGCAGCCCGACAGCAGCAGCACGCCGGCCGCCAGCGCGGACGCCCGCCGCACGCCGGCCCTCACTGCCCGCTCCCGGTGAGGACGGGCAGCCCCAGCACCCCGCCGCCGGCCGCGCCCGGCGTGCCGGTCCCGCCGCCGGCGGCGCCGCCGCCGAACAGCTCGCCGAGCAGCTCCTCGAGGTCGGGCACGCCGTTGCCGTTGAGGTCGTCGAGGGTGCCGTCGTTGCCGGGGTCGCCGGACAGCAGCCGCAGGCAGATCTGGTCGGTCGGCGGCAGGCTCAGGAAGTCGGGGAGGGTGTTCAGCGGGGTCCCCGCGACGTTGAGCCGGCCCGCCGCGCCCAGCAGCTGGCAGACGACGACCTCGGGGCTGGTCGACCCGAGCGAGTTGTCGCGGGTGTCGAGGGTCCCGTAGTCGGGGTTGTAGGCGTGCGCGATGTTGCCCAGCGCCGCCGGGGCCACGTCGAGGACCTCGGCCAGCGCCTGCCGCTGCTGCACGAGGGTGAGCGTGACGTCGGCCAGCCGGTCGACGTTCGTGGTGAGCAGGTCGGTGTTCGTCTGCACGAAGGTCGCGATCTCCCCGAGGGCGGAGGACAGGAGCTGCACCGCGGCGGCGAGGTCCGCGCGCTCGGCCTCCAGCTGGTCGGCCACCGCCGCCATGTTGTCGTTGAACTGGCCGACCTGGGCGTCGATGGTGGCCAGCGCCGTGGTGAACGTCTGCAGCGAGTCGATGGAGCCGAAGAGGTCGTCCCGGTTCTCGGCGAGGGTCTCGACCGCCTGGGAGAAGCCGGTGAGCGTGCGGTTGAGCGCCTCGCCGTTGCCGTCCAGGTTCGCCGCGCCGGTCTCCAGCAGGTCGTCCAGCGCGCCGTCCGCGTTCGCGCCGGTGGGGCCGAGGGCCGCCGAGAGCTCGTCGAGCGCGCCGTAGACCGCGTCCAGCTCGACGGGCGTGCCGGTGCGGTCCAGCCCGAGCTCGGCGCCGTCGGCCATCGTCGGCCCGCCGCTGTAGACGGGGGCGAACTGCACGTACCGGTCGGAGACCAGCGAGGGCGCCAGGATGACGGCGTCGGCGTCGGCCGGGATGTCGTAGCCCTCGTCGACCAGCATCTCCACCCGCACCCGGTCGCCCATCGGGACGACGCCGGTGATCTCGCCGACGTCGATGCCGAGGACGCGGACGTCGCCGCCCTCGTAGATGCCGACCGCCTGGGTGAAGTACGCGGTGACCCGGTACTGGTCGGCCGGCCGCAGGACCGTCCAGCCGATCGCGCCGACCAGCACCAGCGCCGCGGCCAGCGCCACCCCGCGCTGCAGCGACCCGCTCATGCGCCACCGTCGCAGGTGATGAGGCCACCGGGGACCTGCTCGGTGCCGCCGCAGACCACCGAGGCGACGGAGCCGGGCAGCAGGTTCTCCACGAAGCTGTCGAACCAGCGCCCGCTGCCGAGCGTGTTGGTGAAGACCCGGACGAACGGCGCGAGGTTCTGCACGGTCTCCCCGAGCGCGGTGCGGTTGCGGGACAGGATGTCGGTGACCGTGGCCAGCTGCTGCAGCGCGGGGGTCAGCGCCTCGCGGTTGTCGGCGACGAGGCCGGTCAGCTGGTCGGACAGCAGCTGCGTGTTGGTGAGGATGGCGTCGATCAGCTGCCGGCGCTCCTGCACCTCCTGCAGCAGCGTGTTGGAATCGATGATCAGCCGGGTGAACTCGCCGTTGCGGTCGGCGAGGACGTCGGTGACGTCGCGGGTGGCCGACAGCAGGCGCTCGAGCTCGGCGTCGCGGGAGGCGATGGTGTCCGACAGCCGGGCCAGGCCCTGCAGCGAGGTGCGCACCTCGTCCGGCGTCTCGGCGAAGGTGTCGGCCAGCACCTCGAACGACGTGGCCAGCTGCTGGGTGTCGATCTGCTCCACCGTGCTGGACAGGTCGGCGAACGCCTCGACGACGTCGTAGGGCGAGGCGGTCCGCTCCAGCGGGATCCGGTCGTCGGGGTCGAGCTCCTCGCTCCCCCGCGGCACGAGCGCCAGGTACTTCGCGCCGAGCACCGTCTCGATGCGGATCGCCGCCTGCGACCGGTCGCCGACGAAGGCGTCCTCGACCCGGAACTCGACGGTGACCGCGCCGTCCTCCAGCCGCAGCTCCTCCACCTGGCCGACCTTCACGCCGGCGATGCGGACCGGGTCGTCGGGCTTGAGGCCGGCCGCCTCGGAGAACTGCGCGGAGTACACGGTGCCCCCGCCGATGAACGGCAGCGACTGCGCGTTGAACGCCAGCAGCACCAGCGCCGCGATCACGCCGAGGCTGACCGCCCCGATGACGACGGGGTTGCGGTCGCGGAAGGGCTTCGGGTGGCGGGCCATCAGCAGCCCTCCGATCCGCTGGAGAACCCGCCGGCGGGGATCTCCGACGGCTCCGTCTCCCCGGGCAGGACGACCGAGCCCGACGCCCCGCACAGGTAGAAGTTGAACCAGCTGCCGTTCACCGCGGTGCGGGTGATCAGGTCGATCTTGGTCGGGGCGAGCTGCAGGAAGTCCTCCACGATGTCCCCCGTGTCGGCGAGGTTGCCGGCCAGGTCGCCGAGCGCCTCGATGTCGGCCGCCAGCGGCGGGCGCGCCTGCTCGAGCAGGTCGGTCGTGGCGACGGCGAGCGTGTCGATGGTCTGCAGCGAGTCGAAGATCGCGTCGCGGTCCTCGGACAGGCCGGTGACGAACTGCTGCAGGCTGACCACGAGCGAGGACAGCTGCTCGTCGCGCGCGGCCACGGTGCCCATCACCGTCGTCAGGTTGTCGATGAGGCTGCCGATGACCGCGTCCCGGTCGGCCAGCGAGCTCGACAGCGAGGCGACGTGGCCGAGCAGGCTCTCGACCGTGCCGGCCTCGCCCTGGAAGACCTGGATGATCTCGTAGGACAGCCGGTTGACGTCGGTCGGCGACAGCGCCTGGAACAGCGGCTGGAAGCCGCCGAAGAGCGTGGTCAGGTCCAGCGCCGGGCGGGTCTGCGCCAGCGGGATGGTGTCGCCCTCGTCCAGCCGGCCCCCGGCGGAACCCTCGCCCTCGGTCAGCGCGACGTACCGCTGGCCGACGAGGTTGCGGTACCGGATGGTGGCCTGCACGCCCGAGGGCAGCGGGATGTCGGCGTCGACCTCCAGCTCCACCTCGGCGACCGGCGTCTCCCGGCCCTCGGCCAGCCCGATGCCGGTGACCTGGCCGACGCGGACGCCGGCGATGCGCACCTCGTCGCCCTCGACCAGCCCGGCGACGTCGGTGAACTGGGCCCGGTAGGCCACCTGCTCGCCGTAGCCGGCGTTGGTGATCGTGGCGACGAGCACGTAGCTGGCCAGGATGGTGACCAGCGCGAAGACGGCCAGCTTGGTGAGCGGCCCGGCGAGTGACTTCACGGCACCAGCACCTGGTTCCCCCGCAGCAGCGGCGCCAGGGCCGAGGCGGCCAGGTCGGTCACGTCGTCGGGGTCGGTGCCGGTCTGGTAGCCGAGCAGGCTGCGGACGAAGTCCAGTTCCGCGGTGGAGCCGGACATCTGGTCGGGCACCGTGTCCCCCGCCGTCCCGCCGGGGTTGGGGTCGCCGGCGCCGTCCGGGACGTCGTCGGGGCCGCGGCCGCCGAGGCAGTTCGGGTTGCCCGAGTAGGGGTTGTCGACGGAGTCCACGCCGTCCTCGGGCGGGGTCGGGCAGTAGTACTCGCCCTGCTCGGCCGCGGCGATGATGGCGTCGATGTCGTCCAGCCCCTGGCAGTCCGGGCCGGAGGAGTCCAGGTACTCCGGCTGGTCGCCGGGCTGGTAGGGGTTGCGCGGCGGCAGGGCCACCACGATGTTCAGGTTCAGCGCGGGGTCGCCGTCCCCGCCGAACGCCTCGGTGATCATCGGGTTGAACCGGGCGAGCCCGTTGAGCAGGCACGGGTAGACCGGCGAGTACTCGGCGAACAGCCCGAGCACCGGCCGGGAGGTGGCGGCCAGCGAGATGAGGTCGGACTCGTTGCGCTCGAGGAACTCCGCCGCGGTCGTCGAGGAGCTGTCGACGACCGTGAAGGTGCGCCGCAGCTGCTCCCGCTGGTCGACCAGGGTGTCGGCGGTGACCGAGATGTTGTCCAGCACCGCGAGCAGGTCCTCGGCGGCCGACTCGTAGGTGTCGGCGAAGTCTGCCAGCGAGGAGATGTCGGCCTGCAGGTCCGGCAGCACCGTGTTGATCTCCTCCACGTAGTCGCCGACCGAGGCCAGGTTCTCGCCGAGGGACTCCCCCCGCCCGCGCAGCGCGTCGGCCACCGCGGCCAGCGTGTAGCTGAGGTCCTGCGGCTCCACGGCCTGCAGCAGCGGGAGCAGGTCGTCGATCACCCGCTGCAGCTCGATGGCGTTCTCCGTGCGGTCCTGCCCGATCACGTCGCCGTCGGCCAGCCGCTCCCCCGAGGCGTCCTCGGGCAGCACGAGGGAGACGTACCGCTCGCCGAACAGGGTCTTGGGCAGCAGCCGGGCGGTCACGTCGGCCGGGATCTGCTCGAGGTACTGCGGCCGGATCGCCAGCTCGATGGTGGCGCCCTCGGCGCTGGCCCGGACGTCGCGGACCTCGCCGACGATCATCCCGCGCACCTTGACGTCCGAGGCCTCCTGCAGCTGGTTGCCCGCGGTGTCGGTCTCCAGCGTGACGCGGGCGACGTCGACGAACGCCTTGTTGTAGAGCGCCACGGTCAGCCCGAGCAGGAGGGCCAGCACGACCAGGAAGGCCAGCCCCTGCAGGCGCCGGCGGACCACCGCTCCCCGTGCCATGCCGCTCACCCCGCGATCCGGACGGTCGTCGTCGAGCCCCAGATGGCCAGGGACAGGAACAGGTCGATGACCATCACCGCCACGATCGAGAAGCGGACGGCGCGGCCCACCGCCAGCCCGACGCCGGCCGGGCCGCCGGCGGCGCGGTAGCCGTAGTAGCAGTGACTGAGGATGATCACGACGGCGAAGACGAGCACCTTGACGAACGACCAGAGGACGTCCTGCGGCGGCAGGAACAGGTTGAAGTAGTGGTCGTAGGTGCCCGCGGACTGGGCGTAGGCCTGGGTGGTGATCGTCCGGGTGGCGAAGTAGGAGCTCAGCAGGCCGATCACGTACAGCGGGACCACCGCGATGAAGCCGGCGACGATGCGGGTGGTGACGAGGAACGGCAGCGACGGGACGCCCATGACCTCCAGGGCGTCGATCTCCTCGTTGATCCGCATGGCGCCGATCTGGGCGGTGAAGCCGCAGCCGACCGTGGCGGACAGGGCGAGCCCGGCGACCAGCGGCGCGATCTCGCGGGTGTTGAAGTAGGCCGAGAGGAAGCCGGTGAAGGCGGAGGTGCCCAGCTGGTCCAGGGCCGCGTAGCCCTGCAGCCCCACCTCGGTGCCGGTGAAGAACGACAGGAAGGCGATGACGCCGACGGTGCCGCCGATGACCGCGAGCGCCCCGGTGCCGAAGGTGACCTCGGCCAGCAGCCGGGCGACCTCCTTCTTGTAGCGGCGCAGGGTGCGCGGGGTCCAGGCCAGGGCACGGCCGTAGAAGCCGAGCTGGTCGCCGAGGTCGTCGAGGGTGGTGAGCGGCCGCCGGTACAGCGTGCGGGCCTTGCGGACCCCCACCCGGAGGCGGTCGACGGGGTTGAGCAGCGCCATCGTCACTGCCCCTTCGGCGGCACGAGCTGGAAGTACACGGCCGTCATGACGAAGTTGACCGCGAACAGCAGCAGGAAGGTGATGACCACCGACTGGTTCACCGCGTCACCGACGCCCTTGGGCCCACCTCCGGCCCGCAGCCCCTTGTAGGAGGCGACGATGCCCGCGATCATCCCGAAGACCAGCGCCTTGATCTCGCCGGACCAGAAGTCCTCCACCTGCGCGAGCGCGCCGAAGGAGGCCAGGTAGGCCCCCGGCGTCCCGCCCTGCAGGACGACGTTGAAGAAGTAGCCGCCGGCCACGCCGACGACGCTGACCAGCCCGTTGAGCAGCGTGGCGACGAGCATCGCGGCGAGCACGCGGGGCACGACCAGGCGCTGGATCGGGCTGATGCCCAGCACCTCCATCGCGTCGATCTCGTCGCGGATCTTGCGGGCGCCGAGGTCGGCGCAGATCGCCGAGCCGCCGGCGCCGGCGATCAGCAGCGCGGTGACGATCGGGCTGGCCTCGCGGAGGACGGCGAGCACCGACGCCGAGCCGGTGAACGACTGGGCGCCGAGCTGGCGGGTCAGCGAGCCCAGCTGCAGCGCGATGACGGCGCCGAAGGGGATGGCGACCAGCGCCGTCGGCAGGATCGTCACGCTGGCGACGAACCAGGTCTGCTGGACGAACTCGCGGAACTGGAACGGGCGCCGCGGCAGCGACCGGGCGACGTCGAGGGCGAAGGCGAACAGGTTGCCGCTGGCCCGCAGGGGCCGCAGCGGCGACAGCTTGCCGTCGAGGAGCCCGGGGGCCTTCGGCTTCTCCGCCGCCGTCACGACCGGCCCCGCGGCCCGGGCAGCGCCGCGGAGTGCGCCCCGACCGGGGAGGCCTGCGGGTCCCAGGGGCGGCCGTCGGCGCCGGGCGAGGGCGCGAAGACGCCGGCGTCGGCCTGGGCGAGCAGGTCCTCGGGCAGGGAGGCACGGATGGCCTCGGCGGTGGTCGGGTCGAACTCGTGCAGCATCCGCGCGACGCGCTCCTGCCGGCGCCGCTGCGCGCGCCGCTCGGGCAGCCCCGGGGAGGGGTCCAGTTGCGGGGGGACGGCGTCCCCGCCGGTGGCGCCCTTGGGGCCGACGCCGTTGTGCTGGTCGCCGCCGCGCGCCTCCAGGGCGGCCATCTCGGCCTCGACCTGGGCGACGTCCTTCTCCTCGCTCATCCCGATCGGGCCCTCGCGCCGGCCGTTGAGGAACTGCCGGACCACCGGCTCCTGGCTGGTGAGCAGCTGCTCGCGCGGGCCGAACATGGCCAGGTGCCGGCGGAAGAGGAGGCCGAGGTTGTCCGGCACGGTCCGCGCCGTCCCGATGTCGTGGGTGACGATGAGGAAGGTGGCGTCGATCTGCGCGTTGAGGTCGACGATCAGCTGGTTGAGATAGGCGACGCGGACCGGGTCCAGCCCGGAGTCCGGCTCGTCGAACAGGATGATCTCGGGGTCGAGGACCAGGGCCCGGGCGAGCCCGGCGCGCTTGCGCATGCCGCCGGAGATCTCCCCCGGCAGCTTCCCCTCGGCCCCCTGCAGGCCGACCATGTCCATCTTCTCGAGGACGATGCGGCGGATGTCGCTCTCGCTCTTGCGCGTGTGCTCGCGCAGCGGGAAGGCGATGTTGTCGAACAGGTTCATCGAGCCGAACAGGGCGCCGTCCTGGAAGAGGACGCCGAACAGCTTCCGCACCTCGTAGAGCTTGTGCTCGCTGCACCGGACGATGTCAGTGTCGGTGATGACGATCGACCCGCGCTCGGGCTTGAGCAGCCCGACGAGCGACTTGAGGAAGACCGACTTGCCGGTGCCCGAGGGGCCCAGGAGCACCGAGATCTCGCCGGGGGGCAGGGTGAGCGTGACGTCGCTCCAGATGTTCTGGCTGCCGAACGACTTCGTCAGCCCCTCGACCCGGACCTCGACGCCCACGCGACCTCCCTCTCCCAGCTGCGCTGCCGGCACCCGGTCAAGATCACCGGGCTCCGAGATTGTGGGGCCTGGGGTGACGCTCCGCACGTCAGACGCCCAACATCCCGGACCTACCAGCGAGTAACGAGCGGCCGGGCGAGAGGTTACGTGGCTCACGCCGAGCGCGTGACGCGGGTCTCCCGGGACGCGCAGAGGCCGCCCTCCCCGGGGGGAGGACGGCCTCTGCGGTGGTGCGGTGGTGCGGTGGCGCGGTGGCGCTACCCGGCGGCGGACCGCCGCCGGGCGGGGGTCACTTGACGGTGACGGTGGCGCCGGCGCCCTCGAGGGCGGCCTTGGCCTTCTCGGCGGCGTCCTTGGCGACCTTCTCCAGGACCGGCTTCGGCGCGCCGTCGACCAGGTCCTTGGCCTCCTTGAGGCCGAGCGAGGTCAGGCCGCGCACCTCCTTGATGACCTGGATCTTCTTGTCGCCGGCGCTCTCGAGGATGACGTCGAACTCGTCCTGCTCCTCGGCGGCGGGGGCGCCACCGTCGCCGGCACCGCCGGCGGCCGGGGCGGCCGCGACGGCGACCGGGGCAGCAGCGGTGACCTCGAAGGTCTCCTCGAACTGCTTCACGAAGTCGGACAGCTCGAGCAGCGTCATCTCCTTGAACGCGTCGAGCAGCTCCGTGGTGGACAGCTTGGCCATGATCTCTCCTTCTGGGGGTCAGTCGGTGCTGGCCGCGGCGTCGGCGGCGTCAGCGGTGTCGGTGGTGGTGTCGGCAGCAGCGGTGTCGGCGGCCGGAGCGGCGGCGTCCTCGGTGGACTCCTTCTTCTCCTGCAGCGCGGCGGCCAGGCGGGCGACCTGCGACAACGGGGCCTGGAACAGGCCGGCGGCCTTGGTCAGGTTGCCCTTCATCGCGCCGGCCAGCTTGGCCAGGAGCACCTCGCGGGGCTCGACGTCGGCGAGGGCGGTGACCTCGGCGGGCGAGACCGTGCGGCCCTCGACCACGCCGCCCTTGACGACGAGCAGCGGGTTGGCGCGCGCGAAGTCACGGATGGCCTTGGCGGCCTCGACGACGTCGCCCTCGATGAAGGCGATGGCGGTCGGGCCGTTCAGCAGCGGGCCGAGGTCGGTGTGCCCGACCGAGTCCGCCGCCCGCTTCGTCAGGGTGTTCTTGACGACGGCGTAGCTGCTGCCCGCACCGAGGGAACGACGCAGCTGGGTCAGCTGCGCCACGGTCAGCCCGCGGTACTCGGTGAGCACGGCCGCGCTGGACTTCTGGAACCGCTCGGTGATCTCGTCGATCACCGCGGCCTTGGCCTGCGTGGGCATGGGCCTCCTCTCGTCTGACGGGCGACCACCGGCCGGTGCGCGACCTCGGGCGATCGGGGCCCGGAGACGAGGAACGCCCCGGCGCAGGCGCACGGGGCGAGGGCAGGCGCGACGGGCGCCCGCGATCGAACCGTCCTCCTGCGCGGGCCGCCCGGGGATCCGGGACCTTCGATCGCACGCGGACGTGCGACGACCAGCGGTCGTGGGGGGAACGTCGACAAGGGTACACGCGTTCAGCGCCGCCCCCGCCGCACCCCCCTGCGTCGACGAGATCTGCACACTCGTCGCGATCGACCGCTGATGCCGACGAGTGTGCAGATCTCGGCGGGGCGGCCCGGACCCCGGACGCGCGAGGGCCCCGCAGCGCGGTGCGCTGCGGGGCCCTCGGGGGCCGACTCGCGTCAGGCGGTGGGCTCGTCCACCGTCAGGTTGCGGGTGCGGTTCGGGTCGACCGGGATGCCGGGGCCCATGGTGGTGGAGATGGTGACCTTCTTCAGGTACCGGCCCTTGGCGGCGGCCGGCTTGGCGCGCAGCACCTCGTCGAGGGCCGCGGCGTAGTTCTCCACCAGCTTGGCCTCGTCGAACGAGGTCTTGCCGATGACCAGGTGCAGGTTGGCCTGCTTGTCGACGCGGAAGTTGATCTTCCCGCCCTTGATGTCGTTGACGGCCTTGGCGACGTCGGCGGTCACCGTGCCCGTCTTCGGGTTCGGCATCAGGCCACGGGGGCCGAGGATGCGGGCGATCCGGCCGACCTTGGCCATCTGGTCCGGCGTGGCGATCGCCGCGTCGAAGTCCAGGAAGCCGCCCTGGATGCGCTCGATCAGGTCGTCGGAGCCGACGACGTCGGCGCCGGCCGACTCGGCCTCGGCCGCGCGGTCACCGGTCGCGAAGACGATGACGCGGGCGGTCTTGCCGGTGCCGTGGGGCAGGTTGACCGTGCCGCGGACCATCTGGTCGGCCTTGCGCGGGTCGACACCCAGCCGCATGGCCACCTCGACGGTCGCGTCGTAGGTGGTCGGCGAGGTCTCCTTCGCCAGCCCCGCCGCCTGCAGCGGGCTGTACAGCGCCTCGCGGTCGACCTTCGCGGCCGCCTCGCGGTACTTCTTGCCGTGCTTCGCCATGGTGGTTCCTCTCCTCCGCCCGCGGGCGGGGTTCGTGTGGTCCACGGGCCTGGCGGGCCCTCCCACAGATGAAGGACCCTCTCCTCCCCACCCCTCGCACGCTCGGGGCGAAGCCCTGGAGAGGGCCGGGCGGGGATCAGCCCTGGACGGTGATCCCCATCGACCGGGCGGTGCCGGCGATGATCTTCTCGGCCTCGTCCAGGGAGTTGGCGTTGAGGTCCTGCATCTTGGTCTGCGCGATCTCGCGGACCTGGTCGCGGGTGACCGTGGCGACCTTGGTCTTGTGCGGCTCGCCCGAGCCCTTCTCGACACCGGCCGCCTTGAGCAGCATGCGCGCCGCCGGCGGGGTCTTGGTGACGAAGGTGAACGACCGGTCCTCGTAGACCGAGATCTCGACCGGGATGACGTTGCCGCGCTGCGACTCCGTCGCGGCGTTGTACGCCTTGCAGAACTCCATGATGTTGACGCCGTGCTGGCCCAGCGCCGGACCGACGGGCGGCGCGGGGGTGGCCGCACCGGCGTTGATCTGGAGCTTGATGACCGCGGTCAACCGCTTCCGGGGGGGCATGGCTTCCTTCTTCTCTGGTGTGTCAGGTACGGGGGACCCGGGTCAGATCTTGCTGACCTGGGTGAACGACAGCTCGACGGGCGTCTCGCGCCCGAAGATCGAGACCAGCACCTGGAGCTTCTGCTGCTCGGCGTTGATCTCGTTGATGGTGGCCGGGAGGGTGGCGAACGGGCCGTCCATGACGGTCACCGACTCGCCGATCTCGAAGTCGACCAGCGTCGTCGGGGCCGCGGCGGCGGCACCGGCGGGGGCACCGGTCTCGGCGACCTTGGCGGCCTGCGGCGCGACCGGCGGGGCGAGCAGCTTGACGACCTCGTCGATCGACAGCGGGGAGGGCCGCGAGGTGGCGCCGACGAAGCCGGTCACGCCGGGGGTGTTGCGCACCGCGCCCCACGACTCGTCGTTCAGGTCCATCCGCACCAGCAGGTAGCCGGGCAGCTTCTTCCGGTTGACCTGCGTCCGCTTGCCGTTCTTGATCTCGGTGACCTCCTCGGTGGGCACCTCGATCTGGAAGATGTAGTCCTCCATGTCCAGCGACTGGATGCGCGACTCGAGGTTGGTCTTCACCTTGTTCTCGTAGCCGGCGTAGGAGTGGATGACGTACCAGTCGCCGAACTGGCCGCGCAGCCGGCTCCGCAGCGCCTCGACCGGGTCGGTCTCCTCGTCGGCGGCCGCGACGGCGTCCACCGCCGGGGCGGCCAGCGGGTCGGAGGCGAGGGTGTCGGGGTCGCCGTCCTCGACGGCGGGCACCTCGTCGGCCACCTCGGTGGCGGTGTCCTGGTCGACGGTGTCCGAGCTGCCCTCGGCCGCACCGGTCTCGCCGACGCCGGTCTCCAGGTCCACGCTGCCGAACTCGTCGACACGGGCGTCGTCGAGGTCGATGGACGGGACGGCGGAGTCGGCCTCGAAGGGCTCGCGGGGGTCGGTCACGGGGTTGCTTCCTTTGCGGCTCGGATGCGGCGGGGCGGGGGTCGGTCAGCCGAAGACGGCGAGCACGCCCTGCGCGAAGAGGAGGTCCAGGCCCGCCACCAGCGCGACGATGAAGGCCACGAAGACGATGACGACCGTCGTGTAGGTGATCAGCTCGCGACGGCCGGGCCAGATGACCTTGCGGAGCTCGGCGACGACCTCGCGGAGGAACCGGCGCAGGTTGCGCCGCTCGCGCAGCTCCGACGCTCGCGCGCGCTCGGCCGCGGCCCGTGAGCGGGTGCCCTGGGTCTCGGCGGAGCGGCCGGCGGGACGGCTCGAGCTCCGCTCGCGCGCCGGGCGGGGGGTGCGGCGGGCGACCGGCTCGTCGTCGTCCTCGTCGTCGGAGGCCGCGGTGATCCGGCCACCCCGGCGGCGCGCGGAGCGGGGGACGACCTTGTCCTCCTCGGCCTCGGCCTCCTCGGCGACGGCGGCCTCGGCGGCCTCCAGCTCGGCGGCGTCGTCGACCCCGGGGGCCTCGCGGTCGAGCTGCTCGTCGGTCGCGTCGGAGACGGAGCGGGAGTCGTCCTCGCGTCCGCGCTTCTCGTCGCTCACTGCGCCTCGCTGCCCTCGTGATCGGAGCCCGGGCCGCGGGGCCGCGGCCGGTGTCGTGCGGTGGTGCTGGTCATGTGTGCTGATCGCCGGCGACGTCGCCGGCGGCACGGGCAGGGGTGACAGGACTTGAACCTGCAGCCTGCGGTTTTGGAGACCGCTGCTCTGCCAATTGAGCTACACCCCTAGTGCCCGGGACGGCTGCCCTGAGCTGGGCCCGGGGAGCGCCTCGCCCCGGACGGGTACCGGGCCCCCGAGGGGATCCCGGGGCACGCCGGTGGCGGGGTCGATCACCCCAGGACACCAAGTGTACGGGACCGGGGAGGGGCCGGGCGAACACCCCGCTGCCGGAGGCCCGTCCGCGACCCTCAGCCGAGGCGGACGACGGCCCGGGCCAGCGACAGGACCTTCTCCCCGCCGCTGGTGACGGTGAGGTCGACGCGGACCCGCTGCTCGTCCAGCACGGCGGCGACCCGGCCCCGCACGGTGACCTCGGCACCGGTGTCGTCGTCGGGGACCACCACCGGCCGGCCGAACCGCACCTGGTACTCCACGAGGGCGCCCGGGTCCCCCGCCCAGTCCGAGACCGCCCGGCCGGCCAGCCCCATCGTGAGCATCCCGTGGGCGATGACGCCGGGCAGGCCGACCGCCATGGCCACCCGGTCGCTCCAGTGGATGGGGTTGAGGTCGCCGGAGGCGCCGGCGTAGCGGACCAGGTCGGCGCGGGTGACCGGGTACACGCGCTCGGGCAGCTCGGTGCCGACGGCGACGTCGGCCGCGCGGACGCGGGCGGTCACGCGGTGCCCCGGGCGACCAGCATCGAGGTGGCCGAGCAGACCGGCTCGCCCTCCTCGGTGGCGACGTCGACCCGCGTGGTCAGCAGGTCGTTGCCGGCGACGCTGCGCACGGCCTCGATGGTCGGGGTGGCGACCAGCCGGTCCCCGGCGCGGATGGGCCGGTGGTGCACGAAGCGTTGCTCGCCGTGCACGACCCGGCTGTAGTCCAGGGCCACGTCGGGGTCCTCGACGACCACGCCGGCGGCGGAGAGGGTGAGCGCGATGGCGAAGGTCGGCGGGGCGATCACGTCGGGGTGGCCCGCGGCCCGGGCGGCGTCCACGTCGGTGTGCACCGGGTCGGCCGAGCCGAGCGCGGCGGCGAACTCGGCGATCTTCACCCGCCCGACCTCGTACACGGCGGAGGGCGGGTAGCTGCGCCCGACCAGTCCTGCGTCCAGCGCCATGCTCCCCGCCCTCCCGGCAGTGCTCGAGCTACCGCGTCAGCGGGTCTCGCGGTGCACGGTGTGCTTGCGGTCGTGCGGGCAGTACTTCTTCAGCTCGAGCCGGTCGGGGTCGTTGCGCCGGTTCTTGCGGGTGATGTAGTTCCGGTTCTTGCACTCCTGGCAGGCCAGGGTGATCTTCGGACGGACGTCGGTGGCTGCCATGGGGTGCTCTCCCAGCCTTGTCGGGCGGGCCGGTGGGCCCGGGTGCGGGCGGGGGTGCCCACACGACGACGGACCCCGGGGTGGGGTCCGTCAGGAGTAGCGGTGACCGGACTTGAACCGGTGACACAGCGATTATGAGCCGCTTGCTCTACCAGGCTGAGCTACACCGCCGGGAGGACCATGCGGTCCTGGTCTTGCTGCGAGCCCCTTTACGGAATCGAACCGTAGACCTTCTCCTTACCATGGAGACGCTCTGCCGACTGAGCTAAAGGGGCGGTGGCCGGAGCCAGCGAGAACTGTACCCGACGCCGCGGGGGCCCTGTCGGCGGGGGGCACCGGCGGGTCCGGCGCGTCAGGCGCGGACGAACAGCCGCCGGTGGGTGGCGCCCGGGGCGGCCGAGCGCACACCCGCCCGGGCCAGCAGCCAGCTCTCCAGCCGGTCGTCGGGCAGCGGCCGGCTCACCAGGAAGCCCTGCAGCTTGTCGCAGCCCATCTCGGCCAGCGCGTTGCGGGTGAGCTCGTCCTCGACGCCCTCGGCGACCACCCGCAGCCCGAGGTTGTGCGCCAGCTCGATGATCGACCGGGCGATGAAGGACTCCCCCTGGCTGGTCGACATGCTCAGCACGAAGGACTTGTCGATCTTGACCTCGTCGATCGGCAGCTGCCGCAGCTGGGACAGCGACGAGTAGCCGGTGCCGAAGTCGTCCATCGACAGCCGCAGGCCCAGCGCGTGCAGGTCGGCCAGGACGGTGCTGCTGCGCACCGAGTCGTCGACCACGCTGCCCTCGGTGAGCTCCAGGGTGAGCAGCTCGCCGGGCACGCCGTGCCGGCGCAGCGCGCGGGCGACGCGCTCGACGAGGTCGGGCTCGGTGAGGCAGCGGGCGGAGAGGTTGACCGCGACCGACAGCGAGATGTCCTGGTCCAGCCACCGGCGGCAGCGGGCCAGGGCGAGGTCGAGCACGTGGTCGGTCAGCGGGCCGATCCGGCCGATCTGCTCGGCGAGGTGGATGAACTCGTCCGGGGCGACGGCGCCGTAGCGGGGGTGGGCCCACCGGACCAGGGTCTCCACCGAGACGATGTCCGACGTCCGCGCGTCGATGATCGGCTGGAAGACGACGCTGATCTGCCCCTCGGCCATCGCCTGCTCCAGCTCGGTGCCCAGCTGCAGGCGGCGCAGGCTCTGCTGGTCCAGCACCGGGTGGTAGCTGGCGACGCCCTTGCCGGGGGCGCCCGCCAGCAGCGCCACGTCGGCCCGCTGCATGAGCGTCCCCGAGTCGGCGCCGTGCACCGGCGCGGCGGCGACGCCGATGGTGAGCGTGACCTCCAGGTCCAGCCCGGCGACCCGGGCCCGGGTGGAGGTGGCCTCGCGCAGCCGGCGCGCCGCCCGCTCGGTCGCGGCCAGCGACAGCCCGGGCAGCAGGACGGCGAACTGCTCGCCCTCCATCCGCGCCAGCACCGCCGACGGCGGCGCGTGCTCGCGCAGCAGCCCCGCGGTGACCAGCAGCAGCTCGTCGCTGGCCGCGTGGCCGAGGGTGTCGACGATCTCGGTGTGGTTGTCCAGCGACGCGAGGATCAGGCCGGCGCGCGTGGTCGCCGGGTCCGCGGCCAGCAGCTGGTCGATCTCGGCGACCAGCCGCTGGCGGTTGGGCAGGCCGGTGAGCCGGTCGTGGTCGGCGTCGTAGCGGATCTGGATGAGCAGCTGCTGCTGCCGGATGGCCGCGTTGACGTGCGTGAGCATCGAGTCCAGCGCCGCGCGCTCGCCGTCGGCGAAGGTGACGAGGTCGCTGCGCCGGTCGCACACCTCGAGGTAGCCGGGCTCCCCCGCCGCGGTCACGATCGGCGCGCCGAGCACCTCGGCGGCGCCGCGCCGCGCCAGGGCCGCCATCTCCGCCTCGTCCGCGCGGGCCGCGGAGATGAGCACCGCTCCCGACGAGCGCGGGTCGACCGCGCGCCGGCGCACGAGGTCCTCGGAGTCCCCCGGGCCGTCGTACCAGGCCGCGCCGTCCTCGGCGTCGACGATCAGCCGCGGCTCCTGCTCCAGGTAGGGCGGCAGCCACAGGGCCACCCGCTCGGCGTTGAGCAGCTCGCGCACCGCCGCGACCATCTCCCGCACGCCGGCATCGTCGGGGCTGAGCGCCTCCACCCGCCGGGCGAAGTCGTAGACCTGCTCGACCGTCCGCCGCTCGTGGGAGACCGCCGCGAACCGCCGGAAGAGGAGGACGACGGCGGCGACCACCGGCAGCATGAGCAGGGCCGCCCAGGCCGTGAGCGGCAGCAGCAGCATCGTCACGACCGCGACCGAGACGGCGAAGGGCCCCACGACGGCGATCGGCAGCAGCAGCTCGGTGCGGACGCTGGCCGCCGACGGGCCGCCGCTCAGCCGGATGGCCGCGGCCACCATGACCGTGCTGGCCACGTCCGCGGCGCCGACCGCCACGACCAGCGAGAGCCAGGAGACCGGGTCGGTCAGCTCGGTGAAGGGCAGCAGCTGCAGCAGCGCCACCGCGACCGCGGCCTCGACGCCGTAGACCGCCAGGTTGTAGACGGCCTTGGCCGGCGAGTACGGCCGGAGCGCGTAGAGGACGGCGAGGGCCGCGGCGCGGGCCAGGGCGACCCACACCCCGCCCAGCTCGACGAGGGCGATCGCCAGCCCGAACTCGCTGACCTGCCAGCGGTGCGTCTGCTGCCGCACCTCGATGTGCAGCTCGCACCGCTCGGCCACGACGAAGGCCACGACGACGAAGAGGAAGGGCACCAGGCGGAACTCGCCGGGCGCGCCGGAGAAGACGAGCAGGCAGACCAGCGCCGCGAACACGCTGCCGCCACCCGCGATCACGGAAGGCGGGAGCGGCGCCGGGAGGCGCGCCCACGCAGCCTCGAACCTGGTCACCGGCACCTGCTCGCGAGGAGGGGAGAGAGCGGCGCCGAGGCTAACAGCGCTCCGGGGGTCCAGGAACGGATCCAACCCGAAGGGGGTGGGCGGCCGGCGGCCGCCCACCCCGGGCACTCATGTGGTGGCGGTCAGCGACCCCAGGCCGACCCGCGCCCCCACGCCGACCCGCGGCCCCATGCGGACCCCCGGCCCCAGGCCGACCCGCGACCCCACGCCGAACCCATCGCACGCTTGCTGCTCATGACGCCTCCTCAGGCATGAAGAACTTGGCTCTCTTCGATGCGGGCTTCACCCGGGGCGCGGGGGCAGAGCGTCAGTCGGTGTACGGACCGCACCCGGGACATTGCTTCCCGTCACTCGTTCGGGGCAAGCACCGTCGATCACGATGGCGTGACGCGCCGTTATGTCGTCACGGTGTGTCACGGATATTCACGGATCGGTCACCCGTTGGCGTGACGGGTGGTGCCCCTGTGTCCCGGCCGCCGTCCACAGGCCCCGCCGCGGGGCGCCGCGGGTGGCCGGCGGCCGTCCACATCCCTCCCCAGCGGGATCCACAGGACGGGGACGGCGACCTACGCTGCGCTGCGTGCGGGAGGCTGGAGGGTCGGCGGGCGAACGCGGGTCGTCGCTGCCGCTGGTCCTCGTCTGCTGGCTGGTCGCGGCGCTCATGGCGCTGGGCGCCGTCGCCGCGTCGGACGCGTTCCTCGAGCAGCAGTCGGTGCAGGCGGTCTGCGACGCGGCGGCCCTCGCCGCCGCCAACCGGGCCGACGAGGCCGCCGTCTACGCGGCCGGACTCGGGGGCGGCACGCTGCCCCTCACGCGGGCCGGTGCGCAGGCTGCCGTCGCCGACTCGCTGGCCGCCGGCGACACCGCCCTGGACTCCTGGTCGGCGGAGACCGACGGCGTCGAGGTCACGGTGCGGTGCACGCGGCACGTGGAGATCGCGTTCGGCTGGCTGTTCCTCGGGGGGCGGCCGCTGGAGCGCTCCGCCGTGGCGAGCGCGCGGGCGCCGACGGTCCCCTGAGCGGCGCGGCCGGCCACGGACGGCGAGCGGCCCCCGACCGCGAGGGTCGGGGGCCGCTGACGTACCGGTGGCGGGTGAAGGATTCGAACCTTCGTAGGCTAAGCCGACGGATTTACAGTCCGCTCCCATTGGCCACTCGGGCAACCCGCCGTGGTGGTACCGGGAAGAGAGTACAAGACGGGCCGGGCCCGTCCGCCGGGTGCTCCCGGCGGGTCGCCGGCCGCAGGAGGGAGGAGGGGACGTGGCCGACTCGTCCTTCGACGTCGTCAGCAAGGTCGACCGCCAGGAGGTCGACAACGCGCTCAACCAGGCGGGCAAGGAGCTCGCCCAGCGGTTCGACTTCCGCGGCACCAACGCCACCATCGCCTGGGCCGGCGAGGAGGGCGTCACCCTCAGCGCCGACACCGAGGAGCGCGTCACCGCCGCGCTGGAGGTGTTCAAGGAGAAGCTGGTCAAGCGGAACATCTCGCTGAAGTCCCTGGACGCCGGCGACCCGCAGTCCTCCGGCAAGTCGTACAAGATCTCCGCCCGCATCAAGCAGGGCATCGAGTCCGACGTCGCCAAGAAGATCGCCAAGCTGATCCGGGACGAGGGCCCCAAGGGCGTCCAGGCCCAGATCCAGGGCGACCAGCTGCGGGTCAGCGGCAAGAAGCGCGACGACCTGCAGGCGGTGCAGCAGCTGCTGCGGGGCGCGGACCTCGACGTCGCCCTGCAGTTCGACAACTACCGCTGAGCCGGCGCGGCCCGGGCCCCCGCGGACGGGGCGCCCGGGCCGGCGGCCCGCTCAGGGCTCGAGCAGCACCACGTCGAGCGCCTCGAGGACGGCCGGGTCGGAGACCACCTCAACGGCGGTGACCGTCCCGCCGGTGACGACGAACTCCAGCGCCCCGCGCACCCGGCCGTCCGGGGTGAAGACGGCGCCGGGGGCGCCGTCGACCAGGGCCGCGCGAGCGGCCCGCGCGGCGCCGAGGAAGGCGCGCGCGACCGCGTCGCGGCCGCGCAGCCGGTCGACCCCGCCGAGGGCCGGGATGGCGCCGTCGGCGCGGAGCACGACGCCCGGGTCCAGCACGCGCAGCAAGCCCGCGAGGTCGCCACCGCGCGCCGCGGCCAGGAACGCGCGGACCACCTCCTGCCGGCGCCGGAGGTCGGCCGGGCCGGCCGGGTCCGCCCGCCCGTCCGGTGCCGCGGCCTGCACCCGCCGCCGGGCGCGGCTGGCCAGCTGCCGGACGGCGGCCGGGCTGCGGTCGAGGACGCCGGCGACCTCCTCGAATGGCACGGCGAAGAGGTCGTGCAGCACGAAGGCGAGCCGCTCCGGCGGCGTGAGGGCGTCCAGGACGACGGCGAGCGCCCGGCCGACGGAGTCGGTGAGCACCGCCTCGGCCTCCGGCTCGGGCCCGCCGTGCGCGTCCGCCGCCCCCGGGCCCAGCCGCTCCTCGCGCCGGGCGCCGCGGCGCCGCAGCACGTCCAGGCAGATCCGGCCGACGACGGTGGTCAGCCAGCCGCCGAGGTCGACGACGCCCTCGGCCCCCGTCCGCTGCAGGCGCAGCCACGCCTCCTGCACGGCGTCGTCCGCCTCGTCCGGGGAGCCGAGCACGCGGTGCGCCACCGCCCGCAGGTGCGCGCGGTGCGCCTCGAACTGCTCGGCGAGCAGCCGGTCGGCCCGCGTCGCGTCTGCGCCCACCCGTCACATCCTCGCGCCGCGGCGCGTCAGGGAGGTGACGGCGCCGCCCGGCCCGTCACGATCGAGGAGAGGAGAACCGCCGTGCCCGGCCTCCAGAGCACCGTGCTCCTGCGCAGCGAGGACTCCGGCGGCGCCGTCGCCGTCGCCGAGAACGTCGTCCCGGCGCTCAGCGCGGGGCCACCGCTGCACCGCCACGACTTCGACGAGGCCTTCTACCTGCTCCGCGGCGAGCTCGTCTTCCGGGTCGGCGACGAGCTCCTGACCCGCACGGCGGGGCAGCTGGCCTTCGCCCCGCGCGGCGTCCCGCACGCGCTCGCCAACCGCCGCGACGAGCCGGCGCGGTACCTGCTCGTGTGCACGCCCGCGGGGTTCGAGCGCTCCCTGGCCCGGGCGGCCGCGCGCGCGACGGGGACCGAGCCGCCGCCGTGGGCGCTGGGGCCGCTGCCGGAGGTGGTGCCGCTCGGGCCGCCGATCCCCCGCGAGCTCCTCGACCGGCTGGGGTGACCCGGGGCTCAGGCCAGCGGCGCGGCGTCGGCGGGCACCGGCGTGACCGGCACCCAGCCGAGGTGCTTGCCGGTGCGGGCGTCGCCGGAGGACCGGCCGCGCAGGTGGCGCCCCACCCACGGCAGCACGTGCTCGCGGTAGTACCGGGCCTCGACCAGCACCCGGCGCGGCGCGTCGGGGCCCGGGTCGACGGCGGAGGCGGCGACGTCGTGGCCGAGCGCGGCGAGCACCAGCGAGGCGACGCGGCGGTGGCCGGCCGGGCCCAGGTGCAGCCGGTCGGGCGACCAGTAGGCCGCACGGTGCAGCTCGGTGTCGGCGAAGGCGTTGACGAACGTCACCCCGGGCCGCGCCGCGACGTCCTCCAGCGCGTCGGTGAGTTGGGCGGCGCGGCGGCGCATCGTCCGGCCGAACGGCAACCGGTCGGAGGGGTCGGCGCCGCTGACCAGCACCAGCCGGACCCCGGCCCCGACGACCCGGCGGACGGCCTGCTCGGTCAGCTCGACCAGCCGGGCGGCGTCGACGCCGGGCCGCATGATGTCGTTGCCGCCGCCGTTGAAGGTCATCAGCGTGGGAGCCGGCTCCAGCGCGAGCGCCGCGGGGACCTGGTCGGTGACGATCGGCTCGAGCAGCCGGCCGCGGACGGCGAGGTTGGCGTACCCGACCGGCCCGTCGGTGGCCGCGGCGAGCCCACCGGCGACCAGGTCGGCCCAGCCGCGGACGGCGCCGTCGGCGAGCTCGTCCCCGACCCCCTCGGTGAAGCTGTCCCCGACCGCCACGTACCGCACCGCACCGTCCGCCGTCCGCACGGCGAGCCAGGGTAGGCAGTCAGAGCTGGCCCTGCTCCCGGGCCATCTGCTCCAGCCGGGCGATCCGCTCGGGCATCGGTGGGTGGGTGGAGAACCAGGAGGCGAGACCCTGGCCGCGGAACGGGTTGGCGATCATCAGGTGGCTCTGGGTGACCAGCCGGTCGTCCTGCGGCAGCGGCCGCGCACCCGCGCCCCGCTCGATCTTGCGCAGCGCCGAGGCCAGCGCCAGCGGGTCCTGGGAGAGCTGGGCGCCGGTGGCGTCGGCCTGGTACTCCCGGCTGCGGCTGACGGCCATCTGCACGAGCCCGGCGGCCAGCGGGCCGAGGAACACGAGCAGCAGCGCGCCGAGGGCGTTGCCGCCGCCGCGGTCGTCCTCGGACCGGCCGCCGAACAGCGAGGCGAACATCGCCATGTGCGCCAGGTAGGTGATCACGGTGGCCATCGCGCCGGCGACGGAGCTGATCAGGATGTCGCGGTTGTAGACGTGCGACAGCTCGTGCGCGAGCACCCCGCGCAGCTCCCGCCGGTCCAGCAGCTCGAGGATCCCCTGGGTGCAGCAGACCGCCGCGTTGCGCGGGTTGCGCCCGGTGGCGAAGGCGTTGGGCTGGTCGGTGGGGCTGACGTACAGCCGCGGCATCGGCTGGCGGGCCTCGGTGGCCAGGTCCCGGACGATGGCGTAGAGCTGCGGGGCCTGGGTCTCGGTCACCGGGAACGCCCGCATCGCGCGCAGCGCCAGTCTGTCGGAGTTGAAGTAGGCGAAGCCGTTCACGGCCAGGGCGATCACCAGGGCGATCGCCAACCCCCCGCGGCCGCCGATCAGGGCGCCGGCGGCGAGGATGAGCCCGCCCATGAGGCCCAGCAACAGGGCCGTCTTCAGCGCGTTGTTCCAGCGGTGCACGCCCGGGTCAACGCCGTCCGGGAGGACGCCGTTCCCCGCCGACCGGCCCCGGGGTACCGCTCTCCCGTGCGCCGCCACCCCTCCCCAGCACGGATATCTGCGCATAGAATCAGGAGAGGGACTCCCGTTGTCTCGGTTCGCGTGACAGGATCTCGCCATGCGTGACGCAGCGATCGAGAGTGTGCGATTCCACACCTCCGGTACGTCACCTACACGTAACCTCGCCCGGTGGAGGTAGACCACTGATGACTGCGACCGACCCGGCCGTGACGGCGGGCAGCTCGGCTCCTGGCGGCCTCGTGAAGAGCGTCGTCGAACTCGACCGTGTGGTCATCCGGCTCGCCGGTGACTCGGGCGACGGGATGCAGCTGACCGGCAACCGCTTCACGAGCGAGACCGCGTCCTTCGGCAACGACCTGTCGACGCTGCCCAACTTCCCCGCCGAGATCCGCGCGCCGACGGGGACCCTGCCGGGGGTCAGCAGCTTCCAGCTGCACTTCGCCGACCACGACATCATGACGCCGGGCGACGCCCCCGACGTCCTCGTGGCGATGAACCCGGCCGCGCTCAAGGCGAACCTCGCCGACCTGCCCGGCGGCGGGCTGCTCATCCTCGACTCCGACGAGTTCACCCCGCGCAACCTGGCGAAGGTCGGCTACGCGACCAACCCGATCGAGGACGGGTCGCTCGAGGGGTGGCAGACCGTCAGCGTGCCGCTGACCAGCATGACGCTGGACGCGCTCGCCGACTCGGGCCTGGGCAAGAAGGAGGCCGAGCGGAGCAAGAACATGTTCACGCTCGGCCTGCTCTCGTGGATGTACCACCGGCCGACCGAGGGCACGATCCGCTTCCTCGAGCGCCAGTTCCGCCGCAAGCCCGAGATCGCCGCGGCCAACATCGCCGCCTTCCGGGCCGGCTACAACTACGGCGAGACCACCGAGGCGTTCGCGGTCTCCTACGAGATCAAGCCCGCCCCGATGGCGCCGGGGACCTACCGCAACATCTCCGGCAACCAGGCGTTGTCCCTCGGCCTCGTCGCGGCCGGTCAGCGCTCGGGCCTGCCGGTCTTCCTCGGCGCCTACCCGATCACGCCGGCGTCGGACGTCCTCCACGAGCTGTCCAAGCACAAGGCCTTCGGTGTCCGCACCTTCCAGGCCGAGGACGAGATCGCCGGCGTCGCGTCGGCGATCGGCGCCTCCTTCGGCGGCGCGCTCGGCGTGACGACGACCTCGGGCCCGGGCATCTCGCTCAAGTCCGAGGCCATCGGCCTGGCGGTGATGATCGAGCTGCCGCTGGTCGTGGTGGACGTGCAGCGCGGCGGGCCCTCCACCGGCCTGCCGACCAAGACCGAGCAGTCGGACCTGCTGCAGTCGATGTTCGGCCGCAACGGCGAGGCGCCGCTGCCCGTCGTCGCCCCGCGCTCCCCCGGCGACTGCTTCGACGCCGCCATCGAGGCCGCGCGGATCGCGCTCACCTACCGCACCCCGGTGATCCTGCTGTCCGACGGCTACCTGGCCAACGGCGCCGAGCCGTGGGCGGTCCCCAGGAGCGACGAGCTGCCGGACCTGCGGGTGGAGTTCGCCACGACGCCCAACGGCGAGGACGGCGAGTTCCTCCCCTACCTGCGCGACGAGGAGACCCTGGCCCGGCCGTGGGCCATCCCCGGCACCGCGGGCATGCAGCACCGCGTGGGCGGGCTGGAGAAGGCCGACCGCACCGGCAACATCTCCTACGACCCCGCCAACCACGACTTCATGACCCGCACGCGGCAGGCGAAGATCGACGGCATCGCCGCGACGATCCCGCCCACCGACGTCGACGACCCCGACGGCGACGCGCGCGTGGCCGTCATCGGCTGGGGCTCGACCTACGGGCCGATCGGGGCCGCCTGCCGGCGGATCCGGCGGTCCGGCCGCAAGGTCGCGCAGCTCCACCTGCGCCACCTCAACCCCTTCCCGGCGGACCTCGGCGAGGTGCTGCGGCGCTACGACCGCGTGATCTGCCCCGAGATGAACCTCGGCCAGCTCGCGATGCTGCTGCGCGCGAAGTACCTGGTCGACGTCCAGAGCCACACGCAGGTGCGCGGGCTGCCCTTCCGGGCCGCCGAGCTCGCCGCCGTCGTCCAGGACGTCATCGACTCCACCACTCCGTCTGCCAGCACCGGAGGCACCCAGTGAGCACCATCGACCTCGGCATGCCGCTCGAGGGCCCCATCGCCGACGCCATCGCGTCATCGGTGGCGACCAACGGGGAGAAGCAGACCGCGCTCAAGGCCAAGGACTTCAAGACCGACCAGGAGGTGCGCTGGTGCCCGGGTTGCGGTGACTACGTCATCCTCAACGCGGTCCAGAGCTTCCTGCCGGCCCTGGGCATCGCCCGCGAGGACATGGTCATCGTGTCCGGGATCGGCTGCTCCTCCCGTTTCCCGTACTACATGAACACCTACGGGATGCACTCGATCCACGGCCGCGCGCCGGCGATCGCCACCGGCCTGGCCGCCTCCCGCCCCGACCTGTCGGTGTGGGTGGTGACCGGGGACGGCGACTCGTTGTCGATCGGCGGCAACCACCTGATCCACGCGCTGCGCCGCAACGTCAACATCAAGATCCTGCTGTTCAACAACCGGATCTACGGGCTGACCAAGGGCCAGTACTCGCCCACCTCCGAGGTCGGCAAGGTCACCAAGTCCACGCCGATGGGCTCGCTGGACCACCCGTTCAACCCGGTGTCGCTGGCGATCGGCGCGGAGGCCACCTTCGTCGGCCGGGCCATGGACTCCGACCGCAAGGGCCTGACCGACGTGCTGCGCCAGGCGGCCGAGCACCAGGGCACGGCGCTGGTGGAGATCTACCAGAACTGCAACATCTTCAACGACGGCGCCTTCGACCTGCTCAAGGACCCGTCGACCGGGGTGCAGTGGTCGATCCCGCTGGTCGACGGCCAGCCGCTGGTGTTCGGGCCCGAGGGCGCCTCCTGCGTCGTCCGCGACGAGTGGGGCGGCCTGCGGATCGCCGAGACCAACCAGGTGCGCCCGGAGGAGATCGTCGTCCACGATGCGCACCGGGAGGACCCGGCGTACGCGTTCGCGCTGTCCCGGCTGTCCAGCCAGGACCTGCGCTACACGCCGATGGGCGTCTTCCGCTCCGTGCAGAAGCCGACCTACGACCGGATGATGACCGAGCAGCTGGACGCCGCGACCGCGGAGGGGTCGGCCGACCTCGACGCGCTCCTCGCCGGCGGCGACACCTGGACCGTCAGCGCCTGACGGTCGCGGCGCCACACGCAGGGCCGGTCCCCCTCGGGGGTCCGGCCCTGCGTCGTCTCAGGCGGGCGTGACCCGCAGCAGCCGGTCCTCCCCGTCGCCGTTGTCGGTGGTGACGTACAGGGCGCCGTCCCGGCCCAGCTGCGGGGTGCGGATCCGGCCGTGGGCGTCCTCCAGCTCGGGGACGCGGAACTGCGCGACGAGCCCGCCGTCGGCGTCGATCTCCAGCGCCAGCAGCCCGGTGTCCTTCTGCACGCCGACGACGAGCAGGCCCTCGTAGCCGCCCCACTGCCCACCGGCGAGGAAGGTGGCGCCCGAGGTCGCGATCGTCGGGTCGCCCGAGGCCCACGTCGCCGGGACGACGCCCGGCAGGGCGGGGTCGGTCATCGGCACGCTCTCGTCGTAGCCGCCGTCCTCCCCGTCGGGGTCGTAGCCGCCGTTGGCGCCCGGCGACAGCAGGGTCACCTCGTCGTCGCGGTCGGTGCCCTGCTCGACGGCGTAGACCTGCCCGGAGCCCGGCCGCACGGCCAGTCCCTGCACGTTGCGCTGCCCGTAGGTCCACACCAGCGGCGAGGCGCCGGGGCGCCCCGCGAACGGGTTGCCCGGCCAGGGCCCGCCGGTCGCGGGGTCCACGCGCAGCACCTTGCCGCCGAGCACGGCGAGGTCCTGGGCGTAGGAGCCGACGGCGTTGTCCCCGGTGCCCACGAGCAGCGCCCCGTCGGGGTCGAACCGCAGCCGGCAGCCGCCGTGCCGGCCGCTGGAGGCGTTCGCGGGCAGGTCGCCGACCAGGGGGTCGGCGACGCGGGTGGCCGCCGTCCACGCGGGGTCGATCGTCCAGGCGATCACCTGGATCTCCACCCCGCCGTCCTCCTCGACGCCCTGGCAGGTGTAGAGCCGCCGGGTGGCGTCGAACGCCGGGTCGAGCACCAGGCCCATCAGGCCCGTCTCCCCCTGCGCGTACAGGTCGTCGAAGTCGGCGGCGACCTCGACGACCTCGCCGTCGGGGCGGACGGCGGTCAGCCCTCCGGACCGCTCGTCGACCAGCAGGGTGCCGTCGGGGGCCTGGGCGACGTCCCAGGGGTGGTCGAGGCCCTCGAGGACGGTCTCGACGCGCAGGGCGGGCGCGCCCGGCTCGGCGGTGCCCGGCGCCCCGCCGGTGGCCGACCCGTCGGCGGCGCCGGACCCGCCGCCGTCCCCCGTGCACGCCCCGGCCAGCAGGAGCGCGGCCGCCATGCAGGGGCCCACCGCGAGCCTGCGAGCGGTGGGGGGCATGGGGGTCCTTCCTCAGCTGGTGCGCGTCACCACGTAGTCGCACAGCGCGGAGAGGGCCTCGCGGACCTCGCCGGGGGGCACCTCGTCCAGCCGGGCCCGCGCCCGGTCGGCGTACTCCCCCAGCACCTGCGTGGCGCGCGCCAGGGAGGCCGACGAGCGCAGCAGGGCCAGCGCCTCGGCGTGCTCGGCGTCGTCGGTCACCGGGGCGGCGACGAGCTCGCGCAGCCGGGCCTCGGCCGGGTCGTCGCCGGCGAGCGCGAACAGCACGGGCAGCGTGGCGATGCCCTCCCGCAGGTCGGTGCCGGGCGACTTCCCGGAGGCGCCGCCCTCGCTGACGATGTCCAGCAGGTCGTCCGACAGCTGGAAGGCGACGCCCACCTCCTCGCCGAACGCCGTCAGCGACTCCACCAGGGCCGCGTCCAGACCGGCGAACGAGGCGCCGAAGCGGGCCGCGGTGGCCACCAGCGACCCGGTCTTGTCGGCCAGCACCTCGAGGTAGTGGGTGATGGGGTCGTCGTCGGGCGCGGGGCCGACGGTCTCCCGGATCTGCCCGGTGACCAGTCGCTCGAACGTCCGCGCCTGCACCCGGACGGCCTCCGGGCCGAGGTCGGCGAGCAGGTCGGAGGCGCGCGCGAAGAGGAAGTCGCCGGTCAGGATGGCGACGCTGTTGGTCCAGCGGGTGTTGGCGCTGGGGGCGCCGCGCCGGACGGCGGCCTCGTCCATGACGTCGTCGTGGTACAGCGTCGCGAGGTGGGTGAGCTCGCAGACGACCGCCGACTCGGTGACGCCGGGCGCGGCGGGGTCGCCGAGCTGGGCGGCGAGCAGCGTCAGCACGGGCCGGAAGCGCTTCCCGCCGGCGGCCATGAGGTGGGCGGCGGCCTCCCGCACGAACGCGTGCTGGCTGTCGACGGACGCCGTCAGCGCCGCCTCCACCCGGGCGAGCCCGTCGGCGAGGGACTCGCCCAGCGCTCCCTCGGGGAGCCAGGTGCCGATCGTGGACGCCGGGGCGGACGCCCGGTGCCACACCTGGGCGGGCGGCGTGGCGTCGACTGCGGCGCGGGCTCCGGTCATCAGCCGACGAATCTAGCCGCCTGGCCTGCGAGGTCGAGCACCGACCCGGGCACGATCCCCAGCACGAGGGTGGCCGCGGCGGTCACCGCGAGCACGATCGTGGTGGGCAGCCCGGGCACGCCGACCGTGGGGCCGTCCGCCGCCGGCTCGGAGAAGTACATGAGGACGACGACCCGCAGGTAGAAGAACGCGGCCACGGCGCTGGCCAGCAGGGCGACCACGGCCAGCGGCCAGGCGCCGTCGTCGATCGCGGCCCGGAACACCGCGAACTTGCCGGTGAAGCCGCTGGTGAGCGGGATGCCGGCCAGGGCGAGCAGGAACAGCGTCATGATCGCGGCGACCAGCGGCGAGCGCTGCGCCAGGCCGGCCCAGGCCGACAGGTGGGTGGCCTCCCCGTCGCCGTCGCGGACCAGCGTGAGCACCGCGAAGGCGCCCAGCGTGGTCAGCCCGTAGACCAGCAGGTAGAAGAGCGTGGCGGCCAGGCCGGGGCTGTCGCCGGTGGCGTCGAAGCCGATGACGCCGGTCAGCAGGAAGCCCGCGTGCGCGATGGAGGAGTAGGCGAGCATCCGCTTGAGGTCGGTCTGCGTGAGCCCCAGGACGGCGCCGACGATCATCGACACGATCGCGATGCCGTAGACCAGCGGCCGCCAGGTCCACTCGTCGGTGCCGAAGCCGACGTAGAGCAGCCGCAGGATGGCGCCGAACGCGGCGACCTTCGTGCAGGCGGCCATGAAGGCGGTCACCGGGGTGGGCGCGCCCTGGTAGACGTCCGGCGTCCAGGTGTGGAAGGGCGCGACGCTGGCCTTGAACATGAGGCCCACGATCAGCAGCCCCAGGCCGAGGACGAGCAGGACGTCGCCGCCCTCGGCGGTCACCGCCTCGGAGATCGTCGACAGCCGGACGCTGCCCGCGGCGCCGTAGACCAGCGCGAGGCCGTAGAGGAAGAACGCCGAGGCGAAGGCGCCCAGCAGGAAGTACTTGACCGCCGCCTCCTGGGACAGCAGCCGCCGGCGCCGGGCCAGGCCGCTGATCAGGTACAGCGGGAGGCTGAGCACCTCGAGCGCCACGAACATGACCAGCAGGTCGTTGGCCGCGACGAACAGCATCATGCCGCCGATCGCGAACGTGGTCAGCGGGTAGACCTCGGTCTGCACCCGGGTCGCGGTGAGCAGCTCCCGGTCGCGGACGCTCCCGGCCGGGACGGCGGCCTCGGCGACGAACGACGAGCGCGCCGGGTCCAGCGCGCGCTCGGCGAACAGCAGGATCGACAGGGCGCCGAGCCCGGCGATGGTGGCCTGCAGGAAGAGCCCGGCGCCGTCGACGGCGAGCGCCCCGGCGGCGGTGACCTCCTCGGTGCCGGCCAGGAGCAGCGTGCTCACGAAGCCGCCCACGGTGCCGACGAGCGCGAGGGCGACCTGGACCGGGTGGCGGGAGTCGCGCGGCGCGAAGGCCTCGACGATCACGCCGATGCAGGCCGCGCCGAACACGAACAGCAGCGGCGCCAGGGCCGCCAGCGAGAGGTCCGGTGCCTCGATCATCAGTTCCCCGCCTCCGTCTCGGCACCGGTGCTGTCGACCTCGGGCGTCGTCCCGCCGGGGTCCCCGCCGACGTCGGAGACCGTCGCGGCGACGGCCGGCTCGACCAGGTCGATGAGCGGCTGGGGGTACACGCCCAGCACGACGATCAGCGCCACCAGCGGGGCCGCCACGGCGACCTCCCGGCGGCTGAGGTCACGCCAGCGCCGCCCCTCGGCCGGCGCGGCGGTGGCCGTCTCCGTCGCCGTCGCCGTCGCCGTCGCGCCGTGGCCGGCCGGGTCCGCCGCCGGGGCACCGGCCGGCGGCTCGCCGGCGCCGGCCAGCCCCCGGCCGTCCATCAGCCCGCGCGGCGGGCCGTGCATGGTCCGCTGGTACATGAGCAGCACGTAGAGCGCGGCCAGGATGATCCCGGCGGTGGCCAGGATCGTGAACACCGGCCGGGTCGGGTACGAGCCGATGAGCACGAGGAACTCGCTGACGAAGCTGTTGGTGCCCGGCAGCGCCAGCGAGGCGAGGCCGGCGATCAGGAACACCCCGGCCAGCGCGGGCGCCTGGGCGGCGACGCCGCCGTAGTCGGCGATCCGCCGGGACCCGCCGCGCGCGATGAGCATGCCGACGACCAGGAACAGCAGCCCGGTCGCGATGCCGTGGTTGACCATGTACAGCACGGCGCCGCTGAGGGCCTCGGTGGTGAACGCGAAGATGCCCAGCGCGATGAAGCCGAAGTGCGCGACCGAGGTGTAGGAGACCAGCCGCTTCATGTCGCTCTGGCCCATCGCCAGCAGCGCGGCGTACAGCACGCCGGCGACGGCGAGCACGAGCACGAACGGTGCGAGGTCGCGGGAGGCGTCGGGGAACAGCGGCAGGCAGTAGCGCAGGAACCCGTAGGTGCCGACCTTGTCCAGGACGCCGACGAGCAGCACGGCGCCGCCGATCGGCGCCTCGGCACCGGCGTCGGGCAGCCAGGTGTGCAGCGGCACCAGCGGCGCCTTGATCGCGAAGGCGACGAAGAACCCGAGGAAGAGCAGCTTCTGCACGTCGGGGTCGATGTCGATGGCGTTGAGCACCTCGAAGGCGAAGCTGCCCTCGCCCTGCTGCGCGCTGACCACGTACAGGCCGATCACCGCGGCGAGCATGATCAGCCCGCCGACCAGGCTGTACAGGAAGAACTTGACCGCCGCGTACTGCCGTCGCGGCCCGCCGAAGCTGCCGATCAGGAAGTACATCGGGACGAGCATCGCCTCGAAGAAGACGTAGAAGAGGAAGACGTCGGTCGCGGCGAAGACGCCGACCATCATCGCCTCGAGCAGCAGCAGCCAGGCGAAGAACGTCGTCATCGACCGCTCGCCGGTGGGCTCGTCCTCCCAGGAGGCGCCGATGACGATCGGCACCAGGACGCCGACCAGCAGCAGCATGACCAGGGCGATGCCGTCGACGCCGAGGGCGAAGGAGACCCCGAAGTCCTCGATCCAGGAGACCGAGCTGGTCAACTGGAAGCGCGGGCCGTCGGTGTCGAAGGCGGCCGTGGCCAGCACGGCGAGCAGCAGCACGAGCAGGCTCACGCCCAGCGAGACCTGCTTGGCCAGCAGCTCGCGGCCGCGCCCCAGCGCCGCCACGACCGCGGCGCCGACCGCGGGCACCGCGATCATGAGCAGCAGGAACGGGAAGTCATCCACGAGCGTGCGCCCCTCCGTACGTCGTCATCCCGCTCAGCCCGCCGTCACCGCGAGCAGCGCCCCGGCGACCAGCACCGCGCCGCCGAGCATCCCCAGCGCGTAGGTGCGGACGAAGCCGGTCTGCGCCCGGCCCAGCCGCGCCGACGAGCCGCCGAGCCCCGCGGCCAGGCCGTTGATCGCGCCGTCCACCCCGCGGTTGTCCACCCACACCAGCGCCCGGGTCAGCCACTGGCCGGGGCGCATGAAGAGCGACTCGTTGATCGCGTCGGCGTACAGCGCCCTGCGGGCGGCCCGGGTGACCGGCGAGACCCGGGCGGGCGCGACCACCGGGACCTCGCGGCGGCCGACGAACAGCCAGGCGGCGAGGACCCCCAGCAGCATCACCGCGGTGACGACGACGCCGACGACGGCCGGCGCGACCACGTGCTCGGCCTCCTCGGGCTCGCCGAACACCGGCGCCAGCCACTCCTCGAGCGGGAAGGCCTGCACCAGCAGGAAGCCGGCGGCCACCGAGCCCACGGCCAGCGCGATCATCGGCACCGTCATCACCGGCGGCGACTCGTGCGGGTGCGGCACCGGGCGGCCCGGCGCGGACGGCGCCCAGCGCGGCTTGCCGAGGAAGGTCATGAACATCAGCCGGGTCATGTAGAAGGCGGTGAGCCCGGCGCCGAGCACCGCGACCCCGCCGAGCACCCAGCCGGAGGCGCCGCCGTGGTCGAGCGCGGCCTCGATGATCGCGTCCTTGGTCCAGTAGCCGGACAGGAACGGGAAGCCGATCAGCGCCAGGTAGCCCAGGCCGAAGGTCACGAAGGTGACCGGCAGCGTGCGCGCCAGCCCGCCGAACCGGCGCATGTCCACCTGGTCGTCCATGGCGTGCATGACCGACCCGGCGCCGAGGAACAGCCCGGCCTTGAAGAAGCCGTGGGTGAGCAGGTGCGCCAGGCCCGCCACATAGCCGGCCGGGCCCAGCCCGACGGCCAGGAACATGTAGCCGATCTGGCTGACCGTCGAGTACGCCAGCACCTTCTTGATGTCGTCGAAGGCGCAGCCGGCGATGGCGCCGATCATCAGCGTCACGGCGCCCACGACCAGGACGACGGTGCGCGCGGTCTCGGTCAGGTCGTAGATCGGCGCCGACCGGGCGATCAGGTAGACGCCGGCGGTGACCATGGTCGCCGCGTGGATCAGGGCCGAGACCGGGGTCGGGCCCTCCATCGCGTCGGGCAGCCACGCCTGCAGCGGGAACTGGCCGGACTTGCCGCAGGCGCCGAGGAGCAGCAGCAGCCCGATCGCCGTGACCGTGCCGCCGGCCAGCAGCCCCGCCCCGCCGAAGACGCCCTCGTAGGAGACGGTGCCCAGCTGGGCGAACATGATGAAGATCGCCAGGGCCAGGCCGACGTCGCCGACCCGGTTCATGATGAACGCCTTCTTCGCCGCGGTGGCCGCGGCCGGGCGCTCGTGCCAGAAGGCGATGAGCAGGTAGGAGGCCAGGCCCACGCCCTCCCAGCCCACGTACAGCGCGACGTAGTTGTCGCCCAGGACCAGCAGCAGCATCGCCGCGACGAACAGGTTGAGGTAGGCGAAGAACCGCCGGCGGCGCGGGTCGTGCGCCATGTAGCCGATCGAGTAGACGTGGATCAGCGCGCCGACGCCGGTGATGAGCAGCGCGAACATGACCGACAGCGGGTCGACCAGCAGCCCGGCGGAGACGTCGAGGGAGCCGGTGTCGACGAAGGTGAACAGGTCGACCGCGACCTGCCGGCCGTCGAGCTGCAGCGCGCAACCCACCGCGACCACGAAGGCCGCGACCACCGTGCCGGTGCCCAGCAGGTGGCCCCAGCGGTCGGTGAGCCGGCCGCCGAGCAGCAGCACCGCGGCGCCGGCGAGGGGCAGCGCGACGAGCAGCCAGGAGGCGGAGATCAGCCCGTCAGCGGGCACGGTGTCCATCGACGCGGGTCCCGTCTCGTCAGTACTTCAGCAGGTTGGCGTCGTCGACGGACGCCGAGCGGCGGGTCCGGTAGATCGACATGATGATCGCGAGGCCGACCACGACCTCGGCGGCGGCCACGACCATGACGAAGAAGGCCATGATCTGGCCGTCGACGGTGCCGGTGGCCCGGGCGAAGGTGACCAGCGTCAGGTTCACCGAGTTGAGCATCAGCTCGACGCACATGAACACGACGATCGCGTTGCGCCGCACCAGCACGCCGACGGCGCCGATGGTGAACAGGATCGCGGCGAGGACCAGGTAGTGCGCGAGGGTCACCGGAGTTCCCGCCCGTCGTGCGCGGCGCCGTCCTGGGTGCCGAGGGCGTGGTCGGGGCTGCCCAGCTGGGCGCGGCCGGTCGGACGCGGCATCTGGTCGACCTCCTGCGGCTCGATGCCGGTGGCGAAGCTGTCCTCGGCGGGGCGCCCGTCGGGCAGCAGCGCCGGCGCGGCGACGGAGTTGGCCCGCGCGAACACCCCGGGGCCGGGCAGCGTCTGCGGGCGGTCGCCGGTGAGGAAGCGGGCCCGCGACAGCTCCTTCTGGGTGCGCCGGCTGCCGGGCTCGCGCTCGATGTGGGCGAGCACCATGGCCCCGACGGCCGCGGTGATCAGCAGCGCGCTGGTCACCTCGAAGGCCAGCAGGTAGCGGGTGAACAGCAGCTCGGCGATCGCCTGGATGTTGCCGTTGCCGCCCTCGTCGGCCAGCCCGTCGCCCACGAGGTCCTGCGTGGCCCGGGCGATCCCGGCGCCGACCAGGCCGGCGAAGCCGACGCCGAGGACGATCGCGGCGACCCGCTGCCCGCGCAGCGTCTCCACCACCGAGTCCGAGGAGTCGCGGCCGACCAGCATGAGCACGAACAGGAAGAGGATCATGATCGCGCCGGTGTAGACGATGATCTGCACCGCGCCCAGGAACGGCGCCTCCTGGACGACGTAGAAGACGCCCAGGCTGAGCATCGTGGTCACCAGCCACAGCGCCGAGTGGATGGCGTTGCGGGAGAACACCATGCCCAGGGCCCCCGCCAGCGCGACCGGCGCGAGCACCCAGAAGACGACGGCCTCGCCGGTGCCGAGCGAGACGCTCGTGTCGGCGGCCGCCGCCAGCGGCGTCATGCCCGCTCCCCGCGCTGGGTGGCGGCCAGGTAGTAGTCCTTCTCGTCCTCGCCCAGGCGCATCGGGTGCGGCGGCTGCTCCATGCCCGGCAGCAGCGGGGCCATCAGCTGCTCCTTGGTGTAGATCAGGTCCTGCCGGTTGTCGTCGGCCAGCTCGAAGTCGTTGCTCATCGTCAGCGAGCGGGTCGGGCACGCCTCGATGCACAGCCCGCAGAAGATGCAGCGCAGGTAGTTGATCTGGTAGACGCGGCCGTAGCGCTCGCCCGGCGAGTAGCGGGCGTCCTCGGTGTTGTCGCCCCCCTCGACGTAGATGGCGTCGGCCGGGCAGGCCCAGGCGCACAGCTCGCAGCCGACGCACTTCTCCAGCCCGTCGGGGTGCCGGTTGAGCACGTGCCGCCCGTGGTAGCGCGGCTTGGTCACCTTCGGGACCTCGGGGTACTCCTCGGTCGTCACCTTGCGGAAGATCTGCGCGAAGGTGACGCCGAAGCCCTGGCCCGGCGCCGGCAGCAGGCTGCGGCGGCCGGCGGGGACGACGTCGGCCCGCCGCCCGGCCCGCTCGACCTCACCGCCGCGGGCGGCCTGGGCGAGGCCCTTCTCCGTCCCGCCGGTGGTGGGCTCAGACATCGCCGTCCTCCAGGCCGTTGGTCGATGGGGCGTCGGTGCGGGTGCTGCCGCGGCGGCCGGTGGCGACCACCCCGCCGTCGGCGCGGCTGGCCGCCCCGACCGGCTCGCCGCGGCGCAGCCGCGGCGACGGCGGGACCTGCAGGTCCATGGGCGGGATCGGGAACCCGCCCTCGGCGCGGCTGGGGCCGGTGCGCTGGGCCGGCCGGCGGCGCGGCCCGCCCACCGGGGGCAGCACCTCCGGCTCCGGCTCGGTGGCGTGGACGGCCCCGGCCGCGGCCTCCTCCGCCATGACCCGGGTGTCGCGGTTGGCCACCCGGCCGGCGGCCCACAGGACGCCGAGCACCACGAGCGCCATCGGGACGCCGACGAACAGCGCCACCTGCCCGGTGGAGAGGTCGGCCTCGCGGGAGACGGTGCGCATGGTGGCGACGGCGAGGATCCACAGCAGCGCGGTGGGGACCAGGACCTTCCACCCGAACCGCATGAACTGGTCGTAGCGGAGCCGGGGCAGCGTGCCACGCAGCCAGATGAAGACGAACAGCGCCAGCACGACCTTGAGGAAGAACCACAGCATCGGCCACCAGCCGGAGTTGGCGCCGTCCCAGATCGACAGCGGCCACGGGGCCCGCCAGCCGCCGAGGAACAGCGTCGCGGCCAGGGCGGAGACGGTGACCATGTTGATGTACTCGGCCAGGAAGAACAGCGCGAACTTCAGCGACGAGTACTCGGTGTGGAAGCCGCCGACGAGCTCGCTCTCGGCCTCGGGGAGGTCGAACGGCGCCCGGTTGGTCTCCCCCACCACCGCGATGGCGTAGATGACGAAGCTGACCGGCAGCAGCACCGCGAACCAGCTCGGGCCGGTGAAGTCCAGCCCGAAGAAGGAGACCTGGTTGCCGTCGGCCTGGGCGGCGACGATCTCGGAGGTCGACATCGTGCCGGCGTAGAGGAACACCGCGACGATCGACAGCCCCATCGCGATCTCGTAGCTGACCATCTGCGCGGCGCTGCGCAGGCCGCCGAGCAGCGGGTAGGTCGAGCCCGAGGCCCAGCCGGCGAGCACGATGCCGTAGACGCCCATCGCCGAGCAGGCCAGGACGACGAGCACGCCGATGGGGGCGTCGGTGAGCTGCAGCGGCGTCCGCTCGCCGAAGATGCTCACGGTCGGGCCCATCGGGATGACCGAGAAGGCCAGGAACGCCGGGACGGCGGAGATCACCGGCGCCAGGAAGTAGACCGGCTTGTCCGCCAGCGCCGGCATGATGTCTTCCTTGAACGCCAGCTTCAGGCCGTCGGCCAGGCTCTGCAGGTAGCCGCGCGGGCCGACCCGGTTGGGGCCGATCCGCTGCTGCATCCGCGAGACGACCTTGCGCTCGAAGACGATCGCGAACAGCGTCATCACGACCAGGACGACGAAGACGCCGACGATCTTGATGAGGACGATCCACCAGACGTCGTTGCCGAAGTCCTCGAGGGTCGGCTGCTCGGGGCTGGCCAGGACGCTCACTTCGCCTCCTCGCTGGCGCTCGTCGTCTTCGTTCCCGGTGCTGCTGCGTTCTCCGGTGAGCTCGCGAGCTCGCTCACGGGGCACCTCCGGCCGACAGTCGGACGACGCCGCCGGGCGAGGTGCCCAGCTGGCTGCGCACCTCGCTGCCGGGCGAGCGCATCGGCAGCCAGACCACGCGGTCGGGCATCTCGGTCACCCGCACCGGGAGGGTCACCGCACCGGCCGCGCCGGTCACGGTGAGCCGGTCGCCGTCGGCGAGCCCGAGGCGGGCCGCGGCCTCGCGGCCGAGCCGCGCCACCGGCGGGCGCGCGGTGCCGGCCAGCTCCGGCTCGTCGCGCTGCAGCGTGCCGACGTCGAGCAGCTGCCGCCAGGAGGCGAGCACCGCCTCGTCCTCGCCGGGCGCCGCGTCCGGGGCGGGGGCGACGTCCAGCCCGGTCACGGCCGCGACCGTGGCCGGCAGCCCGAGGGCGCCGAGCTCGGCCTGCGCCGCCTCGACGACGGGCAGCCGCAGGTCCACGCCGAGCTCCTCGGCCAGCCCGTGCAGCACCCGGCCGTCGGTCAGCTGGCCGGTGCCGTGCAGGGTGGCGTCGAAGGACCGCACCCGGCCCTCCCAGTCCAGGTAGCTGCCGGCCTTCTCCGGCGCCGCGGCCACCGGGAGGACGACGTCGGCGTGCTCGGTGACCGCGCTGGGCAGCAGCTCGAGGCTGACCACGAAGCCGGCCGCGGACAGCGCCGCCTCGGCCAGCCGCGGGTCGGGCAGGTCGGCCGGGTCGACGCCGCCGACCAGCAGGCCGCCCAGCTCGCCGTCCCGGACGGCGGTGAGGATGCCGGTGAGGTCGCGGCCGGGGGCGGCCGGGAGCTCCTCGAGGCCCCACAGTGCGGCGACGTCCGCCCGGTGCGCGGGGTCGGTCACGACGCGGCCGCCGGGCAGCAGCCCGGGCAGGGCGCCGGCCTCGACCGCGCCGCGCTCCCCGGCCCGCCGCGGCACCCAGGCCACGCGCGCGCCGGTGGTGCGGGCCAGCTCGGCCAGCGCGCTGAACGCGCCGGGGACCTCCGCCAGCCGCTCGCCGGCCAGCACGACCGCGCCGGGCTGCCGCAGCGCCTCCACGGCCGGCCCGCCCCAGGTGCCGGCGGCCAGCGCCGCCAGCGAGCGGGCCTCGGTGCCGGGCAGGGTGCCGAGCACGGTGGCCTGCAGCTTGACCGCGGCGCGGGTGGCGAAGGGGGCGAGGTCGAAGACCGGCAGCCCGCGGGTGCGCACCGCGCGGCGCAGCCGCAGGAAGACGATCGGCGACTCCTCCTCCGGCTCGAAGCCGGCCAGGAGCACGGCCGGGGCGTCGCCCAGCTCGTCGTAGGTGACGGCGCCGGCGCCGGGGAAGCGGCCGGCGACGCGCGCGGCGAGGAAGGCCTCCTCCTCCGCGGAGTGCGCGCGGGCGCGGGCGTCGACGTCGTTGGTGCCCAGCGCCACGCGGGCGAACTTGGCGTAGGCGTAGGCGTCCTCGACGGTGAGCCGGCCGCCGGGCAGCACCCCGACGCCGCCGGCGGCGCGCGCCGCGGCCAGCCCGGCGGCGGCCGCCGCCCAGGCCTCGGGCCAGGAGGCCGGCTGCAGGACGCCGTCGCGGCGGACCAGCGGCGTGGTGAACCGCTCGTTGGCGGTGGCGTAGCGGAAGGCCCAGCGGCCCTTGTCGCAGTTCCACTCCTCGTTGACCTGCGGGTCCTCGCCGGCCAGCCGGCGCAGCACCGTGCCGCGGCGGTAGTCGGTGCGCTGCGCGCAGCCCGAGGCGCAGTGCTCGCAGACGCTGTCCTCGCTGCGCAGGTCGAACGGGCGGGAGCGGAACCGGTACTGCGCGCTGGTCAGCGCCCCGACCGGGCAGATCTGGGTGGTGTTGCCGGAGAAGTAGGACTCGAACGGCTCGTCCTCGTAGATCGCCACCTGCTCCAGCGCGCCGCGCTCGAACAGCTCGATGAACGGGTCGCCGGCGACCTGCTGGGAGAAGCGGGTGCAGCGCGCGCAGAGCACGCACCGCTCGCGGTCCAGCAGCACCTCGCTGCTGATCGGCAGCGGCTTGGGATAGGTGCGCTTGACGTCGACGAACCGGCTCTCGGCGCGGCCGTTGCTCATCGCCTGGTTCTGCAGGGGGCACTCGCCGCCCTTGTCGCAGACCGGGCAGTCCAGCGGGTGGTTGATGAGCAGCAGCTCCATCGTGCCCTGCTGCGCCTTGTCGGCGACCGGGCTGGTCAGCTGCGTCTGCACGACCATGCCCTCCGTCACCGGCATGGTGCACGAGGCCACCGGCTTGCGCTGGCCCTCCACCTCGACCAGGCACTGGCGGCAGGCGCCGACCGGCTCGAGCAGCGGGTGGTCGCAGAACCGCGGGATCTGCACGCCGATCATCTCGGCCGCACGGATGATCAACGTCCCCTTGGGCACCGCGACGTCGAAGCCGTCGATGGTGCAGCGGACGGCGTCCGGCGGGGTGTGCGGGCCGGGCGCGCCCGGCGGGACCGCGGCCGCCGGCTCGGGGCTGGTGGGTGTCAGTGTCACGAGGCGGCCCCCACGGGCTCGAGGCGGAGCGAACGGCCCAGCCGCGCCTGCTCCTCGGGGGGCAGCAGCGCGACGTAGTCGTCCCGGAAGTACTTGAGCGAGCTGGCGATGCAGCTGGTGGCGCCGTCACCGAGGGCGCAGAACGACCGGCCCAGGATGTTGTCGCAGGTGTCGGTGAGCAGGTCGAGGTCGGCGGCGGTGCCGCGGCCCTCGACGAGCCGCTCGAGGATCTGGACCAGCCAGTAGGTGCCCTCGCGGCACGGGGTGCACTTGCCGCAGCTCTCGTGCGCGTAGAACTCGGTGAACCGCAGGGTGGCCTCGACGATCGAGTCGGTCTCGTCGAAGACCATGAGCGCGGTGGTGCCGAGCATCGACCCCGCGGCGGCGACCGAGTCGAAGTCCAGCGGGACGTCGAGGTGCTCGGCGGTGAAGTACGGCGTGGAGGACCCGCCCGGCGTCCAGAACTTGAGCTCGTGGCCCGGGCGGATGCCGCCGGCCATCTCCAGCAGCTCGCGCATCGTCGTCCCCATCGGCGCCTCGTACTGGCCGGGACGGACGACGCGGCCCGACAGCGAGTAGATCTTCGGGCCGGGCGACTTCTCCGGTCCGAACTCCTTGAACCAGTCGGCGCCGCCGCGGACGACGAACGGCACGCTGGCCAGCGTCTCGACGTTGTTGATCACGGTCGGGGCGCCGTAGAGCCCGGCGACGGCCGGGAACGGCGGCTTGAGCCGCGGCTGGCCGCGGTAGCCCTCGAGCGAGTCGAGCAGCGCGGTCTCCTCGCCGCAGATGTAGGCGCCGGCGCCGGCGTGCACGACGAGCTCGAGGTCGTAGCCCGAGCCCAGGACGTCGCTGCCGAGGTAGCCGGCGGCGTAGGCCTCCTGGACCGCGCTGACCAGCCGGCGGTGGGCGTGCACCGCCTCGCCGCGGACGTAGATGACCGCGAAGTGGCACCGGATGGCGTAGGCGGAGATGATCACGCCCTCCACCAGCGAGTGCGGGTCGGTCATCATCAGCGGCAGGTCCTTGCAGGTGCCCGGCTCGCCCTCGTCGGCGTTGACCACGAGGTACTTGGGCTTGGCCGCCGGGCCGGTCGGCGTCTCCCCCGGCTTGGGCTGCGGGATGAAGCTCCACTTCATGCCGGTCGGGAAGCCGGCGCCGCCGCGGCCGCGCAGCCCGGAGTCCTTGACCAGGGTGACCAGCTCGTCGGGCGCCATCGTCAGTGCGGTGCGCAGCGCGGCGTAGCCCTCGAGCGACTCGTAGGTGGACAGCCGCCAGGGCTGGTCGGCGCCCCAGCGCGCGGTGAGGACGGGGGTGAGGGGCATGTCAGGCCTTCCCGGGTGGATTCGGGCCGGGCGAGGAGGTGGCAGGACCCTGGCCGGAGGTCCCCGGCTCGGATCCCGCGGGGGTGTCGGTGCCGGTGGTGCCGTCGGGCAGCCGCCGTCCGGCGGGCTCCGGGGCGTCGGGGTGCGAGCCGGCCGCGCCGGCCCGCTCGGCCGGGGTGTCGGCAGCGGCGACGCGGGCGTCGGCGGCCTCCAGGCCGGGCGCCTTGCCGGACCGGCCGGACGGGCGGACGGTCTCCCGCGGCTCGCCGGCGTCGGCGGGCTCGGGCTCCGCGCCGGCCATCGGCGGCGCGGTCTCGCCGCGCTCCTCGGCCAGCCGGACGCCGATCAGGGTCGGGCCGGCCTCCCAGGGCGCGTCGACGGCGGCGTCCGCGGCCTCGGCGTCGGCCCACTGGGAGAACCCGGCGAGCTGGCGGGAGACGCCGCGGAAGTCGGTGAGCGGGGCGCCGCGGGTGGGGTGCGGCTTCTCGCCGCGGCGCAGCGCGGCCACCAGCTCGCGGGCGCTGTCGACGTCCTGCTGGTCGTAGAACTCGTAGTCGACGGTGACCACGGGCGCGTAGTCGCAGGCGGCCAGGCACTCGGCGTGCTCGAGGGTGACCGAGCCGTCGGCGGCGGTCTCGTCGTGGTGCACGCCGAGGTCGGTGCACAGCGCCTCGTAGATCCGCTGCCCGCCGAGGACGTTGCACAGGGTGTTGGTGCACACGCTGACCAAGTGCCGGCCGGTCGGCCGGCGCTTGTACATCGTGTAGAAGGTCGCGACCGCGCCGACCTCGGCCTTGGTCAGGCCCAGCTCCTCGGCGCACAGCGCGACGCCCTCGGGCGAGACGTAGCCCTGCACCGACTGCACCAGGTGCAGCATCGGCAGCAGCGCCGAGCGTGGCTGCGGGTAGCGGGCCATGATCTCCCGCGCCTCGAGCCGGGTCTGCTCGGTCAGCGGCGGCAGCTCGGCCAGGGTCTGCGGGTCGGCCTCCACCGGGCTGGAGTCCAGCCCGGTCACCGCCGTCCCCTCGGCCGATCCGGGGAGTGCGCTCACCGGTCGACACCTCCCATCACCGGGTCGATCGACGCGATCGCCGCGATGACGTCGGCGATCATGCCGCCCTCGCTCATCGCGGCCGTGGCCTGCAGGTTCACGAAGCTGGGGTCGCGCACGTGGACGCGCCACGGCCGGGTGCTGCCGTCGCTGACCACGTGGTAGCCGAGCTCGCCGCGGGGGGACTCGACCGGCACGTACACCTGCCCGGCCGGCACCCGGAAGCCCTCGGTGACCAGCTTGAAGTGGTGGATCAGCGACTCCATCGAGCCGGCCATGATGTGCTGCACGTGCTCCAGCGAGTTGCCCATGCCGTCCGCGCCGAGCGAGAGCTGCGCGGGCCAGGCGATCTTCTTGTCCTCGACCATGACCGGGCCGGGCTCCAGCCGGTCCAGCGCCTGGGCGACGATCTTGAGCGACTCCTGCATCTCGGCCATGCGCACCAGGTACCGGCCCCACGCGTCGGAGGTGTCGGCGGTCGGCACCTCGAAGTCGTAGGTCTCGTAGCCGAGGTAGGGCTCGACCTTGCGCAGGTCCCAGGGCAGGCCGGCGGCGCGCAGCACCGGGCCGGTGACGCCGAGGGCGACGCAGCCGGTGACGTCGAGGTAGCCGACGTCCTTCAGCCGGCGCTGCCAGATCGGCTGGCCGGTGAGCAGCCGGTGGTACTCGGCCAGCCGCTTGGGCATGACCTCCAGCCACTCGCGGATGTGCTCCACCGCGCCGGGCGGCAGGTCCTGCGCCAGCCCGCCGGGGCGGATGTAGGCGTGGTTCATCCGCAGCCCGGTGATCTCCTCGAGGAGGTCCAGGCACAGCTCGCGCTCGCGGAAGCCGTTGGTCATCGCGGTGAGCGCGCCGAGCTCCATGCCGCCGGTGGCCAGGCCGACCAGGTGCGAGGCGATCCGGTTGATCTCCATGACGAGGACGCGGATGGTCTGCGCCCGCTGCGGGATCTCGATGCCGAGGAGCTTCTCCACGGCCATGCAGTAGCCGGCCTCGTTGTACAGCGGGGACAGGTAGTCCATCCGCGTGACGAAGGTCGTGCCCTGCGTCCAGTTGCGGTACTCGGTGTTCTTCTCGATGCCGGTGTGCAGGTAGCCGATGACCACCCGCGCCTTGGTCACCGTCTCGCCCTCGAGGTCGAGCACCAGCCGCAGGACGCCGTGCGTGGAGGGGTGCTGCGGCCCCATGTTGACGACGAGGCGCTCCTCGCCGGTGAGGTCGCCGCCGAAGGTCTGGTCCCAGTCGCCGCCGGTGACCGTGTAGACGCGGCCCTCGGTGGTCTCGCGGGAGCCGGCGTAGGGGTCCTGCGTGGTGGTCATCGGTGGCCCCTCATCGGTAGGACCTGCGGGTGTCGGGAGGCGGGATGGTCGCGTCGTAGTACTCCACCGGGACGCCGCCGAGCGGGTAGTCCTTGCGCTGGGGGAAGCCGTCCCAGTCGTCGGGCATGAGGATCCGGGTGAGCGACGGGTGGCCGTCGAAGACGACGCCGAACATGTCGAACGTCTCCCGCTCGTGCCAGTCCGCCGTCGGGTAGACGCCGGTCACCGAGGGCACGTGCGGGTCCTCGGCGGTCACCGCCACCTCCAGCCGGATGCGGCGGCGGTAGGTCATCGAGGTCAGGTGGTAGACGACGTGCAGCCGCGGCCGGCCGGGGGCGACCGCCGGGCCGCCGCTGTCGAGGTAGTCGACGCCGGAGACGCTGCTGCACAGCTCGAAGCGCAGCGCCTCGTCGTCCCGCAGCGCCCGGACCAGGGTCAGCAGGTGCTCGCGGGGCACGAAGTAGGTGATCTCGCCGCGGTCGACCAGCACCCGCGAGACGGCGACGGCGTACGTGGCCTCCCCGACCGCCTCGATCAGCGCGTCGGTGACCTCGTCGAACCACCCGCCGTAGGGCCGCTCGGTCGAGTGCAGCGCGACGGCGCCGCCCGGCTCGACGCGGACCAGCCCGCCGAAGCCGGAGGTGTCGCCGCTGCCGGTGACGCCGAACGCGCCGCGGCGGAAGCCGCCGGCCGGCCCGCCGCCGATGCCCTGCTGGCCGCCGTCCGGGCCCGGGGTCGGGAAGCCGCCGTCGCTGCTCATGGCTGCACTCCGGGCTCGCTCCGCACGTAGGGCTCGGGCAGCAGGACGGCCTTGCCGCCGCGCTGGTCGATCGCGAACTGGCCGGTGCGCCCCTCGGCGGCGGCCTGCTCGTAGGCGCGCCGGGCGGCCTTGTCCACGCGGACGCTGGAGGGCATCTCCACCAGCAGGTCCTTCGCGGTGCCGTCCTCGCGGGCGCGGGCCAGCGCCTTCTCCCGCTTCGGGCCCAGCGGTTCGTGCTGGATCTTGTAGTGCAGCTTGAGGATCGCGTCCATCAGCATCTCCGGCCGGGGCGGGCAGCCGGGCAGGTACATGTCCACCGGGACGACGTGGTCGACGCCCTGCACGATCGCGTAGTTGTTGAACATGCCGCCGGAGCTGGCGCACACGCCCATGGCGAGCACCCAGCGCGGCTCGGGCATCTGGTCGTAGATCTGGCGCAGGACCGGCGCCATCTTCTGGCTCACCCGGCCCGCGACGATCATCAGGTCGGCCTGCCGCGGCGAGGCCCGGAAGACCTCCATGCCGAACCGGGCCAGGTCGTAGCGGCCGGCGCCGGTGGCCATCATCTCGATGGCGCAGCAGGCCAGGCCGAACGTGGCCGGCCAGAACGACGACTTGCGCGTCCAGTTGACCAGCTTCTCCACCGTCGTCAGCAGGACGCCGCTGGGCAGCTTCTCCTCGAGACCCATGACTAGACCGCCCGCCCCATGCTCAGTCCCATTCCAGTCCGCCCCGCCGCCACACGTAGGCGTAGGCGAGGAAGACGGTGCCGATGAACACGACCATCTCGACCAGCCCGAAGACGCCGAGCGCGTCGTTGGCAACGGCCCACGGGTAGAGGAAGACGATCTCGATGTCGAAGACGATGAAGAGCATCGCCGTGAGGTAGTACTTGACCGGGAAGCGGCCGCCGGTGAGCGGCTGGTCGACCGGCTCGATGCCGCACTCGTAGGCCTGCAGCTTCGCGCGGTTGTAGCGGCGCGGGCCGACGAACGGGGCGGCGGTGACGGAGAAGAGCGCGAACGCGGCGGCCAGGGCGAACAGGCCGACGATCGGCACGTAGGACGAGAGCATCAGCGGCACCCTACGGTGACGGAGGTCACCGGACGTGCGCGTCCGGCACTCGTCGTGTCGATTCGGTATCGGATCGTCATGTCGGCCTCACACCGCCGGGGTCAGTCGGGTCAGGAGGGCCAGCGCCCGGTCGAAGCGGTCGCCGTCGCGGCCGTCGGAGAGGTTGCCCATCAGCCGCAGCGCCCGGTTCACCAGCGCGGGCCGCTTGAGCCCGTGCGCGGTGGCGAAGCGGACGACCTCCGGGCGGTCGAGGAGGGCCAGGAAGCCGATGCCGAGCCGGTGGTGGCGGCCGTACTCCTCGCGCAGCCGCGCGGGGTACCGGCGCAGCGCCGCCTCGCGGGCCGGCCCCTCCGGCTGCGCCAGCGCCGCGACCGCGGTCTCGGCCGCCATCGCGCCGGTCTCCAGCGCGTAGCTGATGCCCTCGCCGTTGAACGGGTTGACCACCCCGGCGGCGTCGCCGGCCAGCAGCAGCCCGCGGGTGTAGGCGGGCTGGCGGTGCAGCGCCATCGGCAGGCCGGCGCCGCGCAGCGGGGTGACCGCGTGCTCGTCGTCCAGCTGCCACTCCGGCGGCAGCGTGGCCAGCCACCGGCGCAGCACGGTGCGCGGCTCGGCGCCCGTGCCGCGACGGGTGTCCAGCAGGCCGAAGCCGACGTTGGCGGTGCCGTCGCCCATGCCGAAGGACCAGCCGTAGCCGGGCATCGAGTCGGCGCTGGGCCCGTCGGCGGACAGGTCGAAGGAGATGTCGAGGTAGGGGTCGGCCGAGCGCGGGGTGCGCACGTAGCGGCGGACCGCGACGCCCAGCGGGCGGTCCTCGCGGCGGACCAGGCCGAGCGACTTGGCCAGCCGCCCGGACAGCCCCTCGGCGGAGACCACCAGCGGCGCGCGCCAGGTGGCCGGCTCCCTCCCCGGGCCGACGAGGGTCCGCACGCCGACGACCCGCTCGGCGTCGTCCAGCTCGGGGTCGGTCACCTGGACGCCGGTGTGCACCCGGGCACCGGCGGCCGCGGCGTGGTCGGCCAGCAGGGTGTCGAGGTCGCTGCGGGTGCGGATCAGCCCGTGGGAGGGCCAGCAGCGCAGCTGCGGCCAGTCGACCTCGACGACCTGGCCGCCGCCGAAGACCCGCAGCCCGCGGTGGCGGACCCAGCCGGTGGTGTCCACGCCCAGGTCGTCGAGCGCCTTGACCCCGCGCGGGGTCAGCCCGTCGCCGCAGACCTTCTCCCGCGGGAAGTCGGCCTTCTCGAGGACGACGACGTCGCGGCCCGCGGCGGCCAGCGTGCGGGCCGCGGCCGAGCCCGCGGGCCCGGCGCCGACGACGACCACGTCGGCGCGCAGGGCGTCCCCGCGCGGCGCCGCGGCGAGCGTGCTCGGCACGTCGATCCCCCTCCCGCGGTTCCCGGTGCGCTTGTGAACATTTTCACGAAGTCGTCGGGTCCGAGCCTACGCCGCGGTGTGAGCCAGGGAACAAGCCCCCCGTGACGAGCCTCACGCGGCCGCGTCAGGAGGAGGCGCCGGCGAGGGCCGCGCGCACGGCGTCGTCCGAGGTGGCGGAGAAGTCGGCGTACGCCTGGCCGACCGCGCGGAAGCCGGCGGGCGCGGCCAGGCAGACGAGGTCGTCGACCTCGGCGGCCAGCTCGGCGGCGACGCGGGGCGAGGCGACCGGGACGGCGACGACGACGCGGGCCGGCTCCTGCCGCCGCAGCGCGGCCAGGGCGGCGCGCATGGTCGAGCCGGTGGCCAGCCCGTCGTCGACCAGCACGACGGTGCGGCCGCGGACCGGCGGCGGGACCCGGCCGGTGCGGTAGGCGTCGGTGCGGCGGCGGAGCTCGGCCAGCTCGCGGTCGCGCACCGCGGCGAAGTCCGCATCGGCCACGCCGGCGGGGCCGAGGACCTCGGGGGTGCGGACGGTCTCGACGACGTCCCCCACCGCCGCGATCGCGCCCATGGCGAGCTCGGGGTGCTCGGGCAGGCCGAGCTTGCGGACGACGAGCACGTCCAGCGGCGCCCGCAGCGCGGCGGCCACCGGGACGGCGACGACGACGCCGCCGCGGGGCAGCCCGAGCACGACGGCGTCCGGCCCCACCCGCCCGGCGAGCCGGCGGGCCAGGGCGCGGCCGGCCTCGGCGCGGTCGGCGAAGCGCATGCGCTCGCCCGTGGGGTCGGGCCCGACCGTCAGACCGGCTGCGGCCCGGTCGGCGGCGGGGCGGTCGGGTCGGTGGGGCTCGGCTGCGGCAGCGGCGCGGGGCCGGGCGGGGACAGCGGGTCCACCGGCGAGGGCGAGGGCCCGGGCGGTTCGGGCATCGGCGGTGACGTCATGGACCGACGCTACGGCGGCCCGCGGGCCCGGACCAGGGCCGTCGGCCGCCGGCGGTCCGGGTTCCCGGGCTCCCCGCGCACGGGCGCTGTGCGGTCCGGGACCGGTCCGGGTCCCGAGTGGTCCTCCGGCGCACATCGCCCGTGTCACCACCCGCGGACGGGACCTCCCGCGCGCGGCGGCCTAGGGGCGGCGGGCGCGGTGCAGGGCGACGATGCCGCCGGTGAGGTCGCGCCAGGCCACGTCGGCCCACCCCGCGGCCGCCACCCGCGCCGCCAGGGTCGGCTGGTCGGGCCAGGCCCGGATCGACTCGGCGAGGTAGACGTAGGCGTCGGGGTTGCTGCTGACCGCCCGCGCGATCCGCGGCAGCGCCCGCATCAGGTACTCGAGGTAGACCGTGCGGAACGGCGCCCAGGTCGGGCTGGAGAACTCGCAGACCACCAGCGTGCCGCCCGGCCGGGTGACCCGGAGGAACTCGCGCAGCGCCGCGTCGGGGTCGGCGACGTTGCGCAGCCCGAAGGAGATGACGACCGCGTCCACGCTCGCGTCGGCCAGCGGCAGCGCCATCGCGTCCCCGGCCACCTTCGGCACCCGCCGGGCGGCGCCGGCCCGCAGCATCCCCTGGGAGAAGTCGCAGGCGATCGCGGTCGCGCCGCCGGCGGCCAGCTCGACCGTGGAGACGGCGGTGCCGGCCGCGACGTCGAGCACCGTCTGCCCCGGGCGCGCGCCGACCGCCTCGCGGGTGGCCCGGCGCCAGCCGGCGTCCAGCCCGCCCGACAGGACGGTGTTGGTCAGGTCGTAGCGGCGGGCGACCCGGTCGAACATGGCCGCGACCTCGGCGGGGGCCTTGTCCAGACCGGCCCGCAGCCCGGCGGTGTGTGCGTCGTCTCGCCGGTCTGCCACGGCGGGGACGCTACCCGGCTGCCTACTCTGGACCCGTGACGACGGCGGCGCTGACCTCCCCGGACGCCGCGGCGTCCGCGGTCACGACCGTCGAGCTGCCCGACTCCCCGGAGCTGCTGCGCCTGCTGCCCGCGACCGGCGGGCTGTCCTGGGTGCGCCGCGGGGAGGGGCTGGTCGGGTGGGGCGAGGCCGCCCGCCTGGAGGTCTCCGGCCCGCACGCGCTGGCCGAGGCGGCGCGGTGGTGGGCCGGGCTGTCGGCGGAGCTGTCCGCGGCGGATCCCGTCGGCGTCCCCGGCTCGGGGCCGGTCGCCTTCGCCAGCGTCGCGTTCGACCCCGCGGCCGGCACGTCGGTGTTCGTCGTCCCCGAGGTCGTCGTCGGGCGGCGCGCGGGCGTGGCCTGGATGACGACGATCGCCTCCCCGACCCACCCGGACCCCGCCCCGCTGCCGGTCCACAACGAGCCGGCGCCGGCGCCCGGCCGGCTGCGCTACGCCGACGGCGCGCTGGACCCGGTGTACTGGTGCGCGGCGGTGGCCGCGGCGGTGCGCCGGATCGGCGCGGGCGAGCTGGACAAGGTGGTGCTGGCGCGGGACCTGCTGGTGACCGCCGACGTGCCGCTGGACCCGCGCCGGCTGCTCGGCCGGCTGGCCGCCCGGTTCCCCGACTGCTGGACCTTCGCCGTCGACGGCCTGCTCGGCGCGACGCCGGAGCTGCTGCTGCGCCGCACCGGCCGGCAGCTGTCCTCCCGCGTGCTCGCCGGGACGGGGGGGGGGGGGGGGGGGGGGGGGGGGGGGGGGGGGGGGGGGGGGGGGGGGGCGGCGCCCCTGCACCGCGAGGACCCGCGCCCGCCGGGGGGGGCGGTGGGGGGGGGGGGGGGGG